>JBEKIU010000172.1:0-8437 GCA_050011635.1 Acidimicrobiales bacterium
AGGTGTTGATCATCGGACAGCTCTCCTCCAAGCGGATCCGACATGGGCAAAGAGACTCCGTGTAGCGCCGGGGCAGAGCGTATCTCGCATGTCGGGCTCCTACCCCGGCTGAGGTCGCACGAAACAAGGCAGGGTGACCCTGGCGGCCGAGGGCGGAGTATCGACCGGCGTTCGCCTGCAAATCCGGGTGTGTGGAGAATCTGCTGGAGGCCGACGATCTGCCCGACCCCGGTCGCCATATCACCTGGACGCTACGCCCACTTGCGGAACTGATCGGGGTCAACAAATATTGTGGTGGCGACGGCGGGAGGGGGAAGGGTGACACGAAGGCGTATCACGGCCGGGGCCGTGTTTGCGGTCCTTGGGACCGTGCTGTTCGTCGGAGGCGTGGCGGGTGCGATGGACAAGGTCCAGGTGACGCCCGACGGCACGGCCTACCGGATTCATAGCAGTGCCGGGATCGTGACCGTCACGGCACCACGGACAACCGGGGGTAATAACCGGGAGTTCTTCTGGACTCCCAAGAAACCGGCCGAGGCCAGCATCACCGTCTGTGCCACTTTTGGGAGTGGCGAGGGAATCGACCAACAGGGGGTCGTCTTGCGGCTCAACCACGCCTACGGGGACACGACGGGGATCACGGTCACTCGCAACATCTACTTCTCGGTATTCAACTTCTTCAACTTTCACGTCTGGAACACGGACGCCGACCCCAGCGTGCCTTATACCCAGTTCGGATCGGTCGGGCTGACCTGGCTCCCGAAAGGTCCGGCTCTCTACCCCATCAATCTCTGCGCGAGGTCCGTCACCGCCACCAATGAAGTCCAGTTCATCGTCTGGACACCCGGGCAATCAAGACCGCCGTGGGGCAGCACAACGAGCGGAGGGGAGGCCACCATCCCGAAAAATGCGCCGAGGTGGGGCCAGGGAGGGTTTTTCGCAGGCCATCTGGTGGCCGGCACGTCGATGACGTATAAGAATCTGACCGTCAATGGCGCGACCCCAGCGGGTCTCTGAAGGTCCAGGGTCCTCTGAGCTTTGACAGGCGGTTGGGGGGATCGACCACGCCGGTGATCGGAACTCCTGAGGCATTGGCCAGTGGCGACACCCGACGTTCGGGGCATCCTACGATGACGATCGGGGCCGAAATCGGTGGGTGTTGTCTCGGTGGGGTGAACCTCAGGGCATGGCGACCTTGGCCATCTCCTCGCCAAGCTTCAACTGCGAAATGTTGGTGAGGTGAACCTCGTCGTCGTACCGGGCCAGATTCTTCGTGTCGACCGTGTAGACGTGCTTCTCGTGAGCGGCGACGTAATTGTCGGCGGCACGCACCTTGTTGCTCCCGACGACAGAAAGGGCCATCCAGATCTTGGCCAGCACGATCGGCGCGCTGGCCATGGGCAGCTGGACTCGGAGCTGCGTCACGAACTTCGTGAGGTTGGCTCTGTACGCGTCGGCCTCCGTCGGGTATACAGCGTCGCTTTCGCCCTGGAACCAGTAGAAACCTCCGATCACGTCCGTTTGCCCCTTGGCTGCGTCGAACCGGATGATCGACCTGACAAACGTTGTCATGTTCTTCCAGATGACGGTGCCGGGCACCCATTGGCCAAGCGACGTTCCGCCGGCAGCTATCTTCACGATGGTCACCGGACGCCTCGTCGCGGCCATGACGGCGCGGGCCAGCCCGATCTCCGGCCCAAAGATCTGAGCAGGTGGTGAAGTGGCCCCAATCTGGGGTGTATCGAGGGGCACGGGAGTAGCCTGGAGGTCCTTCGTGAGACCGAGCTGCCACCAAGCAATCAAGTCGTCCTTGTCGGCCGCAGTCGCGTACGGAGGAGCCAGGTAGTCGATGCCGGTTGTCGGATCAGTCGCGTACGAATTGAAACCGCTGGCGTTGGACTGACCGGCCACGATGAGGATCATGCGTTTGGGAGTCGACCCGGCAGCCGATGGAGCATGTGGAGCGAGCAACGCGCCAACCAGTACACCGACGATCAACAGCCCCAACCTCTTCATGACGCCCCCCCGAAGTGCGCTCCGTTCAAGGGGTCGATGGCCACCTGTACCGCCGAGAGTCCCCAATCAGGGTCAGGCCAGACGAACCGAATGCCGACCCGCCAACACCGATGTGCCATCGAGAACCTGCCTTCTCACCGCCGAAGTGCCACTTCGGACTGCCCCAAGTTTCGCACGAATGGTGGGTTGGTCGCCATCGACAGGTTTGGAGGGGGCATGGTCGCCTGGCCAGTAGGGGTGAGTTCCGGACGCCGGTCAGAGAGCCCTTCTTGGCCCCAATCGGCGCCGATGTGCACTGATCGTTGAGAGGTACCCACTCAGACCGTCCACTCGTGGTAGGCACTGAGAGTCGCTACGACGGCGAAGTATCGCGTGGAAAGACGGCCACCGGTCTAATGCAAGAATGCACAGCGAAGTGAGCCGTCGTGAGTGGCGCGAGGGTCGTCGCCAGATCCGGCGGAGCCAATCAATGCCCACTTCCAGCCATATTCCTCTGGACTGATTTCACCCATCCAGAGATTCAATCCACCATTAGCGTAGGACATTATCATCGTCACCTCACTCCACTGAGGCCAGCGTTGCACGAAGAGTGCTGGGCAGATAGGGCCATACGTCCCGATTACGGTGGTGAGCCACCACTGGGAGGGGGGCGAAAACGAAACACCCGTCCGAGGCCTCCGCAGGTACCGCCGGGTATCTCATTGGTGAACACCCGCACCCGATTGAGGGGATCGGGGTAGTGCCGTCCTCGGCCTTTACGACGGCTTCGGTTATCGACGCGGTGGCCGGATTGCTGATCAGTTGATCGCCTCAAGAGACTGAGAAGCCCACTCGGAGATTGACGCCTACTGTACTGTTGCGCTCGGAGGGGTCGCCGCCCTGTCCCACGTATAGACAGATCCAGTCGGAGTGCTGTATCTGGACCGAAACTACGACATCAATACGCCCGAGAGCACGACTGACGGAGCGCTGGACTGGATGGGCATGGCTCACGCGCTCTCACTGCCGGATCCCTCGATGAGCTTGTCGATGTGCTCGGCCCTCGGCCCCTTCTGAAACCGAATCAAGTGGCGTGGCTAGGTATCCAGGACAAATTCGCCACCGAATGGGAGCAAGCAGAAGCGCGCCGGCTCGGATTGCATGTCATCTCGAGTGACGCCTTTGCGCATGATCCTGCCTCATCTGCAGTCGATTCCCTCGAACACCTACCGGACGGGCCATTGGCTGTTCACCTCGATGTCGATGTGCTGGATTTCATTGATGCGCCACTCGCGGAGAATACGGACGGACGCAACTCTGGGCCGACCCTCGACCAGGCTGCGGTCGCTCTTCGGATCGCAGCCCGAGACGAGCGTTTCCGGTCCCTGTCAATTGGGGAGCTGAACCCCACTCGGAGCGCCGGAGATCCGGACGCGATTCCTCGTTTCATAGCCTCGATCGCGAGGGTCCTCGGGGGCATGGGGGCCTAGCCGGGTCGGGGAATTCCCCCAACGCTGCCGGGTCAGTTCTCCGGATCGGTAGCATGACGCTTACATCACATTTTGCCCGGTACTTCCACAGAGGAGGCACTGATGAGAGAAGAAGCGGCGATCCTGGCGGGCGGCTGCTACTGGGGAACCCAGGAGTTGCTACGTCGTCACTCCGGCGTCGCGTCGACCCGAGTGGGATGGTCCGGTGGGGACACTCCCAACCCGACCGATGACAACCACGGCGATCACGCCGAATCGGTGCAAATCATCTTTGACGCCGACACAACATCGTACCGGGATCTTTTGGAGTTCTTCTTCCAGATCCACGATCCGACGACGTTGAACCGACAGGGCGGCGAGACAGGTCGAAGCGTCCGTTCGGCCATCTTCTACACCAGCGAAGAGCAGAGGGTCACCGCTCTCGACACGATCGCTGACGTTGATGTCTCCGGCCTGTGGCCCGGAACCGTCGTAACGGAGGTTGTTGCGGCAGGGTCATTCTGGGAGGCCGGGGAGGAGGACCAGGACTACCTCCAGAAGCACCCCGCTGGTGAGACGTGCCATTTTGTTCGTCCCGGCTGGAAGCTCCCTCATCGTCAGCCTCAGACAACGTCAACGGATCCCTGATCCGTAGACAGTCGGAATGGCTTCGCCGACCCAGCGCTTGGTCGTGGTGAAAGTTGGAACGGCAACCAGGTTCGGGGCTGTGGTTCGCGGCAGGACGGCTTTACACTTCAGTAGATGGTCGCTCCCGAACCTCCGGTCGTCTTCGCAGCCAGCGAAGAGGGTGCCGACCTCGATGACGGGTGGCCGTATCTGCGTGACGCCCTCATTGCGGCAGGCGTAGCCCCGTCCGTGGCCTTTTGGGATGATCCGACGGTGCAGTGGGAGTCCTTCGCCCTGGTCGTCTCGGTGTTCGTCTGGGGATACGTAACCCGCCGCGCGCAATTTCTGGCTTGGGTCGACAAGGTGGACCCATCGGCCCCCATGGTGAACCCGGCACCGGTGCTCCGATGGAACAGCGACAAGACCTACCTGGCCGACCTGGCCGCCGAAGGGATTCCGATTGTGCCTACCCGGTGGGTGCCCCCGGGCGCTGACTGGGAGCCACCGTCCGAGGACTACGTGATCAAGCCATCGGTGGCAAGCGGCGGGATAGGCGCGGCCCGGTACCGAGGGCTGCCGGTCAATGTCGCCGACAGACATGTGCTCCGCCTGCATGAGGAGGGCTACACCGTGATGGTCCAGCCGTATCAATCCAATGTCGACGATGCGGGAGAGGCTTCTCTCATCTACATCGGTGGCCACTACAGCCATGCCATCAACAAGGCGGCAATGCTTCAAGCCGATGTTGGGGTGGCGGACCGACTGTGGGAGCGACAAGTCATCACCTCTGTCGAGCCGAGAAACGAGCAGCGGACCTTGGCCGAGACGGTGATGCGATCGGTCCACCGACGCTTCGGGCCAACCGGATATGGACGGATTGACCTCGTCGACGGCAGTGACGGCCACCCTCGAGTCCTCGAAGTGGAGCTCGTGGAACCATCGCTCTTCCTTGTTCACGCCCCGGAAGCAGCCATTGACTTCGCGAACCACCTCTACGTGCTCGCGGGAGATTGGCTGCCGTAACTTCCTACTTCACCGCGCTCTACCTCGAGCACGTCGCCGACGAAGAGGCATCCCGTCGTCCTTTCGGGCATCTCGCTCGGAGCGTCGGGGCGTAGCTCCCGATGCTGAATCCGGCCGAGAGGTCTCGGCCATCGGTGCCCCAGGGCGCGGCAGAGGCGATGTCGACCAAGATCCGCACACGCGCCTGACCAGCCATTTCGTGTCGGAAACCGGTGCCGGCGACGCCTGGGAGACAGAATTGCCACCGCCTGCGGATGAGGACGACAGGGATCCCGGTATAAGTAACTATGTAATCTTGTAATAAGGAACCAGGATGACCGATACCCTTACCCTCTCAACCGAACCCGATGTCGATGCGCTCGACGCGTACTCCCGGGTTGTCGTCTCTGTCGCCGAACAACTGACCCCACGGGTCGCTGCGTTGCAGGTGTCCCGCCGTCGCCGCGATGGGTCCATCGCGGCCGGCGCAGGTTCGGCGGTCGTGTTCACGAACGACGGCTTCTTGCTGACCAATGCCCACGTGGTTGGGAATGCAGAAGCCGGTCAGGTCGCGTTCGCCGATGGAACCACCGTCCCGTTCCGTGTCGTCGGCAGCGATCCCTTGTCCGACCTGGCCGTGGTGCGCGCCGACGGCGCGACCCCGGCGCCGGCCCGATTGGGTGAGGCCTCGCAGCTCAGAGTGGGACAACTGGTCGTGGCGGTCGGGAACCCCCTCGGGCTGGCCGGCACCATCACGGCCGGGGTCGTCAGTGCCTTGGGCCGCTCACTGCCGACCCGAGCAGGGGAGAACATGCGCATCGTCGACGACGTCATTCAGACCGACGCGGCACTGAATCCGGGAAACTCGGGCGGGGCACTCGTCATCGCCTCTGGTGAGGTCGTGGGCATCAACACCGCCGTGGCCGGGGTCGGGGTCGGCCTGGCCATCCCCATCAACGGAATCACCCGACAGATCGTCGCCACACTCATGGCCGAGGGCCGTGTCCGTCGGGCCTACCTGGGCTTGGCGGGAATCCCCAGCCCACTCCCTCCGCTGTTGGTCGTTCGATTCGATCAGCACAGCGGGATGCGAATCGAAGAGGTCGTAGCGGACGGGCCGGCGGCAAGAGCTGGACTGCGACCGCACGACGTGCTGGTCCGCGCCAATGGCGAGGCGGTCACGAGCGCCCAGTCCTTGCAGGGTCTGATGCTCGGCGAGGCCATCGGCCAGCCGTTGGCGTTGACCGTGCTGCGAGCCGAAGCGCTCGTCGATGTCGTCGTCACGCCTGACGAACTGCGAGCCGGGGGATGATGCCGAGGCCGGCGTAGAAGCCACCATCAATCCATCGAGACACGGTTCGCATGGTCCATCGGGTGGTCTCGTCGACGTTGCCGATCAGCAGCTGAACAGGGGATCAGCTCACCGGTCCGGACCAGACTTCCCAGGGTGAGGGTCCGTGGCTTCGGGGAAGGCGAACAAGTGTTCGTAATCTGGATTAGCCTGGTGCAGTGGTCACGTCACTCGAGTCAGCACCCAGATGGGCCCTCGGACTGAACGCCGAGCAGCTGAGAGCTGTCGACCATGATGGTGGCCCGCTCCGCATCATCGCTGGTGCGGGCACCGGCAAGACCCGGACCCTGGTGAGCCGGCTGGCTCGCCTGCTCCAGGACGGGACACCTCCCGAGCGGGTCTTGCTCGTGACCTTCAGTCGTCGGGCGGCCTCCGAGCTGATCAGACGGGCCTGCCAGCTGGTTGATCCGAGGATCGCCAAACGCGTCGAAGCGGGGACCTTTCACTCCGTGGCCCATCGGATCCTGCGTCGCTACAGCTCATCGCTCGGCCTGCCCGAAGGGTTCACGGTCATGGACCAGGGGGACGCGGTCGACCTGTTCGCCCTCCTCCGGACACCGATTGCCGCGGATCGGCACCGTCGGTTTCCGAAGGCCTCGACCGTGGCCGCGGTCTATGCACGAGTGATCAGTTCTCAGGTGAGTGTGGAGGAGACGGTCGCCCGGGACTTCCCGTGGTGTGCAGAGGACATCGACGGGCTCAAGTCGATCTTTACCGGCTATACCGAACGGAAGCGGGCCCAACAGTTGCTGGACTTCGACGACCTTCTGCTCTTCTGGCGAGCTGCCGCCAAGGACCCGAACGTCGGCCCTGTCCTTGCTTCGATGTTCGACCACGTGCTGGTCGACGAGTACCAGGACACCAGCATTGTTCAAGCCGATGTCCTTCGGGCCCTCCGCTCGTTGGACGCCAGGCTCACCGTCGTCGGGGACGATGCTCAGGCGATCTACTCGTTTCGGGCGGCCTCGGTCCGCAACATTCTGGACTTTCCTGAACACTTCTCCGGCTCCACCACCGTCACGTTGGAACACAACTACCGGTCCACCGGACCCATCCTCGAACTGGCCAATGCCGTCATCGCCGATGCCACCGAAGGATTCGGGAAGAGGCTGTGGACCGATCAGAATGGCGGAGTACGCCCCGTCCTGGCAACGTGCGAAGACCAGCAGTGTCAGGCGGAAGCGGTGTGCACGACGATCCTCGAGCACCACGAGTCGGGCAAGGCGCTCAAGGACCAGGTCGTGCTGTTCCGGACCTCGCATCACAGCGACCTCCTCGAGGTCGAGCTTGGCCGGCGGGGGGTTCCCTTCGTCAAGTACGGGGGACTCAGATTCCTGGAGGCCTCGCACATTCGCGACCTGCTTGCTGGACTGCGCCTGGTGGAGAACCCATGGGACGAGTTGGCCTGGCTGCGGGTTCTCCAGCTGGCGGACGGAGTGGGTCCCAAGTCGGCGAGCCGGATGATGCAAGAGCTCGGAGTGCGGGAGACGGGCTTTGCCATACCGAGTCCACTCGACAGATTCTGCTCCGATCCTACGGTCGATCGGCCGAACCACCGTTCGGGCGTCGACCTTCGGGGGATCGCCGATGGGCTGGCCGGATGCCGGGACCGGAGTCTCCCTCTGGGAGCCCGGGTAGAGCTCCTCTGTGGCGTTCTCGAGCCGATGATCAGGCGAATCTACGATCATCCCGAGCCCCGCCTGGCCGATTTCGATGCCCTGGCCGGGCTGGCTGTCGATTACCCCGACCTTGACACCTTTCTCGCCGACCTGACCCTTGATCCGCCCAGCTCGACGGGCGATCTCGCCGGGAAACCTTCGCTGGACGACGACTGGCTCACACTGTCGACCGTCCATTCGGCGAAGGGTGGCGAATGGGACGTGGTGCACCTCATCCATGCCGCCGACGGCGCGTTTCCTTCCGACATGGCGACTGGCACGGCGGAGGGCGTCGATGAGGAACGGCGGCTCTTTTATGTGGCTCTGACCCGGGC
>JBEKIU010000173.1:0-8367 GCA_050011635.1 Acidimicrobiales bacterium
GGTGGTGCGGGAGGCGGTCGGGGTGGTTGCCGCCATCGTGCCGTGGAACTACCCCTTCGAAGTGTCCATCAACAAGATCGGGCAGGCGCTGGCCACCGGCAACACGGTCATCTTGAAGGCGGCCCCGGACACCCCGTGGAACGCCACCCGGATCGGCCGTCTGGTGGCTGAGCGGACCGACTTCCCCCCCGGCGTCTTCCAGGTCGTCACCACCACGGACAACCAGGTGGCCGAAGACCTGGTCACGGATCCCCGGGTCGATCTCATCTCGTTCACCGGGTCGACGGCGGTCGGCCGGCGCATCATGGAGAAGGGGGCTCCGACGCTCAAGCGGCTCTTCCTCGAGCTGGGCGGCAAGTCGGCCGACATCGTGCTCGACGACGCCGACTTCGCCGAGAAGCTGTCCTTCGCCTGGGCAGTGTGCACCCATGGCGGCCAGGGCTGCGTGATGCTCACTCGGATGCTGCTGCCGCGTTCGCGCTACGACGAGGGGATCGCCCTGATGGAGGAGGGCTTCCGCACCGTTGCCTACGGGGACCCCACCGATCCGGCCAACTTCCAGGGCCCCCAGATCAACGCCAACCAACAGGCCAAGATCCTGCGCTATATCGAGCAGGGTGCCGAGCAGGGGGCGCGGGTCGTCGTGGGCGGTGGCCGTCCGGCCCACCTGCCCACCGGGTACTACGTGGAACCGACCCTGATGGCCGATGTGGACAACTCGATGACCATCGCCCGGGAGGAGATCTTCGGCCCCGTGCTCGTCGTCATCCCCTTCGAGGACGACGACGATGCGGTCCGCATCGCCAACGACAGTCCCTACGGACTGGGCTGCGGCGTCACCTCGGGTTCGGAGGAGCGTGCCCTCCGGGTCGCCCGTCGCATCCGGGCCGGTTCGGCCATGGTCAACGGTGGGATCTGGTACGGGGCCGACGCTCCCTTCGGCGGGTACAAGGCCAGCGGCATCGGCCGTCAGAACGGAACCGAGGGATTCGAGCAGTACACGGAGACCAAGACGATCGCCGGCGGGCTGCCCCCGCTGCCGGGTGAGTCGGGGGGGTCAGCCTTCGGGTGAACCGGACGGGTCAGCGCAGCCGCCAGTCGATCCGTTTTCCGGAGGTGAAGCGCTCCTGTCCCTTGGCCAGCTGATCGGGATCGGTGCCGATGTTGGTGAACAGGTAGGCCTGGTCGAGGGCCTGCCTCCGTGACAGTTCCAGGCCCGCCCACAGAGCGCGGACGGTCCCCTGGACGCCCAACTCGGGCTGCTCGGCGATGGCATGCGCCGCCCAGTCGGTTCGTTGGCGGAGCTCGTCGGACGGCACGACCTCGGACACCAAGCCGATCTGGTGGGCCCGTGCTGCCGACATCCGCTCGTTGGCGCCGAGCAGGGAGAGGCGCATCACCTCTTGGAAGGGCATCTTGTGGAGGAGGAAGATCGGCTCGAAGGCGGCGGGCATCCCGTAGGTGACGTGCGGGTCGAAGAACGTGGCGTGTTCGGCCGCGATGATGAAGTCGACCTCGCCGAGGATGTAGAAGGCGCCGCCGCAGGCCATGCCGTTGACTGCGGCGATGACCGGCTTCCACAGGTCGTTCGTCTTCGGGCAGACGCTCTTGCCCGGGTCGTCGAAGTCCCATGGCGTGTTGTAGCCGGGGAGCTTGCCCAGGGGCAGGTCGTCGAAGGATCCGATCCCTTCACGGTCCAGGCCCGTGCAGAACGCCCTGTCGCCGGCACCGGTGATGACCACGCAACGGACGTCGTCGTTCTTGCGGAGCATCATCCACAGCTCGCGCAGCTCCCGCTGCATGGTGGTGTCGAAGGCGTTGAGGGCATCGGGGCGGTTCAAGGTGATCCATGCCACACCGTCTGATTCGTCGTACAGGAGGGACTCGAGGTCGGGCATGGCGGCCATGGTAACCGCCCGGGTCGGCGCCGCAGCCCTCCAGAACATCTGTGGCGGCCGGGACCGGTCAGTCGCAGTGACCCGGGGGTGGAGGGACGTCGAGGCTCGGATTGCGGTCGAAGAACCCGACGGGCATCAGGTGGAAGCCGCAGTACTCCACCGGCATCACCGGCCAGTCCTCGGGCCGGGGCAGATGGGTGACCCCGAAGGTGTGCCAGGCCACGATGTCGGTGCCCACCAGTGAGCGGTCGGCCTCGGTCCAGCCGGGCAGACCGTCGCCCCCCGGATGCTGGTTGGGGTAGTCGCCGGCCGCCCGACGCTCGTCGGGCGCATACGGGGTCACCCAGAGGTTGTGCCGGGCGAATCCGGCCCGGTGCCCGATACTCGAGTCGGGCTGAGCATGGAGCGTGGGGGTCGCTCCGGGCACCAGCTTGTAGGCGACCGGTCGCCCGAGCCCGTTGGACGCCCCGGGGTTGACGAACCGCCAGTGCCGGGCGCAGGCCGGGTCCGCATCCCGTCGGGCCCCCCGTTCGGACTCCAGCCGGATCGACCGTTGACGAAATGCATTTCCCCAGGGGTTGTCGTCACCGGCGGGGAGCGGTTCGGCCGAGATCTCAAATGCCTCGTTGACCGGACCGCCGTCGATGTCGATGTCGAGGCGGGCGCAGAAGAGGTGCTGGTGCACCGGCGCGGCCAGCCCCGGCGCCACCAGTGACGCGAAGGGGGTCTGCTGGTCGGGGCCCACCGCCTGGGTGGACATGATCCCGGTCAGCTTCACTTCGAGTTGGATGGTGCCGTCGAGGTAGAAGTACCAGAAGAACCCGTACTCGTAGTTCCCGACGGTGGAGACCGAGGAGACCACCAGCCGCCGCGATCGACGGACCTCGGTGTGGCCGGTGTTCATGTCGTTGTGCTTCCAGAGGATCCCGTAGTCCTCCTCGTGGATGCAGATGGCATTCTCCACCACGTAGGGGTTGCCGTGCTCGCTGGCGAAGGTGGCATCAAGGTACGTGATGGTCCCGAGGCAGTCGCAGCCGAGCGCCAGCGAGTTGGCCATGCGACCGAGCCCCCACTCGCCGACGTCGAACGCGTTCTTCCATCCGTGCAGCGGCCCCGGGTCGCCGTAGGGGACGACCATCTCGCAGATCGAAGCCCGGTACATGATGGGCCGGACCCGACCGTCGTCGTAGCCGATGGTGTGGAGCACCAGCCCCTCGAGCGGATCCATGGACACCCGCATCGACCACCGCTGCCAGGTCAGATGATTGGACTCGAGGGTGAAGCTGACCCCCTCGGGCTGGACGATGTCCAGAGGTCGGAGGTCGGTACGCAGCGGCTGGTTGTCCTCGGGACGGTAGCTGCCGCGTCCTTCGGGCATGGGCACAGCCCCGAGGTCGATCACTTCGAGGACGATGCCGCGGGCGGCGTCCACGGTGGCCAGCACTCCCTCCACCGGCCGGGCGTAGCCGTTGTCTGACGGCACCTCCCGGTAGTAGGAGAGGCAGCGGGCGATCCGGCGCCCTTCCTCGAGGGGGTTCCCGAAGTTGCCGGTCGGCCAGGGGTCGATCTGGACCTTGTCGAAATCGGTGATCCCGCGCTTGAGCATTGCCTTCTGCCACTCGGGATTCTCGCGGAGGGCGACCGTGGCCCGGTACGAGTCGTCGAACAGGAGGGCCGGGCGCACGCCCTGGCGCTCGGTCCAGCGCACCACCTCTCCCTCGGGCAGGGCCACCACGGCCTCGATCACCGAGGCCTCGGGGCCGGGGACGACGAGCAGATGGACGCGGCGGTCGATCTTGTCACCGGGCCGGTAGGCGATGACGGCGTCCTTGGCCGGTTCGTCGAGCGTGACCGTGGAGAAGAGAGCCCCATCGTTGATCCGGCCACTCGCTCGCACCGCGGCCACTGCAGCCCGGATCTCGTCTGCCCGCAACGGCTCGAGGGGGTGGGCGACCGGAGGCGCCGCGGCCGGCGTCTCACCCACGGCTGTGTCCACCAGCGGCGTGGGGCCCGGTCACCAGGTCGAATGGATCACGCGGCACGGTGCTCTCGGGACCATCCACCCCGGTCGGCTCGACCTCCCGTGCGCCGAAGATCCGGTCCATCCTGGTGTTCAGTTCGCGCATGGCCCTTCCTCTGCCGGCGGTGCCGGGATCGTCCCCGGGTACCGTCGATGCCAGGGCACAGTAGTCTCTGCGGCGATGAGAGAACGTACCTCGGCTCCGGTGCGGGGGGTGTCGGGGCACGCCAGAGCCGAGCCCGATCGGCCGGCCCTGCTCCTGGGCGAGACGGTCCGCACCTACGGAGAGCTCGACGAAAGGGCCCGCCGGCTGGCTTCGGTGCTCGAGTCCCTCGGTGCCGGTCCGGGGCGACCGCTGGCCACCGTGCTGCCCAACGGCATCGAGATGTTCGAGGTGGCCACGGCCGCGGCCATGCTCAACGCGCCCTACCTCCCGGTCAACTGGCACCTGAAGGCGGACGAGCTCGCGTACATCCTCGACGATGCCGACGTGGCCGTGGTCATCGGCCAGGCCGGCTACGACCGCGACCTGACTGCGGCACTCGTTCGCCACGCCGCCGGCTCCCTGCGTGTGGGAGTCGACTACGAACGAGAGCTCGGGTCGGCGCCACCGTTGGCCGGCGCGGACAGTGGCGCCGGGCCGGAGCTCATGTTCTACACGTCAGGGACCACGGCGAGGCCCAAGGGTGTGGTGCACACCAGCCTGTCCGACGACAGCGGTCGGGCACGCGGCATGGAAGGTCAGGTGGCCCTGTGGAACTGGACCCCGGATGACGTCTACGTGATGAGCGGACCGGCCTACCACGCGTCCCATCTCGGATGGGCCCTCTGCTCGTTGTACACCGGAGCCGCCACCGTGATCACCGAGCAGTTCGAGGCGCGGTTGTTTCTGGCCGAGGTGAGCCGGCGCCGGGGCACCCGCTCGTTCATGGTGCCCGCCCACTTCATCCGGATCCTCGAGATCCCAGAGCGCGAGAGAGCGGCCCTCGATGTATCCAGCTTCTCGCTGATCGTGCATGCCGCCGCCCCGTGCCCGGTCGCGGTCAAGTTCAAGATGATGGACGCATTTCCCGACGCCGAGATCCACGAGCTCTACGGCGCCAGCGAGGGCGGTGCCACCAAGATCTCTCCTGACGAGTGGCGGTCCCGGCCCGGAAGTGTGGGCCGTCCGTGGCCCGGTGTCGAGATCCGGATCCTCGACGACGACGGCCGCTCCGTGGCGACGGGTGAATCCGGCATCATCTACATCCGACCGCCCGGTCCCCAGCGGTTCCGCTACCGCAACGACGAGGAAGCGACCAGCCGGGCATGGCGTGACGACGCCTTCACCGTGGGCGACATCGGCTACCTGGACGGGGACGGCTACCTCACCATCACCGACCGTGTGTCGGACATGGTCCTTTGGGGCGGCGTCAACATCGCCCCGCGCGAGATCGAAGAGGTGCTCTTCGACCATCCTGCGGTGGTGGACTGTGCCGTGTTCGGCATCCCCGACGATCGTGACGGTGAACGATTGAAGGCGATGGTGCAACTGCGCACGGACGTGGACAGCAAGGACCTGTCCGACTTCGTGGCCACACGACTGGCCCGTTACAAGGTCCCGCGGGAGTGGGAGGTGGTCGACGAGCTGCCTCGCGACCAGAACGGGAAGGTGCGCAAGCGTCAGCTCCGGGAGGCCCATGCCGGCGGAAAGCGGCAAGCGGGCCGATGATCCGTATCGAGATCGACCGCGACCGGTGTGTGGGCTCGGGGAACTGTGTGTTCTGGGCCCCTGCCACCTTCGACCTGGACGACGACGGGCAGTCCGTCGTCGTCGACCCGACCGGTGACCCCGATGACCGCATCCGGGTGGCGGTCGAGGGTTGCCCGTCCAAGGCGATCTCCGTGGTGTCCGTGGATGTTCCCTCGCCGGGGGGCGCCTCGAGCTCGGACAGAGACGCATAAGGAAGAGAGAGCCACATGCCGATCGCAATCTCCGACGAGCACCAGGAGCAACGCACGACCGTCAGGCGGTGGCTCGATTCCCACTGCCCACCGCGCGTGCCGAGGGCCCTCCTGGACGCGGAAGTGGAGGAGTTGCAGCCGGTGTGGAAGGAGATGGCGGCCCAGGGTTGGCTCGGGATCCACCTTCCCGAGGAGTTCGGAGGCGAGGGGTTCGGCCTCTTCGAGCTGGCCGTGCTCCTCGAGGAAACGGGGAGGTCGCTGGTCCCGGGGCCGCTCCTGCCCACCGTGGCCACTTCGGCGCTGATCTCCGAGGTGTCGACACCGGCCCAGGCTGAGCGGTTCCTGCCCGGGCTGATCGACGGGAGCGGCCCGGCCACCCTCTCGTTCGGCGACGGCTGTCTCGAGGTCGTGAGCCAGGGGGCGAACGGCGAGATCGTCGTGTCCGGGACGTTGCGGCCGCTGCTCGGTGCGTCGACGGCTGGCACGGTGCTGGCCCCGGCTCGCAGGGACGACGGGACCGTCACCTGGTGCCTCCTCGACGTGACCGGATCGGGTGGTGGTGTGACGGTCACCCCGCTGGCCAGCCTCGATCCCACCCGTCGGCTCGGGGCAGTGGGCGTGGACGCGGTCACGGTCGGTGCCGAGCGACAGCTTCCCGCTCTCGCCACCGGACGGGTCCGGGAGGTCGTCGTCACCCTCATGGCGGCCGAGCACGCCGGCGGGGCCCGCTGGTGCCTCGAGACAGCCACCGAGTACGCCAAGGTCCGAGTCCAGTTCGGACGGCCCATCGGACAGTTCCAGGCGATCAAGCACCGGCTGGCCGACATGGTCATCAGGGTCGAGCAGATGACGGCCTTGGCGTGGGACGCGGCCATGGCCGTCAGCGCCGGTGGGTCGGCCGACGCGGCGCTCGCCGCGTCCACCGCCGGGGCGCTGGCCCTCGACGGGTATGCCCAGGGGGCCAAGGAGTGCCTGCAGGTCCTCGGAGGGATCGGCTTCACCTGGGAGCACGACGTCCATCTCCACCTGAAACGGGCCATGGCCGATCGCCAGCTGATGGGTGAGCCGGACACCTACTGCCAGGAGGTGGCGGCAGCGGCGGGTGGCGGCGCCCGCCGCGCGCTGGCGGCTGACCTGCCCGAAGAAGCCGACGCCATGCGGGAGGAGCTGGCTCCGGTGGTGGCCGAGCTGGCGGCACTGGAAGGAGAGGCACAGCGGCGCAGGATGGTCGACGTGGGCCTCGTCATGCCGCACTGGCCGAAGCCCTGGGGCAGGGACGCCGGTGCCGTCGAGCAGGTGGTCATCGAAGAGCTGCTGGCGTCGTCAGGCGTCAACCGCCCCCATATCGGGATCGGCGCCTGGGCTCTCCCACCGATCATCGCCCAAGGCACACCTCTCCAACGCGACCGGTGGGTCGATGCCACCTTGATGGGACAGCTCCACTGGTGCCAGCTCTTCTCCGAGCCGGGGGCGGGATCAGACCTGGCCAGCCTGTCCACCCGGGCGGAGCCCGCCGACGGCGGTTGGCTGCTCACCGGTCAGAAGGTGTGGACGTCGATGGCCCGGGACGCCCAGTGGGGCATCTGTCTGGCCCGGACCGACCCGTCGGCGCCAAAGCACCTGGGTATCACGTACTTCATCGTGGACATGAGCTCGGTCGGGCTGGACATCCGGCCTCTGCGCGAGCTCACCGGTGCAGCCATGTTCAACGAGGTGTTCTTCGACGGAGTGTTCGTTCCTGACGACTGTGTGATCGGTGAGGTCGACGGCGGTTGGGGACTGGCCCGGGTGACGCTGGCCAACGAGCGGGTGTCCATGTCCTCGGGGTCCACGTTCGGCATCGGCATCGAGTCATTGCTCAGGCTGGCGGACCGTCAGAGCGACTCGATGACCCCCAGCCTGTCCGTGCGGCTCGGACGGCTCCTGGTCGAGGCACAGTCGTTGCGGTTGATGACCCACCGGTCGACCCTGCTGGCCCTGGCCGGCACTGACCCGGGCTCCGAGGCCAGCCTGCGCAAGCTGCTCGGCGCTGAGCACGAACAGCGGGTGCAGGAGTTGGGCCTGGCCATGCTCGGCCCGGAGGGGGCCACCCTGGAGGGCCGGGCGGCGAGATGGACCCAGGGCTTCTTGGCCACGCGGTGCCTCACCGTTGCCGGGGGAACCAGCGAGGTGCAGCGCAACGTGATCGCCGAGCGACTTCTCGGCCTGCCCCGCGATGCGGAGCCTGGCGCATAGGGGCGCCGGAACTGCTCAGACGACCCCGGCCTCCTGCAGCCCCTGGAGCTCCTCGGGCGAGACGCCCACCAGGTCGCACCAGACTGCTTGATTGTCCGCTCCCAGCAGCGGGGCCCCCGAGGGGGTCGGAGTCGGGCGGCCGACGAAACGGGGGAACGGCGCCTGCTGGCGGATGGGCCCGATCACCGGGTCCTCGATGGAGATCAGGTCCCCCCGCGCCGCCATGTGCGGGTCGGTGAAGATGTCGGCCGCGCTGTAGGCCGTCCCAAC
>JBEKIU010000174.1:0-8320 GCA_050011635.1 Acidimicrobiales bacterium
CGCGGGACCGGCGACCGCGTACCACACCGGGTAGGCGAGGAGGACCAGCGCGGTGACGGCTCCGGACGACAGCCCCACCACCGCGTTGTGGGCGTGTGCGCGCAGGACCTCGGGGCGGGTGACGGCGGCGTAGACGACAACCAGGACGATTCCCACCACAGCCATCACGACCGTGATCAGGAGGACCTCGGAATAGATGAAGAACTGCAGGGTCACGAGGAGCCCGAGGACGATGCCCGTTGCCACCGGACGCCGTCGTTGCCTGATCAGGAGCTCGTCGAGGCAGAGAACGATCAAAGGGGGAACCAATTCGGCCGAGATCATGGCGAACCCGGCCGTGGCCGAGATGAGAATGGCCGTCGAGAAGCCGTAGAACAGACCTCCGACGAAGGCAGCCGGGGCCCAGGTCACCCAACGCCGGAGAAGCACGAACATGGCCAGGGCCGAGGCCACCGGGCCGAGGGTCAGGGCCACGTTGAAGGTGGCGATCGGGCCGAAGATCCAGGTGATCGGCGCACCCAGCACACCGGTGACCATGTCACTGGCATTGGCCAGCAGGTTCACGCCGTGCGGATAGCCCATGGCCGTCGAGTAGAAGGGGTTGAGCCCGTGCGAGATGGCATACGCAGGCCAGGCCAGGAACCAGGTGAACTCCGAACTGTCCCCACACCCGCACGTCGTCACCGAGGTCGGGTGTGTCGACCACACGTTCCACCACAGGAGCACTGACAAGAGCAGGTAGGCACACCCGGCCAGCAGCACTGCCCGCCACTGGTGAGTCCGGGGCGGCTCGGACCTGCTGTCGGGCGTGCCGGTCGATTCAGCGGCGATGTCGACCACGGGCAACGAGATTTCGGTCTGCAGATCCTCGGTCGTCACGCAGGCCCAACGCCTCCTCGCCGCAAATGCGAACCGCCCCTCGGTCACATTGAGTTCGTGGCCAACGAGCCTAATCCACGATCAGGTCCGGATTGCGGCTACCGGCCCGCCTTCAGCCTGGAGCGGAGTCTGCCTCGGCCTCCAACTTGAGCTTCTCGAGGGTCTCGAGCATGGTGGTCTGGTTGTGGGCGGCGCGATCCTTCACGCCGGTCGTCGACTTCCCGAGGGCTTTGATGAGTGGGCCTCGTTGGTCGACCCAGGTCTCCGTCACCCGGCAGCCGGTTGCGGTGGTCTCGAATTCGTAGCGCCACTCGGCCACCTTGAGGCCCACCGCCTTGATGCGGAAGCTGAACACGCGAGGGGGCTCGCACTCGACGATCGTCCCGATGCTCGTCCACGTCTTCTTCCCATTGCGGTTGACACCTTGGAACTGTGCGCCCGGCTGCGGACCGGTCGCACCCCGCAGCCAGGTCGCGCCCTCGTTCTCCGGTGACCACCTGCCCATCTGGGTCACGTCGGAGACCATGGCCCACACCCGCTCGGCCGGAGCGGCAATTTCTTCCGACACACTTGCCTCTTCGGTCATGTGGGTTCTTCCTCCGGCTCAGCCCACGATCACGTTGTGCACGTTGGCCACCATCGGATCCTTGAGCTCCACGCCCAGCTCGGCCAGGATCGGCACCAGTGTCGGACCGAAGGCGTCGAAGTCTGCCTGCGACTCCCATACGTCGAACACCTGGATGGCACCGTCCGATTCGAGGGCGACGTGGTAGGTGCGCCCTTTCGGCTTGCCCGCTCCGGCCGCCTCCAGTTTCTTGATGGCGGTGGCGTACTTCTCAGGGGTGAAGTTCTCGTGTGCGAAGTAGATCCCGAGGGCCATGATGGATCGCCTCTTTCTTTTTGCGTGCTCGACGCATTGTTGATGGTCCGGCCAACCCGCCTCGGGCTTGACCCATGGCGACCATAGCTCCCGACGGCATCGGCATGTCGACCGATGACCGTGGGCCGACTCAGTCGGCGGACGAGGCTTCGATCCACTCCTCTGCGGTCATGACGGCGGCCTGGCGGGGAAAGACCTTGTCCATCAGGACCCGGTGGGTTTCGGGATCGTTGTCGGCGCACAGGTCCGAGAGCACGGTGAGGCCGAAGTCGAGGTCGGCCGCCTGCCGCAGCGTCGACAGGACGACCCCGCTGGTGGCGATGCCGGTCAGCACCAGCGAGTCGACGCCGAGCGATCGCAGGACGACATCGAGATCGCTTCCCGAAAAGGCGCTCACCCGTTTCTTCGTCACGATGATGTCGCCGGGCTGGGGGGCCACTGCGCTGTGGATCTGGGTCGACAAGTTCGATTCGTCGAAGGCGCCCGAAGCGATGCGGGCGAACGTCATATTGCTCGGGCTGATCTCGGGTGCTCCCGTTCTGAAGCCGATCCGGACGTAGATGACGGGTATCCCTGAAGTCCGGGCCGCGGCCGCGGTCTGACCGAGCGTGGCCAGGAACGCGCCGGATCCGTCGCCGATGCGGTCCACGATGGCGTTCTGCACGTCCATGACCAGTAGAGCACGGTTCGTCATGTTGCGTCCTCCCAGGGAATGGCTGCGGGCCCGGTGCGGGCGATCGGCGCCAGATACTAACGGCGGCGCTGGGCGCACGATGGGGGAGCGGGGGTGACCGACACGGTTCCCTGCACGTGGCGACATCGCGAACGTTCCGGTTTCTCGTGGGTATGGTCTTTCTCATCTATGGACAGGTCCGACGAGATGGACGTCATCGACCGCAAGGTCGGCCAGCTGTTCGCCCTGGTCTCCGAGGCGCTGGCCCAGGCCACCCATGCCCTGCTCAACGGGGACCTGGACATGGCTCGCCGGGTGGTGGCCGGCGACCAGATCGTCGACGACCTCACCGCCGAGGTCGAGATGCTGGTCTGGCAGCAGATCGACCGGCCCAGCCGCGGTCCCGGGCTGCGCGAGCTCATCGGGATCCTGCTCATCCTGCCCGAGCTCGAGCGCAGTGCGGATCTGGCCGAGCACGTGGCCCAGCGCGCCGTCGACAACCTGGGCGTGGACATGTCCCCACTCAGCCGGGGCATCGTGCAGCGGATGACCGAGGTGGCCCTCGAGATGTGGTGGGCGGCAGCCGACGCCTACGGTGAAGGGGGCGACGAAGGACCGGGGCTGGCCGAGGACGACAAGGAGATCGACATCCTCCGCGAGCGGTTGATGGACGAGATCGCCGCCGAAGCCATGCCCACCCCGGTCGCATCCCAGGTCACGTTGCTGGCCCGCTTCTACGAACGCCTGGGCGACCACGCCGTGAACCTGGCCCGACGGATCGCCGTCCTCCGTACTCCCGCCCCGTAGGCCTCGGGCACCGCCCGTTACCATGGGCGTGATGTCGCCGCTCGAGGACGTCGACGCCTATCTGGACCGCATCGGCCTGGCCGCGCCGGCCGGCCTGGCCGCAGTCCACCGTGCCCACGCCACCTCCATCGCCTTCGAGAACTTCGACTCCTTCGCCGGGCGCCCTGTGTCGCTCGACCTCGCCCACCTCGAAGACAAGATGGTGGCCCGGAGGCGGGGCGGGTACTGCTTCGAGCACAACCTGCTCCTCATGGCCGCCCTGCAGTCACTGGACATCGGCGAGGTGGCGCCGATGCTGGCCCGGGTGCGGATGGGTCCCGACGGTAGTCCCCGGCCGCTCAACCACCTCCTGCTCCGGGTGGTGGACGATGCCGGGCCCTGGGTCGCCGACGTCGGCTTCGGGGGAGGGGGGCTCCTGGATCCGGTGCCGCTGGTTGCGGGGATCGAATCCGAGCAGTCGGGCTGGCGCTACCGGCTGGTGGAGGACGGCGCCGAGCTCGTCCTGCAGACCTTCCAGGACGACGCCTGGTCGGACATGTACGGGTTCGTGCCCGAACCCGCCGTGCCCGTGGACATCGAGGTGAGCAACTGGTTCACGGCCACCCACCCGGACTCGCCCTTCGTGACCGGGGTCATGGCCGGCGCACGCGCCCCCGACCGTTGCCTCTCCCTCTTCATTTACGGCGAACCCGTGTTGATCGAACGACCCGTCGGCGGGGCCACCACGACCACTGCCGTCGACATCGGGTCCGTCCCCGACCTCCTGGCCTCGCGCTTCGACCTCCCCGGCGTCACCGTGGACCCGTCGGGCCGGCTGGCCGCTCCTGAGCGGTAGCCGTCCCTCCTTCGTCAGTCGAGGACGCCCCGACCCCGCTCACCCGCCTCGAGCAGCCGGCCGATCTCGCGCACTTCGGCGTCCACCGACTGGGCGAACCACTTGCCGGCCACCTGGTCGTGCAGCCAGCCCAGCGGGCCGTGTCCCAGCTCGAGCTCCTCGACGTGGCGGATACGGGTCCCGCCGTCCACGGCCTCGATCTCGAACCAGGCGTGCAGGCTCCGTGGCACCCCGTGCTCGAGCGTCACGTCGATGCTGGTGGGGCGGTCCCAGCGGTACCGGGTGATCACCGACCCGGGGAACCGGCCGAGGAATTTTCCGTCCTCCCGGGCCAGCATCCCGTCGGGCGTGTCGGCCAACTTGGTGACCCAGACCATCTTGGTGTCGGCCTTGGTGTACTGGGCCGGATCGAGCACGAAATCGAACACCTCGTCGGGGGTGACCCCCCTGGCCACCGTGGTGCCTTCGCCTCTCACCATGCCCGCAGGCTATCCGGTGGTGGCGAAGCGGCGCATGGCCTTCTGGTAGGTGACGGGGGCCAACGTACGCGCCATCGGGGCCAGCAACGGCAACCGGGCCGCGTTGATGTCGATCCGCGGTCCCCCCATCCGGTCGGCGACCAAGGTGGCCACCTGGTCCACCGTCCGGCGCACCATCTTCGGCGGCAGCGAGCCTCCGTCCCCGGCGCCCGGCAGCCCCATGGCCGTGGGCACCCAGCCCGGGTAGAGGACATGGACCGACACACCGCGGTGGGCCATCTCATGGGCCACCGACTCCGAGAAGGCGGACAGGGCGGCCTTCGACGCCGCGTAGGCCCCCTGACCGGGCTCAGGGGCACGGGCCGCGTCGGAGGACACGTTGACCACGATGCCGGAGCCTCGCTCGGCCATGCCCGGCAGCACGGCCAGCGTCCCGGCCACCGTGGCGAAGAAGTTGACGTCGAAGACCTGGCGCACCGTGTCCAGGTCACCGCCGGGCACCTCCAGCATGAGATCGACACCGGCGTTGTTGACCAGGATGTCGATACCCCCGCGCTCTTCTTCCAGTCGGGCCAGCGTTTCTCGGAACCCGTCGGCGTCGCCCACGTCGCACTCATGGGTGGCGCTGCCCGGTGAGCGCTGGGCCAGCAGCGTGGCCAGCTCGTCGAGCAGGGAGCGCCGGCGGGCCAGGCCGATGACCGACGCGCCCCGGTCGGCCAGGGTCAGGGCCAGGCCCCGGCCGATGCCCGACGAGGCTCCGGTCACGACGGCCACCTTGCCGTCGTAGCGCTTCGGAGGTGGATGGACTCGTGTCACGGTCCAAATGTAACGGTCACCGCCACGGCCCTGCCTATGGCCCTGCCGCTGCCGCCGCTTCCGGGTACGGGCGGCCGGGCGCGGGACCGGCCCGTCTTCTACTATGACCACCGGCGGCATCCGGCAGGTCTGACGGAGAGGTGGGGGAAGCGTGCGAATCAGGGGGATTCTGACCGTGCTGGCCGTGGTCGGCTGCGCCGGGGCGCTGGTGGCCGCGTGCTCGTCGTCGACGTCGTCGCCGACGACGTCGTCGACCGCCACCAACAGCAGCGTGGCCCTGGTGGCCGGGGGCAAGGCGCCGACGTCGGGCTACCTCGTGTACTGGGACCAGAACGAGGAGGAGGACTTCTTGTCCATGCCCTCGGGAACCCAGGGCCAGCTCGTCCCACCCTGGGACCCGAACGGGCAGATGTGCCTGTTGCCCGACGGCCGCTTCGTCGTGGGCTACGACCCGACCCTCCCGGCCCAGCGCGACCTCGGCAGCGCCAAGCCCTACAAGCAACCGGCCGACGGCGAGGAGCTCGACGAGCCCAACGGCTCCTTCAGCGGGCAGACCCTGTACGTACCCGGTCCGTTCAAGATGCCCGGCCAGACCATCGGCAGCGATTCGCCGCCCACCGCCAACGGCGTGTTCAACAACAACCAGACCTACACCGGCTGCGCCGTCGACAAGGCCGGCAACGTGTTCGGCAACGACATCGCCACGGCCCAGGGCCAGTTCCCCTCGCCCAGCAGCGGGAGGCTGGTGGAGTGGTTCGCGCCGCACTACACCAGCTACTGCATCGTCTACGGACCGACGGCGGGCGGGACCGGTCCCCATCACACCGACGGCACCGGCGGGCTGGCCCAACCGGGGACCATGGCCCTGGCCGACAACGGCGACCTCCTCGTCCCGAACGTCGGCACCCAGAGCGTGCTCCGCTTCGCCGCCTCGTCGCTGCCGGCCAGTGCCTCCGACTGCCCGGGCGGGATCTACCCGCGGAGCAAGGTCCAGGTGTCGACGTTCCTGAAGGGGGTACCGTTCCCGTCCGGCGTGGCCAAGGACCCGACCTGTGGCTGCTTCGCCGTCAGCAGCTACATCGGGAACCCGGGCATCCAGTGGGTGACCGACACCGGCCAGCCCGAGCCGGGACGGGGCCCGGTGCCCGGGACGACCATCGCCGAGCTGGGCAAGAGCCCCGACCAGTACAACCCGTTCGGCATGGCCTTCGCCCCCGACGGGACGCTGTACTTCGTCGACATCCACGTCACCTGTACCGGACCCCTCACCGGATGCGGCCCGGCCAACTACGGGGGACGGGTGATGAAGGTCACCTTCACCAACGGCCAACCGTCAGTACCGGTGGCCATCGCCACCGGCTTCGACTTCCCGACCAGCGTGACCGTGTGCGTGCCCGCCCACCAGGTCTGCCCGTACCCGACGGGCAAGATCGCCAAGCCCCTGTCGGGACCGTCGGAGAACCCCGCCCCCGACGCCGGGCCCCCGTCGAACGCCCCGGCCAGGGCCGGCTTTGGCTGACCGCGCCGGTCGTGGAGGGGGGCATCCATGGCGGTGACGGCCCGACGCGGGCTCCGGCGCTCGCTGACCAGTCTGGTGGTGGCCGCCGCCGTCCTGGCCGGCTGTAGCTCGGGACCGTCGACCACCCCGGTGGTGCAATCGGTTCCCATCGTCCCCGGCCCGTGGGACTGGCCCACCTACGGTCACGACGCCCAGCACACCTTCCACGGCCGGACCACGCTGACCGAAGCCACGGCCAAGCGCCTCAAGGTGGCCTGGTTCTTCCGCACCGCCGATGTGGTCACCGCCACCCCGACCGTGGTCGACGGCACCGTCTACGCCGGCTCGTGGGACGACGAGTTCTACGCGCTCGATCTCCAGACGGGGGCCGTGCGCTGGACGTACAGACTGAGCCCGCAGAACGCGGTGACCCCCTACCCGGGCCAGCACCCCCGGGACGCCACGTCGGACGGCGGGCTGGTCACCTCGTCGGCCTGGTACCAGTCCGGGAGCGGCTCACGGCCCGATCTGGTGATCTTCGCCGGTGGCTACACGCTGTACGCGCTCAACGCCGCCACCGGCGCGCTCTACTGGCGCCACGACTACACCGGGCGGCCCGAACGCCCACCCGACCCCGACAAGGACGGCACCCGTATCTTCTCCTCGCCGGTGGTGGTGGGCGACAAGGTCCTCTTCGGTGTGGATGTCGACGGGGCCGACGGCGAGCGCGGCTACGTGGCCGCCGCCGACCTCGACACCGGCAGACCGGTGTGGGAGCTCCAGACCGATGTGGACGCGGCCGGCCGGGTGCTCAACGACGGGTGCGGAAGCGTCTGGTCATCGGGCACCGTGCTGCCCGGGCTCGGGCTCATCGTGTTCGACACCGCCGACTGCGACTTCTCCACCGTCGGGCCGCTGTCCGATGCGGTCATCGCCGTGCACATCGACACCGGCAAGCTGGCCTGGGTCTACCGCCCGCCCCTCCCCGCCACCGCCTGCGACTGGGACTTCGGGGCCACGCCCAACGCCGGCATCACCCCCCAGGGGACGGCCACCTTCCTCGGCGTGGGCGGCAAGGACGGGACCTACTACTCGCTGGACCCGGCCACCGGCCACCTCGAGTGGGCCACCAACGTCGTCTTCGGCGGGTTCTCGGGCGGGTTCATCGCCACCACCGCCTACGACGGGCAGCGGGTGTACGGCTCCACCGCCCTCGGCGACTTCGGCCACTTCGAAAAGGACACCCAGATCCTGTGCGACCCGTCCGACCCGCGGGACACGGCCACCCAGGAGCCGAGCGTGGACGCCTTCGACGCCGCCACCGGCGCCATCGCCTGGCAGACCGACACGGCCGCCTCCTTCGCGCCCACCACCGTGGCCGGGGGCATGACCTTCAACGGTCCGGCCATCGTCGGCGATATCCTCCTGGTCCGCGAGGCCGCCACCGGTGGGC
>JBEKIU010000175.1:0-8307 GCA_050011635.1 Acidimicrobiales bacterium
CCACGTGACTCCGGCACCAGCCGGTACCCCCACTCCAGACGTGCCTGTCCTTCGAAGGTGAAGTAATCGGCACCCGTATAGCCGATGACGAGCCCCGAAGCCCGTTCAACGATCGGTTGCTTGGCGAACGGAACGGTTCCACATACGTCGATCATGCGATCGAAGCGCCTGTTGGCCGCCTCCTCGGTGGGCGCCCGCTTCGAGAACATCATGAACTCGGAATCGCACCACAATTCAACAAAGCGAACACGATCCGCTTCGGTGGGAGGACGGACCTCCAACCGCGTCGTGACAAGTGCCTTCGAGCCCAAGAGGCCACCTCCTCGGCCACCTATGATGCCGGGGTCTCACCGGCCTGGCCAGTAGGACTTCTGTCGGCCCCACTCGCGACCGCAGGCCGGCGGGCGGGGTCAGCCCGCTCGCTCGACGGCTGAGCAGAAATTGTGGATCGCCAGACCGTTCGGCGTCAGCCCGGTCCTGTTGAAGGCACGAAACAGTCGTCGTCCTCGAGATGGATCGAACTGATCGGCCGGGATTCCGTGACCGCCGAGGGCTGCCCGCGGGCCAAATGTCTGATGGAGGATGCGGGACCCCGCTGACCTCTGCCGGGACCGGAGTCGGAAGGCCGCCGGAGCACCGATCGGGCCCGGCCGTAGGGAGGCTTCGCCACCCGTGGCCCTCGAGGCTCAAGTCGGGAGTGGAACCGGTCGAAACGAGTAGGAGCACCTGCCAAGAACCGGAACGCCGGAGAATCGGGAATCCGCGGTTCGGCTGACGAACGACGGGGCAAGAAGGCGACGGGTCGATATGAAACGCAAATTCCTTCTCCCGCTGGCCGCGATTCCGTTGGCCCTGCTCCTGCCGCATGCCGCGGGTGCAGCACCGCTGCGCGCCGGGGTCCGACTCGACCGGGGCACGCACATTGTCCGTCTGACCATCCCCCGTCACTGCAAGCCGCACGGGAAGAGGGTGGCGGGGACGTGCACGTGGCTTCTCTGGGGCGATGAGCCCCATGTCGCCGGCCACCCGCAGATCGGACACGTCGAGGGGGGTTCCGGCACCCTGTCACTGGCCGAACCGAGCTTCTGCGGTGTCGTCCAGTATGACGCCCTCGTCAGCGGCTCCAACAACATGTGGCACTTCGTCGTCGGTCACCGGTACAGGATCCACACCTGCCCTCCACCGCCGCCACCGCCACCGCCGCCACCGCCACGCCGCCACTGCCATTCCGGCAGGCGCCCGGTGTGAAGCGGCCAGCTGACGAGTGAAGGCTGCCGGCTTCCTCCAAGCGATCGCCAACGGCCGAACCATTCACTAGCCACGGGTTGTGCAGCCGGACCGACCCTCCACTCACACGGTCCTGCTTGGTCGGCGCGGCGCTTCCTACGTGTAGGACACCTTCACGCTGGAGGTGGCGGTGACCTTGGCCCCGACCGGCGGGGTACCGGTGGCAGTCCCGGTAGTGGTGATCGCCTTGTTCTTCACGTCGGTCGTGGTGGTGGTGTAGGTCGCCGTGCAGGTTTCGGATCCCCCGGCGGCGAGCGTCGTCGATGGGCAGGAGGCGGACATCTGGTTCTCGGTGACGGCGACCGAGGTGAGGGCCACGTTCCCGGTGTTCTTGGCCACGTAGGAGTACGTGATCTTCTGGTTCGATCCGGTGAAGCTCGTCGGGCTGGCCGACCCGGTGAGGGAGATGGCCGGGGCAGAGCCGAAATAGCTGCCAATCGAGGTTGCGGTCACTGCCTTGGCTCCGCCCGGCGGGGTTCCGGTCACCGTGCCCGTGTTGGTGTAGGCACCGGCAACCGCAGTACCGGTGGCCGTACAGGTGACCGTCGCTTTGAGGGCGAGGGTGGTGACGACGTTGGTGCGCTTCCCCGCACACGTCATGGCCTTGGAGGCCACCTTGTTGTCGGTGACGGTGACGTTGGAAAGGGTCACACTCCCGGTGTTTGTCACCACGTAGCTCCAGGCCACGGCTGAGCCCACCGCGATGTCCTGGCCATTGCCACCATTGGTCGTCTTGACGATCCCGATACCCGCGCTCTGGACAAACGGGACCGTCACCGTGGACTGGTTGGAGGTGAGCGTCGCTCCCTGGGGGTTCTTGCCCGTGGCGGTGGCGGAGTTGGTCACCGAGCCGGCTGCCACGTCGGCCTGGGCGGTGGTGTAGGTCCCGGTGCAGCTCTCACTCACACCCGGGGCCAGGGACGAGGCGGCACAGGTGATGCCGGCCGAGGCGATCTTGTTGTCGGTGATCCCGATCGAGGAGACGGTGGTCGTGCCGGTGTTGGTCACCAGGTAGCGGTAGGGGATGGACTGGCCCGCGGCACCGTAGCCGGTGGAGGTGGTGGACTTGGTGAGCGACAACGAGGAGGTGGCGCTGTCGGCGGGCACCGACACCGTGGACTGGATGGAGGTGACCGCGGTGCCAGAGGGGTCCGTGCCGGTGGCGGTGGCGACGTTGGTCACCGAGCCGGCGTCCACATCGGCCTGGGTGGTCGTATAGGTGGCTGAGCAGCTCTCACTCACACCCGGGGCCAGGGACGAGGCGGGACAGGTGATGCCGGCCGAGGCGATCTTGTTGTCGTTGATCCCGATCGAGGAGACGGTGGTCGTGCCGGTGTTGGTCACCAGGTAGCGGTAGGGGATGGCCTGGCCGACGGCGCCGTAGCCGGTGGAGGTGGTGGACTTGGTGAGCGACAGCGACGAGGTATAGACGCTCTCGACGTCATCGCCCGGCCCACACGTACTCGCCGATGTCCCGTTGAGCCCGTCGCCGGAGTAGGTCGCCTGCCAGTAGTAGGTGACCGGGGTGGTGAGGATGACCGGGCTCGATTCCGGTATGACGCCGGGCGTGGTGATGGACACCTGATCGGCGGTACCCACCTCGTCGGTGCACGCAGCGTCCGAGTACACGCTGTAGGTGACCGTCCCGGTGGCTTCGTCGGTGTTGTCCCCGGCGAGCGTGGCCGCATCGGTGACCCCCGTGCCGGCGGGTACCGAGATTGATGTGCCGGATTGGCCGCTGCCGGAGAGGGATGTCGTCATGGCAGTGTCGGCAGGAACGGCTGCCACCTCGACCTCGGATCCGCATTGACTGGTGGTGGGATCGTTGGCGCTGTCGCCCGAGTACGACACCTGCCAGTAGTAGGTGCCCGCATCGGTGAGGATGACCGGGCTCGATCCCGGCACGGTCCCGGGGGTGGTGATGGACACCGGATCGGCGGTGCCCACCTCGTCGGCGCACGCAGGGTCCGAGTACAGGCTGTAGGTGACCGTTCCGGTGGCTTCGGAGGCGTCGCTGCCGGTGAGCGTGGCCGCATCGGTGACTCCCGTGTCAACGGGCACGGCGATGCTCGTACCGGTTTGGCCGCCGCCGGAGAGGGATGTCGTGATGGTCGTCGACGCCTTCGCGGGACTGGCCGGCCCGGGACACGGCGAACGTGGACCGTCGAGATCCGCCTTGAACAGCGCACCGTTGATACCGTTCGCCTCGTCGTAGGTGCAAAAGCCCGGGTACAGCGACGACTCGTACTCCGCGTTGAGCACCGCCACGCGCCCCTCGTAGCTCGTCAGTTGACCGCAGGTGTCGTTCTGGTTGCACTGCTCGGTGATGATGCCCGAGGCCAGCGGTTCCATGACGCCGGCGAAGCCATCACCCGTGTCGTCGAGGTCCTTGGCGATCCATCCCAGTCCGAGCGAGTGCATGTAGTCGGCCAGCGTCGTGAGGTAGGTCTGTTCGTTCGCCTCGGTGATCGTCCACGGGGTGGTTCCCTCGTTGTTGTCGTAGGTCTCGTCCAGATCGGTCTCCACGGCATCGAAGCCCTTGTTGGCACACTGCTGTTTGATCATCGATTCGATGATGCTGACAGCTGACGTTGCATTGACATTGATGAAGTACTCGGGATAACCCGACAGCTTGTTGGAGCTGAGGTCGCCTGCCGCCTTCAATTGGGCGAAGTACGTGGTGGCGATCCCTTCCTCGGACGCCGAGTAGTAGTTGCCGGCCGTTCCGACCTCGATGTAGCAGACAACGTGGTCATCCATGGCGTGCAGCGACGTCACCGTGCCGGCCGAGTTATCGATGCCATCGATGTCGTAGACGACCGGGTTCGGGGCGGCACTCCCGCCGGGCAGAGTGTCGTTGGTGCCCATGTCGGTCGGACTACTGAGATTCAACGCACCGTCGAGGTACCACTGCCAGGGAAGGCTGCCCGGCGGTGCCGTCCACCAGGTTTCCGCGGAACTGGCGGCGTGCTCCGTGGCCGCCACGACGGTGGCCGGTACGACCATCAACACCACGATGACGATCGCCAGGCCGATGAACGGTGACCCCTTGGAACCTCTGTGCCTTTGCATCAGGGCCTTGCCATGGATCCCTCCGCTCCGAGATGCCGATCACCCGCCTGCCTGGCGCCCTGCGTACCACGGATGGTCGGAGACGACAACTGAAAGTGGCAATCTCAGTGCGGAGGGTGGTGGCTTGCTGGGCAGAAATTTGCCGTTTCGAACGGGATCCGTACCCCGAAGGACCATTGACCGCAGGTGATGGACACCCTCGGGAGACCCCGGTGGTCCGGGCTGGTGTTTCGGGAGCATCTCGGTTGCACAATGCTTGATGCCGGGGTCGAACCCTCAGGTGGATCCGTCAGGAGGTGGAGCATGGCCCGGAGCGCAATGATCGAAGTGGTCCTTGACTGTTCGGACCCGGAGCACCTGATGGGATTCTGGCGGGAGGCGCTCGGCTACCGGGTCCACTACGCGGAGCCATCGCTGGCGGTCCTTGTGCCCGAGGAGGTGAACGGCTCTCCACTTCTTCTCCAGCGGGTCCCCGAGGCGAAGTCCGGGAAGAACCGCATGCACGTGGACATCGTCACCGACGATGTCGAGCTCGAGGTCGACCGGCTGGAGACGCTCGGCGCCCGGCGACTCCACGACGGGGTCAGGAACTTCGGGCCGGCGCGCTGGGTAACGATGGCAGATCCAGAGAACAACGAGTTCTGTGTCTCAACCGGCGTCCAGTGGTGAGTTGTCTCGAGCGTTGCCGGTCGATCCTGCGATGCGCAACTGCGCCGGTGACAGGACAGTCGACCCGTCGCCCATTGCTCATCGCGGTCTGTTGCGCCGTCAGTCTGGCCGGGTGCAGTACCGCTCTGGTTGCACCGGACCATCAAGCAACAAAGGCACATGTGTACCTGCTTCCCTCTGACGGGTGGAGACCCGGCGGCAACTCCTTCTTGGCCCTCGCCACCGGCATAGTCGACGCCCGGTTGACGAACTCGGGGGCCTGCGCCTGGCTGGAGAGCCCAGGATCGAACGGGCAGAGCCGCACGTCTTTCTTGTGGCCGGCGGGCTACGGGGTTCGGTTCAATCCCACCGAACTGACCGATGGCAGAGGTCACGTCGTCGCTCGGGCCGGAAAGCTGCTCTCGGTCGGCGGAGGTCTTGCTCCGATGCCGGCCAAGAACCGGTGCACCACACCGGGGATGCAGACATGGCTCGTCCAGTCAGGTCCCATCAAGTTGAGGCATGGGTAAGAACCCCGCCAGTGTCCCGTACCGTCGGGTCAGAATTCAGCAACTGGATGTGACCGTCGCCCCTCCGCAGAACGTGTCACTCCGGTCCCGATAAGCAGGAGAGCGGTGTGCATGGATCGAAGCGCTCCGACCCTGTTGCGTGGGTCACCCATCGATGGTTGCCTCAACGGCGCCCCATGGCCGGGTCGTTGCCGGTGAAGTAGACGGTGTCCTGGGCGTACTTGTTGCCCGTGGTCCCGAGGTCCTGCTCAGGCACAGCGAGGCACGGGGTGTCGTACCCGCTGGCTGTCTTCTTGCAGACGGACAGCTTGTCCACGGTCTTGCCGTTGGGCTTGAGGAAGTACACGGTGCCGGTCGGAACCTTCGCACCGTAGAAGAACTTGAGCACGGTCACGATGGGGCTGAGCTTGCTGGTGTAGATCGAGAAGTTGCCCACCACCTGGACGATGTCGCCCTCGCACTTGGTCGACCCGGTGGGCGGGCACAGGGCCGGCTCGGCCGAGGGGGCCAGGCTCTCCAGGGTCACGGCCACCGGCGGGGGGCTGATGGTGATGGTGCCCGCCGCCGGCCCCACTCCCTTCTTCTTGACCTTGATCTTGCCCTTGGGCAGGGTGAGGGACACCGTGGCTTTGGCCAGCTTCAGCGACTTCTGGGTACTGGCCAGAGGAATCCCGGCGGCGGCCACCGCGGCGGTACCGTTGCCGTTCTCGATTACCACCACCCCGATCGGGCCGAGGGCGGTTGATTGGCTCCCGGCATTGGACGAGTTCACCGAGACAGAGCCGGTGAGGGTGGTGCCGTTGGCCAGGCCGGCGGTGTCCACCAGCACGTCGAGGGTGTCCGAGGCCCCGGCGGCCAGGGTTCCGATCGAACAGGTGAGCTGGCCTGAACCGGCGTTGGCGCAGTTGGTGCCTGAGGCGGCCATGCCGGCCAGATCGAAGGTGAGGGGAGCCCCGCTGCCGGTCACGCTCACGGTGGCAGTCAGTCCGGTGACCGAGGCCAACGAGGTGTTGGCGATGGTGACCCCCCATCCCCCGTCGTTGCCCGCGCTGCCCGCCAGCCCGGTGACCGAGGCTGTCGAGGTGTCAGCGCTGGTCGCCACCGACCCCCCGGCGGCGCCCCCGCTGACCGTGCTCTGGAGCGGCGGGGAGGAAGAGGGCACCTGGTAGGTGGGGTTGGGCGGAGGCGGGTTGACCGTGGTCGTGCCGAGTGCCGCCACCCCGGACGGCGGAGCACAGGAGATGGACTCGGTGGTCGGGGTCCCGTTGACCACGAAGGTGGCCTCGGCGGTGATGGCCCCGGGCACGAAGGAGACGTTGCCGGTCCCCGGTCCGGTCTGCCAGGTCACCGGGTTGTAGGTGGTGTCGTAGGTGTAGGGGGTGTTAGCCACCAAGGTGGTGTCGCTCTGGGGCAGGTTGAAGGCCGACGCCGATTCGGTGTTGGGATCAACCGCCCCGCTCGCCGAGCCCCCGACCGCGGTGAGGCCGTCCTCTGAGGTGGTCTGGGAGCTGACGGTGAGCGAGGTGGCCCCGATCCCGATGAAGTGGTCGATGACCGATGCGGGCACGGTGACCTGGGCCGCCAACGCGGTCGAGAACGTCCCCCCGACGTCGATGCTCGAAGGTGGCGCCGTCGACTCTGATTCCGCCACCGGGAAGCTGGTTGTCCCCGACAGCGAGGACACGGAACAGGTGTAGCCGGTCCCGAGGGAGGCAGTGCCGTTAAAGGTGGTCCCGAGAACGGTCATCGAATAGCTGTCACCGTCGTTGATCGGGCCTCCGTAGAGGTCGTAGCCGTTCCCGAAGGTGAAGATGATCTGGTTTGTCGCGTACGACGCGATGGCCACTCCGATGCAGTCCCCCGGTCCCGTTCCCGCCCCCCAGACGTTCGTGTTGTCGGCGAAGTTGAAGTTGGTGCCGTAGTCGGACCCGCTGGCCCCGCAGGCGGCCGCGGTCGGCGACCCGATGGCGGAGGAGTTGGCCCCGAACCCGGACCCCGACACGGTCACCGTCGGATTGGCGGGGTTGCCGCCGAAGGTGACCCCGTCGATGACGGGTGTCACGGTGAAGGGGGTGGTGGCCGGCCCGGAGCCGGAGAGGTCGGCATCGCCGCCGTAGGTGACCGCTGCCGTATACGAACCGAAGGTGATCGCGCTATTCGCGATCGAGCACCCTCCGCTCCCTCCGTTGCCGGCCGGGGTCAAGGTGGCCACACAACTGGCGGTGCCGACGTGGACGGTGGCCGAGTCGGTGGTGGGCAGCGCCTCGCCGTTGGCGGTGTGGACGGTGACGGTGAACCTGGTGGCCCCCTCGTGCCCGTAGATCTGGCTGGCGGTGTTGGTGGCCAGGCCCGTGGTCGTCGAGTCCGCCCCCACGGTCACGGTCTGGTCCGAACCGGCAGCCGCGCTGTAGTTCGGGCCGAGGGCGACGTGGGCCTTCAGCGTGCACGTCCCCGACCCGACGAAGGTGACAAGACGACCCGAGGCCCGGCACACCGAGGTCGTGGACGAGGTGACCGATGTCGTGCCGTCCCCGGTGGTTGAGACGGCGGCGGTGAAGCCGCTTCCGTAGATGGGGGATGCGGGCAGGTTGGAGATGGCGGGCGTGGTGGGCGTGAACTGTGCCGTTCCCTGGGCGGCGCCGATGTCGCAACTGGCACCGGCTCCGCTGGCCACCCCCCGCTGGTCGGTGGTCGGGCACACCAGGACCGAATCCAGCGTGGTGTTGTTCGGGATCACCCCGACCGCCGGACTGGCTCCTGAGGGCAGGAT
>JBEKIU010000176.1:0-8250 GCA_050011635.1 Acidimicrobiales bacterium
GTCGACCTGATCGGCCTCAATTGCGCCACCGGGCCCGCCGAGATGTTCGAGCCTCTGCGTCATCTCACCGGCCAGGCGACCATTCCGGTGAGCTGTCTGCCCAACGCCGGACTTCCCTCCGTGGTCGACGGGGCCATGCACTACGACCTGACCCCCGAGCAGCTGGCCGAGTTCCACCGCCAGTTCGTGAGCGAGTTGGGGGTGTCGGTGGTGGGTGGATGCTGCGGGACCACCCCGGCCCACCTGGCCGCGGTGGTGGCGGCGTGCGCCGATCTCGCCCCGGCGACCCGTCGGGCCGAACCCGAGTACGGCGCGGCATCGATCTACACCCAGGTCCCGTTCGAGCAGGACACCTCATTTCTGGTCGTCGGGGAACGGACCAACGCCAACGGATCGAAGAAGTTCCGCGAGGCCATGCTCGAAGCCGACTGGGACACCTGTGTGGCCATGGCCCGCGACCAGGTCAAGGAGGGCTCGCACCTCATCGATGTCTGCGTCGACTACACCGGGGCCGACGGCGTGGCCGACATGGAACAGGTCGCCTCCCGCTTCGCCACCCAGTCGACCGCACCGCTGATGGTCGACTCCACCGAGGCCCCCGTGGTCGAGACCGCCCTGTCGTGGATCGGCGGGCGGGCGGTGATCAACTCGGTGAACCTCGAGGAGGGGGACGAGCCCGGCACCCGGCTCGACTCATTCCTCACCCTGGCCAAGGAGTTCGGGGCAGCCGTGGTGTGCACGTGCATCGACACCGAGGGACAGGCCCGGACCGCCGAGTGGAAGCTCCGCGCCGCCACCGCCATCCACGACATCGCCACCCAGCGGTACGGGCTGCGGCCGCAGGACCTGATGTTCGACGCGCTGGCCCTCCCCCTGTCCACCGGGATGGAGGAGAGCCGCAAGGACGGCATCGAGACCATCGAGGGGATCCGGCGGATCAAGGCCGAGCTGCCCGGCGTGTACACCATCCTCGGCCTGTCCAACGTCTCGTTCGGGCTCAATCCGGCCGCACGGCAGGTGCTCAATTCGGTCTTCCTCCACGAGTGCGTGGAGGCCGGGCTCGACGCCGCCATCGTCCATGCATCGAAGATCCTGCCGCTGTCGAAGATCGACGAGCGGGCCAGGGAGGTCTGCCTCGACCTGGTCTACGACCGGCGGCGCGAGGGGTACGACCCCTTGTCCGAGTTGCTGGCCATCTTCGAAGGGGTGTCGGCCTCGAGCGCGGCGGCCATGGAGGACCGGTCGGGCTGGCCGGTCGACCGGCGGCTCGAGCACCGGATCATCGACGGTGACCGCAACGGGATCGAAGCCGACCTCGAGGAGGCCATGGCCGATGGGGTGACGCCGTTGGTCATCATCAACGACTTCCTGCTGGCCGGGATGAAGACGGTCGGCGAGCTGTTCGCGTCGGGCGAGATGCAGTTGCCCTTCGTGCTCGGGTCAGCCGAGACGATGAAGACGGCCGTCGCCTATCTCGAGCCGTACATGGAGAAGGCGGACCAGGGGGGCAAGGGGGTGATGGTGCTGGCCACGGTGAAAGGTGACGTGCACGACATCGGCAAGAACCTGGTCGACATCATCCTCACCAACAACGGGTACACCGTGAAGAACCTCGGGATCAAGGTGGGGATCGCCGACATGGTCAGCGCCCTCGAGGAGACGGGTGCAGACGCCATCGGCATGAGCGGGCTGCTGGTCAAGTCCACGCTGATCATGCGCGAGAACCTCGAGGAGCTGAACAGGCGCAACCTGGCCCACATCCCGGTCATCCTGGGGGGCGCGGCGCTGACCCGCACCTATGTCGAACGGGACCTTCGCACCGTCTACGACGGCCGGCTCTTCTACGGCAAGGATGCCTTCGAAGGCCTCCGCACCATGGACCGGCTGGTCGAGCTGTCCAGATCAGGTGAGGACGACCCCGACTTCGGGCGGGCCATCGGCGGCCGCGACCTCGGGCCCCGCAAGAGCGAGCTGCGCAAGCAGGCCGCAGCCGAGGCCCGCGAGCGGGGGGAGACCCTCCCGACCCGATCCCCCGAGGTCGCCCTGGACAACCCGACGTTCGAACCGCCGTTCCTCGGGAGCCGGGTGGCCAAGGGGATGGCCATCGACGACATCGCCGCCTACCTCAACGAGACAGCCCTCTTCCGCAACCAGTGGGGATTCCGCCCCGAGGCGGGTGAGGACGATGCGGCCTTCAAGGACAGGATCCGGGCCCTCCTCCGCGACCAGTTGTCGACGGCCAAGTCCGGCCAGCTGCTGGTTCCGCAGGCGGCCTGGGGCCACTACGCGGCCAACGCAGACGGCGACGATCTGGTCCTCTTCGAGGACGAGAGCCGTACCAAGGAGTTGATGCGGTACACCTTCCCGCGGCAGACCGAGTCGCCGTGGCTGTGCATCAGCGACTTCTTCCGCCCGGTCGACTCAGGCGAGCCGGACTGGGCCAGTTTCCAGGTGGTGACCATGGGGGAACGGGTCTCCGAGGAGGCGGCGCGCCTCAAGGCGGACGACCAGTACCAGAACTACCTCTACCTGCACGGACTCGGGGTCGAGATGGCCGAGGCCTTGGCCGAGTACTGGCACCGTCGGATCCGCGAGGAGCTGGGGTTCGCCGACGAGGACGGCCCCTCCCTGACCGGCCTGTTCAAGCAGAAGTACCGCGGCGGCCGCTACTCGTGGGGCTACCCGGCCTGCCCGGCCCTCGAGGACAACGCCAAGGTCGTGGAGCTCCTCGGAGCCGACCGCATCGGCATCGAGGTGAGCGAGGGCTTCCAGCTCCAACCGGAGCAGTCGACCACGGCGATCATCTGCCATCACCCGCAAGCCAAGTACTTCCTGGCGTAGGGCCTTTCACCTGTGCCGTCACATCGGTTGCGCCCTCCGGCAGCCGGGGCCACGATCAGAGCCCTCCTCACCGGAGCCATGGCAGTCGCCCTCGCAGCGGTGGTCCCGATGTGGGCCGTCCAGACCGAAGCCGGCGCGGCCACCACCGCGACCGCCCCTCCGCTCCAGTCGCTGATGATCGCCCAACCCCTGCCCGGCTACACGGTGGCCCCGGCGGGCCCGACCGACGGTCCGCTGACCCCCGCCGAGTTCGGCTCCCAGTCGACGTCGCCCCAACGAGCCGAGAAGCAGTTCGACGACCTTGCCGCCGAGCCGGACTTCGGGGCCTTCATCCGCCTGTGGACCGACGGGACCGGACCGGGCCAGGGTGCCAACGACGTGGCCGTGTTGTTGTTCCGCATCCCGCGGCTCCGCGACGCCGAGAGCTTCGCCGCCGGACTGGGGGCGCCGTTCGCCGGCTCCGACCCGTTCGACGTCCCGAGCATTCCCGGAGCCCGGGGCTACTCCGTGAACATCGCCTCTCCGGTCCGCGCCGTCGAGCAGATCGTGGTCTTCCGTGCCGGGCAGTACGTCTCCATGACGGAGCTCGCATCATCGTCCGCGGTGTCCAATACCGCGGCCCTTACCCCCTCTCAGGCCGTCGCCGTGAGCTTTCAGCAGTACGGGTCCGTCCGCCACGGTGATCCCGGGCGGTCGGTCGACGTGCGCCGGCGGGCCTCCCGGAGCGTGACCGCAAAGCCACCGTCCAACTCGGCGACCCTCGCCACGGTTCTGGAGGTGTTGGCCCTCGTCGTGCTGGGCGCCGGCGCCATGTGGGCCCTCGCCTTCCGACCGCTCCGACGGCAACGACCGGCGGGGCCGGACCCGTGGGATCCCGGTGGCATCTTCGACCTGTTGGGGGCCACGGTTCCCGGCCCGGCGATGGAATGGGAGCCCGCTCGGCGCGTTCCCGACCTCTCGTTCGGATCCTGGGTGGAGGCGCGCCCGGTTCCGGCCCTCATGTCGGCCTCGGCCGTCGAGCCTCCGGGCCCGGGCATGCACCCGTCACCCTCTTCGCCGTGGACGGGCTCCGGCGGGAACGGGGCCGGCCCGCCTGGGTTCGAATCGGGCTGATCCGAGACAGGGCTGATCCGAGACAGTCGGCACCGGAGCGATCCCAGAAATTCAGTGCATAGTCGGCACTCGATCACTACCATGGATGGGGATAGGTCCAAGGCAGGGGAGACCAGGATGTCCTCGATCGAGCTCGGCGTGATCTGCTTCGGAGGATTCACGCTGGTCCTGCTCGTGGCCGTTCGGGCGAAACGTTCCCATGACCTGAAGATCCGCCGCGCCGCCAGTTCCGGTTTCTACGATTTCGATGTGGCCCACTACGGAACTGCCGGTGGCTCCTTGATGGAAAAGGCCGTGGAGGAGACCCGCCGCCCTCTCGCCCCCTCGTTTGCCGCGTCCGCCCGCGCCGCCGGCGGCGCCCCGGAGGGCGTCGGTCCGAAGGCACCGATGCCCGTGCCGTCCTCGTTCGGGGTCATCGATCGCTCGCCGATCGGTGCGCCAGCTGCATTCGACCGGAGGAGAGCGGGCAGGGAGCACCCGGGCGGTTCGACTCCGGCCATCCCACCGCCCCCTCGGTCGGAATCCGACCCGACCGATCCCCCGCTCCCTCTCCTGGTGCAACCCCCGCCGCCCCCGTCCGGTCCCCGTCCGTAGACGGGCCTCGGCGCTACAGGGCCAGCGTGGCGCCGCCGTCGACGACCACGGCGGCGCCGTTGACGAACCCGGCGTGACGGGAGCAGAGGAATGCCACCACCCGGCCGAAGTCGGCCGGATCCCCCATCACGCCGGCACCGCCCAGCTCACGCATGCGGTCGGTGGCGTGCGGACCCGGGCAGGCCACGTTGAGGGTGATGCCGGTCCCCTCGGCCGCCAGGTCCTGGGCCGCGGTCTTCGCCCACGCCCACAGGCCCGCCCGGGCCAGGTTGGACAGGGCCAGCCCGGGAACCGGCTGCACCACCGAGTAGGAGGCGATGCAGCAGATCCGGCCCCACCCGTTCCCGCGCATGAAGGGAACCGCTTCCCTGGTCAGGCGGAGGGCCGACTTGAAGTTGGCGTCGAGAGCCCGGTCGATCATCGAGTCGTCGACATCGAGGGCCCTGCCGGCCGGTGGGCCGCCGGCATTGGCGATCACGATGTCGATCGTGCCGAAGGTCCGCACGGTGGACTGGACCAGGCGTGCCGGTGCCGCCGGATCGGAGACATCGGCCGGCTCTGTGGCCACCTCGGCACCGGTCGCCTGGAGGCTCGCCCGGGCCTGGGCCAGGGGCTCCTCCTGGCGCGAGGAGAGCATCACCCGGACCCCTTCGGCCGCCAGCGCCTCCGCCGTGGCCCGACCGAGACCGCGGGAGCCGCCCACCACCAACGCCACCTTGCCTTCGATGCCCAGGTCCATCGCGGACTCCTAGCCGTCGACCACGACGAGATCGTGGTCGGCGGAGTTGAGGGGCTCGGGCTCACCGTCCTCGCCGATGATCACGATGTCCTCGAGCCTCATGCCGAAACGGTGGGGCCAGTAGATACCCGGCTCCACCGAGAATGCATGTCCCGGCCGGAGGTGCTCGGCGTTCCCGGCCACCAGGTACGGATCCTCGTGTTCCTCGATCCCGATGCCATGCCCGGTCCGGTGCACGAAGAGATCGCCGAAGCCGGCATCTTCGATGACCTGTCGGGCCACCTGGTCCACGTACTCCGCAGCTACTCCCGACCGGGCCGCCGAGACGGCGCGCTGCTGGGCCGCCCGCAGCACCTGGTAGCACTCCTCGACATCGCTCGACGCCTGACCGGTCACCACGGTCCGCGTGATGTCCGAGCAGTACCCCACTTCGCCGTCGACCGAGTACGAGCCACCGAAGTCGCACACCACGGTCTCGCCCCGACCGATGACCCGGCCGCCCGGCTCGTGATGGGGGCTGGCCGCGTTGGGACCGCTGCCCACGATGGCGAAGTTGACCTGTTGATGGCCCTCTTCGATCAGCAGCGCGGCGATGCGGGCCGACACCGCCGACTCCGTGCGGCCGACCAGCGGGATCTCCCCGGCCTGGAGGACGGCAGCCACCCGATCGGCGGCGGCGGCGGCGAGCCGGAGTGCGTCCAGCTCCGAAGCGTCCTTGACAGCGCGGATGGGAGAGGTGACCGTCGAGGCCTCGATCCACCGGGCGTCGGGCAGCCGGCGCTGGAGGGCGAGGACCGTCGTGGTCCAGGCCCGGTCGGAGATGGCCAACCGGAGCGTGGCCCCACCCGCACCGCCCTGGCCCGCAGCGGGAAGGAGCGAGGTCACCAGACCGAGAGGATCTTCGACGTCATTCCATGGGAGGAGCGAAAAGAGCTGGTCGGCGGCGGCGACCCTCGGTGCCTCCAGGGCCGGCACGACCAGGACGGCATCCCCGGCCGCGGGCAGCACGAGCATGGTCAGACGCTCCAGGGGCATCGCCGTGTAGCCGGTCAGCCAGGGAAGGTCGGCGCCGTGTGAGAGCAGCAGCGCATCCACCCCCGACTCGCGCATGCGCTGGCGAACCCGGTTCATGCGGTCCCGGCGAGAGGCCTGGGCCACGTCCGACAGCACGCTCATGGTCCGGTCACGATGCGGTGGCGGTCTCGGACAATGCCGCGGCCGGGTCCGATCGGCGCTCCGCCGCGTCCGTGCTCCCAGCGGCCGTCGCCTCGACAGCTTCCCTGGCGTGATAGCTCGACCGGGTGAGCGGGGATGCCTGGACGTGGGCGAACCCCATGGCCATCCCGGCGCTCCGGACGACCTCGAACTCGTCGGGTGTCCACCAACGGGCCACCGGGAGATGATGGCCGCTCGGCCGCAGGTACTGTCCGACCGTCACGATGTCGGTCCCCACCGCTCGCAGGTCGGCCAGGGTGGCGAGGACTTCGTCCATCCGCTCGCCCATGCCGAGGATGATCCCCGACTTGGCGGTGAGCCCGGCATCCACGGCCCGGGCCAGGACGGTCAGGCTCCTGGCGTAGCCGGCCGAGGGACGAACCGCACGCTGCAGCCGGGCCACCGTCTCGATGTTGTGGTTGAGGACGTCGGGCCGGGCCTCGAACACGGTCCGAAGCGACGCCTCGTCACCCTTGCAGTCCGAGATGAGGACCTCGACGGTCGTCCGCGGCGTGCGGTTCCTGATCGAGGCGATGGTGGCTGCGAACCCGGAGGCGCCACCGTCGGCCAGGTCGTCCCGGGCCACACAGGTGATCACGGCGTGCGCCAGGCCCATCCGCTCCACGGCTTCAGCCACCCGCTCGGGCTCGCCGGCGTCGAGGGGCAGGGGACGGCGGGTGTCGACCTGGCAGAAGCCGCAGGCACGGGTGCAGCGGGAGCCGTTGATCATGAACGTGGCGGTCCCGTCGGACCAGCACTCGTAGATGTTCGGGCAGCCGGCCTCCTCGCAGACCGTGACCAGATCGAGATGGCGGAGGTCGTGCCTGAGACCGAGGAATGCGTCGCCCATGTGCGCCTTGACCCGTAGCCAGGACGGCTTGCGCTCGGCCATCGACACCGCGGTCTGCGGGTCGACCCCCGACCGCCGGAGCCGCCGCTCGAGGGCGCGCTCCCCGGCCCTCGGGGGCTCGAGGGATACGGCCACCGGTCCCATCCCAGGGCGGCCGGAGGGGTGGCCGGCCGTCCCCGTCGGTACGGCCGGCCGATCGACCCCCGAGGCGCCCGTGACCCGTTGGATGTCCGAGGCCGGACCCCATGCGGACTGCGCCGAGGCGATGAGTGCGTCCACCACCTCGGACAGCGGTACCGGGTACCCCTCGGCCGCCAGCGAGGTCACCGGCTTGTCGGCGATCCCGCAGGGCACGATGTGATCGAACATCGAAAGGTCGGTGTGCACGTTGAGGGCGAAGCCGTGCATGGTCCGACCCCTCGACGTCCGCACCCCGATGGCACAGATCTTCCTCGGCCCCACGGTCCCGTCGTCGAGTCCGGCCCAGACCCCCGGGTAGCCCGGCAGTCGCCCCACCGAAGCCTGCGGGAGCCCGAGGGCGACCAGCGCGTCGATGACGACCTGTTCGACCTGACCGACATGACGGGGACCACGGTGGGGTCCCGGTCCCACGGAGATCAGCGGGTAGCCGATCAGCTGACCGGGTCCGTGATAGGTGACGTCACCGCCCCGGTCGACCCTGATCAAGTCGGCGCCCACCGACGACGGATCCACCAGCACGTGGTCGGCGTCACCGTTGGTGCCCATCGTGTACACGGGTGGGTGCTCCAGCAGCAGAAGGAAGTTGTCGTTCGAGCGCCGGCTCAGCGCGCGCTGCAGGTCCCAGGCCTCACGGTAGGGCGCTCGCCCCAGCCAACGGATCCTCATCGGTGACCGGCCGACGGGCCGTCGCCGATCG
>JBEKIU010000177.1:0-8184 GCA_050011635.1 Acidimicrobiales bacterium
AGATGCGCTGGGCGTGGTTGCGATACCCCTCGCGTCCGAGGCGCACCATCGACGCCCAGGTGGCGGCGAGCAGTCCACCCGAGCGGGATCCCTCCATACCCGGTGAGCAGTACTTGCCCCCGCTCCAGTCGGTGAGGAAGAAGTACTGGGCGTTGCGGAGCGCCTTGTCCCGAAAGGTGAGCACCGAGGTTCCCTTGAAGGCGTAGCCGTACTTGTGGGTGTCCGCGGACATGGAGGTCACGCCCGGGTGCCGGTAGTCGAAGACCGGGATGTCGTAGCCGAGCTCCTGGCCGAACGGGAGGATGAACCCTCCGAGACAGCTGTCGACATGGAGCCCGACCCCGTGGCTCAACGCGATGGCGGACAGCGATTCGATGGGGTCGATGGTCCCGTAGCCGTAGTTGCACGCCGATCCGATGATGGCCACGGTGCCGGCATCGATGTTGTCATCGACCCACTCGGTATCGACCTGGGTGGTGACCGGGTCGACCGGCGCCACCTTCAGCTCGATCCCGAACAGATGGCAGGCCTTGTCGAACGCCGGGTGTGCCGTCTCCGGCTTGATCACGTTCGGTCGGTCGACCCCTCGGTACCGGGCCGCGTGCTCCCGGTAGGCGAGCATGGCGTGGCAGATGCTCCCGGTCCCGCCCGTGGCCACCAGACCGGCCGGCTCGCCATCGGTGACCGCCTCGGCGTGCAGGAGGTCGAGGGTCATGGAGATGATCTCGGCCTCGAATTTGGTGGCACTGGGGCAGATATCACGCTGAAGCACGTTCACGTGGGCGAACATGCCGAAGGCTTCGTTCATGAACCCGTAGTGGTCGTGGTCTCCGCAGTACATGGTGCCCGAGCACTTCCCCGATTCCCATGCCGCATCTTCCTCGGTGGACATGATCCGGAGCTCGTCGAGGATCTCCGAGCGCGGCGTTCCCTGCTCGGGAAGGTCACGGTGTACGGCGAAGCGGCCGTCGTAGGGGAAGGTGCTCATGATGGTGACTCCTTGGCTGGGTTCACGCTCCTCTGGGGTGCATGTTTGCTGCACGGTACACGGCATCGATGACGGCCATGTTGGCCACGGCGTCATCTGCGGTGGTCAGTGCCGGCTGACCCCGGAGGACAGCGTCGCAGAACGCGTCCAACTGGTAGGCGTAGGTGGGCCGCCTTGTCGGGATCTCGATGCGGCGGGTGCCGCCGGACCGTACGGTCAGCCAGCTGACGTACTGGGGCCCGATCGGGTTGAACACCCGGAGTTCACCCTGGTCACCGACCACGCGTGCGGCCAGGTGGAGGAGCGACGACGACCACATGGAACAGTGCACCGACGCGGTATGGCCGCTCGGGAACTGCAGCTGGGCGGACATGGCCCGGTCGACGTCGTCACCCTGGAGCTTGGCCGTGGCCGAGAGCACTGACGGTTCCTCGCCTCCGAGCATCCGCGCCATGTGGACCACGTAGGACCCCATGTCCATCATGGCGCCGCCGGCCAGGTCGAACTGATACCGGATGTCCGCCTTGTTGGGGATCGGGGCGCACAGCCAGGTCTCGAGATGGTGCAGCCGTCCGAGCTCACCCGATTCGACGATCTCACGCATGCGGTGGGCCAGCGGATGGTAGCGATAGTGGAAGGCCTCGACCACGACCAGGGCTCCGCCGGCGTCGGCCACGGCATCGGCCACGGTGACGGCCTCGGCCGCGTTGGAGGTGAAGGGCTTCTCGCACAGGACGTGCTTCCCGGCGGCCAGCGCGGCCAGTGTCCACGGTGCGTGCAGGCTGTTCGGGAGGGGGATGTAGACGGCGTCGATGTCAGGATCGTCGACGACGGCCTCGTAGGAGTCGGCGACCCGGGAGATCCGGTGCCGGGTGGCAAAGGAGACGGCCCTGGCCCGGTCGCGGGCCGCAACCACCTCGACGGTCACCTCCGGGTTCGACGCCGCCGGTCGGATGAGCGCTGCCGGGGCGATCCTCGCCGCGCCCAGGATGCCAAATCTCACTGCGGTCGAGGTCATGTCGGCCAACTCTCTGGAACGCCACGGAGGATGCCCCCCTCGGCCACGAGTCTGCTCGGGTCGGCCGGTCGGTTGTCAAGTGGGCAGCCCCGACCGGTCGGCCCGCGGCCGGCAGGCGTCCGGATCCGGCCCGGCCGGCCCGAGGCGCCGGTTCAGGGTCGTCGACCGATGGGCATGAGATCGTTCGTGCCCCATTGGTTGAGCACGTTGAGCTGCACGTGATTGCCGGTGGCCTCGACGATCCGGTTGCCGCCCACATAGATGGCGGTGTGGTAGACGCTGGCCCAGACATTGGGATTGTCGCCCCAGAACACGAGATCGCCGGCCCGCAGGTCGTTCATGGCCACGCCTGCACCCGCGGTGTGGTACTGGTCATCGGCCACCCTGGCGAACCCGATGCCGGCACCGTGGACCCACGAGGCGAGGGCGAGTCCGGAGCAGTCGTAGCCCACCGGACCGTTCCCTCCCCAGATGTAGGGCTTGCCCAGCTGCTGGAAGGCGAACAGCACCGCCGCGTCCCCCGGTGTCGCCGGCCTGAACATGAGCGCGGTGGCCGGAAGCTCCTGCGAGGTTGCGTCGCCGAAGGCGGTGGAGGTTCCGTTCTGCTGGACGATCCAGTAGCCGTGGCCCGATCCGGTGGTCACCAGGCGTTCCACCGGATCTCCGCTGGTGCCCGCTGTCGATCCGTAGAAGGTGGCGTCGCCGAAGGCGAACACCCCGCCGTCGGACGCCACCAGCCAGTAACCCCTGCCGTCGGGTGTCGGGTCCATGGCCACGATGGGCCGGTTCAGCGTGATGCCGCCGGTCGATCCGTAGAAGGTGGCGTCCCCGTACGAGAACACCCCGCCGTCGGACGCCACCAGCCAGTAACCCCTGCCGTCGGGTGTCGGTGCCATGGCCACGATGGGCCGGTTCAGCGTGATGCCGCCGGTCGATCCGTAGAAGACGGCGTCCCCGTACGAGAAGATCCCGCCGTCGGACGCCACCAGCCAGTAGCCGTGCTCGTCGTTGGTCGGGCGCATGCCCACGATGGGGCGGTTGAGGCGCAGGTTCCCCGTCGACCCGTAGAACTGCGAGTCCCCGTACGAGAAGACCCCGCCGTCAGAGGCCACCAACCAGTACCCGTGGTGGTCCTTGGTCGGGACCATGGTGACGATGGGCCGGTTGAGCGGTGCACCCCCGGGGTCGCCGTAGTACTCGACCCCGAAGGTGTACACGTTGCCCGATTCGGTGGCCAGCCAGAAGTTGTTCGTGGTCTGCGCGCCGCGGGGGTCTCCCGTGCTGGCCGCGGCACTGGGTGATCCCGACATCAGTGGCTGGGCCACCGCCATCGTGACCAGTATGGCCAGTCCCACGGCGCACAGAGCCGCCGCCCGGTTCCATCGCTGCCCCATGCCCAAGACCTCTCTGCCCAGTGGTCGTCGTGTGTCTGGCGGGTCTACCCGCACACTGGAGTGGTATCGGCACGGAAGGGGCCGAGGTTGAGCGGACCGGGTCATTCCCGCCTACGGGTCTCCTGTTCGCGGCCCGTGGAGGGACGCCGTCGGCTCCCCGGGGAGCCCCGGGGCCCGGCGCGATCTACGTTGGGTGCGGGCGGGCACGGGATGTGCCAACGTGTCGTGCCCCGGGTCATGAAGCCGGCAACGAAGCGTGAACGGAAGGGTGATGGGTATGAGCCATGCCGGAGTCGACGCCATCAGGGAGCAACTGGCCGGATCAGGACTTCTGTCCGCGTCGATCCTCGAGCAGAGGGCGGCGCTCGATGGAATGGCCGCATCGTCCCCGCCTCCGGAGGGGGTGTCCGTGGAGCGGGTCTCGCTGGGGGGTCGCCACGGCGAGCGGCTGACCCCGGAGGGTGCGGCAGACGATGCCGCGGTCCTCTATCTCCACGGCGGCGGCTACTGCATCGGGTCGCTCGGTAGCCACCGTGGCCTGGGAGGTCGCCTGTCCCTCGCCGCCGGATGCCCCGTGGTCACCCTGGACTACCGGCTGGCTCCCGAGCATCCCTTCCCAGCCGCAGTCGACGACGCCACCGGTGCCTATCGTGATCTTCTGGCCACGGGGGTGCCGCCCGAAAGGATCGCCATCGCCGGTGATTCGGCCGGAGGCGGCCTCACCGTGGCTGCGCTCCTTGCCCTTCGGGCCGCCGGGTCGCCCCTGCCGGCGGCGGCGGCATGCCTCTCGCCGTGGGCCGACCTGACCCAGTCGTCAGACGCCTACCGACGGATCGGGGACCGCGACCCGATGGTTTCCAAAGCCGGGCTCGACCTGATGGCCGATGCGTACCTCGGCGGGGCCGATCCCCGGACCGAGTTGGCCTCGCCCTTGTTCGCCGGACATCTGGGGGGCCTGCCCCCGATCCGGATCGAGGTGGGGGAGGACGAGGCGCTGATCGACGACTCGGTCAGGTTGGCCGAACGCCTCCGGAGCGCAGAGGTGGACGTCTCGCTTACGGTATGGCCGGAGATGATCCACGTCTTCCAAGCATTTCCGGCCTCGGTCATCCCCGAGGCGGACCGGAGTATCACTGGCATCGGGTCGTTCCTGGCCGGGCACCTCGGTGTGGCGGACAGCACGGCCGGCGCCGGCAACCGAGGCTGAGCGACGGGAGGACGATCGACATGCAGGAGTTTCGCGGGAAGACCGCCGTCGTGACCGGGGCCGGCAGCGGGATCGGACGCGCCCTCAGCCTGGGCTTCGCCGGGGAGGGGATGCGCGTGGCCATGGCCGACATCGACGCCGACCACCTGGAGGAGTCGGCCCGGCTGGCACGGGAGGGGGGCTCCGCGGACGTGATGACCCAGCTGTGCGATGTGAGCGACGCAGGGTCGGTCGACAGGCTGGCCGACGCAGTCTTTTACCGGTGGGGCCAGGTCGATGTGGTGTGCAACAACGCCGGAGTGTTCGTCGGCGGGTTCATCTGGGACCGGCCGGCAGCGGACTTCGAGTTCGTGCTCGGTGTCAACCTGTGGGGGATCCTCAACGGGATCCACGCGTTCGTCCCCCGGATGATCTCACAGGGCACGGAAGGGCACATCGTCAACACCGCCTCGGTGGCCGGCTTGTTCGGAGCCCCGTTCGAGGCGCCGTATGCCATCTCGAAGTTCGCCGCCTTCGCCGCCACCGAATCCCTGGCCCACGACCTCCGAGCCGTCGGGTCGAGCATCAAGGCCTCCGTGCTGTGCCCGGGGATGATCACCACCAACATCGTGGACTCGGACCGCCACCGACCGGACCGCCTGGCCACCGAGGTGACCGACGACCAGAAGTTCGTGGCCGACTACCTGGCTCAGGCCGTCGCAGACGGAATGGACCCGGCCGAAGTGGCCCGGATCGTCATCGCCGCCCTCCGTGCCGACCAGTTCCTGATCCTTACCCACGAGTCCTATCCCCAGCAGCTGATCGACCGGGCCGAGGCGCTGGTCGCCCGACGCCTGCCCGATGTGCCCGAGTTCGCCTGAGCCGATGAAGGGCTACGTGCTGTCCGTCGAGCGGACGATCCCCGCCCCGCCAGAGGTCATCTTCGACGTGCTGTCCGACCCGTCCAAGCACTCGGTCATCGACGGGTCGGGGATGCTCCAGGGCACGCCCGATCAAGGTCAGGAGCGCCTGGCCCTCGGGGCGACGTTCGGGATGGGCATGAAGATGGTGATGCGGTACTCGACCGTCAACAGGGTGGTCGAATTCGAGGACGACCGTCGTATCGCATGGCAGACGGGGCCGACCGGGGCCTGGGGCCGGGTACTGGCCGGACGGATCTGGCGGTACCAACTCGAGCCCGTCGACGGTGGCACCCGGGTGGTGGAGAGCTGGGACATCACACCTGACCATCAACGGTTCCTGCTGAAGTTGGGCGGTATCTATTGGGGAAAGACCCGTCGTGACATGGAGCGAACCCTCGCCCGGCTCGAGGAGCTGGTCACCACGTGACTGTCTCCACGCGGTGCTCCGGCCTCGAACCCTGAGGACCTCGGAGTCAGCTCCGGGCTGTCAGGACTGCACCTCGGCGTGATAGATGGCATCAAGGATCGATGCGGCAAGTTGCCGGGCCTCGTCGATGTTGTCGATGTACAGCTCGCCGCCGTCTGCGCAGATCCGGATGCCGTACGCGGTCGCCTCCGACCGTTGGCCAGCCTCGGCCCTCTTGGTTCGGATGACGTTGTTTGGGACGGCTTCCACGGACCACTGTCCGAGGCGAGCGGGTGGTGCCGATCTGGTCAAGGTCATGATTGCCCCTCTTGCCCTTCGTCCAGCGCCCTCCGATGATGGCGCGCGGCCTTGCTTCACCTATCGGTAGCAAGCCGGCACTCCTTGAGGATCCGGTCCCGCTGGGTGCCGTCTCGGTTCAGGCAGTGGTGGCGATGCCCCCATCGACGGGGATGACCGCGCCGGTCACATAGGAGCCGGCCCGTGAGGCGAGGAAGATGGCCACGCCGGCCCTGTCGTCGGGTCGCCCGATGCGCTTGAGGGGGGCGGCCGCGGCGATCTGGTCACCGAACGCCTCCAGGGTGGCGGCCATCATCTTCGATTCGAAGGGACCCGGTGCCACCGCGTTGACGGTGATGGTCGGGGCGAGACGCTTGGCCAGGTGCCGGGTGAGCTGGTGGACAGCGGCCTTGGACGCCGAGTACGAGTAGGACTCGAGCACGGGGACGTGGATCCCGTCGATGGAGCCGATGTTGATCACCCGGGACGGTTGGTCGGGCGTGGCTCCAGCCTCGAGCAAGGGGAGGAAGAACTTGGTCGTGTGGAAGACCCCCTGCACATTGAGGTTGAGCACCCGCTCCCATGATGCCGTGTCGTGTTCTGTCAGCGGCGCACCCCACGTGGCTCCCGCATTGTTGACCAGCACATCGACACGTTCATGGACGGCGGCCACGCGTTCTGCCAATTGGCGCGCTCCCGCCTCGTTGGACAGATCGGCTGGAAATCCGGAGCACTCGCCGAAGCGGGAGAGCTCGGCGACGGCGGCCTCGACGGCATCGGCCTTGCGGGAGGCGACGACGACGACGGCACCGGCGGCCACGAAACCCGCGGCGATCATCAGCCCGATGCCCCGAGTGCCCCCGGTGACGACCACAGTCTTCCCGGCGACGGAGAAGAGCTCGGCCGGGGCGGTGGGCGTAGAAGTATCGCTCATAGCGTGTGACGGTAGTGCAACGGCCGACCGGCCGGATTGTTATGGTGCGGGCCAGGAGGGTGAGGATCGATGCATCTGGCGCTCACAGAGGAGCAGACCGAGCTCAAACAGGAGCTCCGCTCGTACTTCGTCCAGCTGGTCGACGAGGTCGAAGGTGCCGGCTCGGACGAGTCGACCTACCTCAGATACATCCGCCGCATGGGGGAGGACCGGTGGCTGGGGTTGGGATGGCCGACGGAGTACGGGGGCCAGGCGCGCGGCCCCATCGATCAGATGATCTTCGTCGAGGAGTCCCACTGGGCCGGCGTCCCGCTTCCCCTGCTCACCCTCAACAGCGTGGGCCCGACCCTGATGGCCCTGGGCACACCCGAGCAGAAGCAACGCATGCTCCCGGGAATCCTGCGCGGCGAGGTCCATTTCTCGATCGGCTACACCGAGCCCACGGCCGGGACCGACCTGGCCTCGCTGAAGACCCGTGCCGTACGGGACGGCGATGAGTATGTGATCACCGGCGAGAAGCTCTACACCAGCGCCATCCAGTACGCGGACTACGTATGGTTGGCGGCGAGAACCGACCCGGACGCCCCCAAGCACAAGGGGCTGTCGGTGTTCATCGTTCCCACCGATGCCCCAGGCTTTCACTGGACGCCCCTGCGCACGGTGGCCGGCGAGTTCACCAGCTCCACCTTCTATGACGAGGTGCGGGTTCCGGTGGACAACCTGGTGGGTGAGGAGAACCAGGGCTGGAAGCTGATCACCAACCAACTCAATCACGAGCGGGTCGCCATCTGCCCGGTGTCGGGAATCCTGCGTAGCATCGCCGAGGTGACGGCATGGGCTCGAGAGACACCGTCCGGTGGTGGGCGGATCATCGACCAGCAGTGGGTCCAGGTCCACCTGGCCCGGGTGGAGGCCAGGGCCGAGTACCTCAAACTCCTCAACTGGAAGGTGGCGTGGGCGTCCGACAAGGGACTGAACCCGGCCGATGCGTCGGCGACCAAGGTGTTCGGCACCGAGTTCGCCCTCGAGGCCTACCGG
>JBEKIU010000178.1:0-8136 GCA_050011635.1 Acidimicrobiales bacterium
CTCATAATCCCTCGGTCGCAGGTTCGATCCCTGCCTGCCCCACACTTCCTGCCCCACCACCGCTCCACCAGCCCCACCAGTGCCTGTCAGAGGGAGTGGCGCTTCTGAGGTCCCAGAGCCGACGATGTGGTGGGCGCCCCGTCTATGCGAAGCAAGCCTTGATGCCGGCTTGCGTGGGTGGCTGCAGCTGTTCGGGTTGGCTGGAATCGGGCGAGGTCATGAGGTTCCCAAAGTTGTAGGTGAAATTCGGGCCCCAGAAGTAGATTCCGCTCTGCTTGTGAGCTTTGTAGAAGTCGCAGGCAGCTTTGAACCAGTTGGCCTGGATCGACGGGTTGAATTTTCCGTTGACGGCGATGTAGGGGGTCTTGTAGGCACCGTCCACGGCCTCGATGCCGACCTCGTCGATGGTGACATTGGTGTCCGCAGTCCCGTACTTGTGGGAGGTGAGGAACGAGTTCCACCCGGAAAGCAGCTGGGCCACCGTCCAGGAGGGGGTGGATTTCGTGAGGCCCGGATATGAGTCCACGCCCACGGAGGTGCCCGCGTGGACCTCGCCCTTTCCTCCGTTGGGAGAGGCCCTCCAGCTCGCGGCGAAGACCAACTGGCCCGGGTAGGCCCTCTTGGCCCACGCAATGACCGATGGCCATTGGCTGGCCGTGGCCAGACTGGCGAGCTCGAGTGAGATGGTGAAACCGGTCACCTTGTTCGACTTGGCCATGGACAGATACGGCGCCATCATATTCACGTAGCTCGCGAACCACGCCGTTCGGTTCGACGGTTCGATGTCACCTCGCCAGTCGGGGCTCAGGTTGGTTTCGTCCATGAGGGGCCGAAGCAGGACATGCAGACCGGCCTGCTGGGCCGCGTGGATGAGAACGGCCAGACGGGCCGGAGACGGCGAGGCCGAAGTGGGTCCGGTGCACTTGTTGGCGGTGTAGGCGTAGACGCAGTTCGCCTTCAGTGAGGTCGTGTAGAACGGGAACGCGATGGCGACGGCGTTCGCGTGCAGCGACTTGATGCCCTTCATTTCATTTCTGGCGTCGGTCAGCCAGGCGCTCGCCGGCTCACCGTTCTCCTCGACGTAGACGTTGATTCCATGGGTCGTCGTCGCCCCGGAGGGGATGGTGGCGGCACTGCCGGGTGTGGCCGTCAGCGTCGACAGGAGAAGCCCTGCTGTGGCGATGAGCATGGCAATCGGAACCATGGGACCAGACCTGCGAGCTCGTCGAGCAACAGCCATCAAACCTCCATACCCTTTCAAGTTTCCCCCCTAAACGTCGCCATGCCGGTAGCCCCGCGCAAGAAGCGCCCGCCACAGTGTCTAAACGATCTCGAGGCCTCGCCGTTACAACGGGGAGACCATGTCTACGGACTCCTGCGTGTCATATGGCGTCGGCGGAGAACGCACCCACGCAACCGGCATCGCTCTGGGGATGGTCCTTCCCTTGTTGGCGAATGAGACACGCTTCCGGATCAGGGACACCTTTCCAACCGTATCTGCCCTGTCCTTCCTGCCCTAGGACTCGGGCGGTGCGGGGTCCAGGCAGAGTGCGAAGCGGCTTCAGGCGCAGCCTTCGTGCACCCGGGGCTCTCCAATCCTGTGATGCCTACCTCCAGCCAATATAGTGGAGGCACCACCTCCGGATAGTCGAGCAAGAGAACTGAGCCTCCCATGGACGACGCCACGCCCTCTCCCTCCGTCGATATCCACACCCTCGTGCGCGACGCGCCGGGAACGTGGTCACTCGATCGTGCCGGTTCGACCCTGGAGTTCCACGTCAAGCACTTCTGACTGCGACGGTGCCAGCCGAGTCGGTGGCGCACATTGTGGACAACCTTGAGCTCATCGTTCGCTTCACCGCAAGGCCGCTTGGGAGCACCCGCTCGATCGCGGTGCGCACCGACCAACCGAGGCGGGACTTCTCCATCGAACTCTCGCCCGACGCGGTCACCTTCGGAGCGGGAGATCAATCGCGCCAGCCCGCTCTCGAGCTTCCGGCCGAGGCGTTTGTTCGTCTCGTCTACGGGAGATTGGACCCGGACCACACCCCGAGCACCGTTCGTGACCCCGGTGTGTTGGAGGAGTTGCGCGAGGTCTTTCCGGGCCCGTAGAGGTCCGTGGGCCGGCCACGGCGACCTCGCTGAGCAGCCCCACGTTTCCGTCGATCGGCCAGCTCCGCGACGTCGAGGAGCCCCTAGATTTCTGAGCGCCGCTGCGCCACCATTTCCTGATTTCGGATGTTCCAATTTCGGATGCGTGCCCGAATAGAACGGTCTCACAGGGCTCCTACAGCGGTTGAGGAGTCCGTCCGCTCTCCCTGCCCGAACAGGTGGGACGCGTGGCATCGGTGCCGATCGGCCTCGGTCGAGAACACTCCGCCGATCCGTTGTTGCGCGGCACCCTCAGCCCGTGCTGGGCCGACGAGATGAGGGATTTCCAATCAGATGATTAAGATCGCCCCCATCGGACTCCAGATCGTACTCGGAGTGCACGGGAAACGCTCAGACATATTCTCGACCAAGAGGCTTAAAGCGACCGGCGCAGGCGGAAGCTCGGCTGCCCAGCGAGATCTTGCCCCATTGGGTACGATGTGTCGGCATCCAAAGGGACAGGGTCGAATGGCTCCGTCCGTAAACCACTCAAGGGGGACTCATTCATGCTTCGTCTATCGACCCGTGTGGCCGTCATTGCGGGACTGGTGGCAGCCTCGACGCTTGGCACGGTAGGAATTACCACCGGGGTCGCTTCTGCGGCGTCAGCGGCAGCCACATGCAAGACTCTCACCACGACCGGAAAAGCACAGACATCGAGTACCGGGAAGCTCACGGGCTGCACCCCGAGCTCGGTTACTGGTGGTGGCGCGAAGGTGACAACCAAGCAAAGCATCGCCACTGGGAAGGGAAGCGCCACGATCACGTGGAATGGTGGCAAGGGAACGACCACATCCACGTTCACCTTCAAGCTGAATCCGAAGGGGTCCTCGATCAAGTGCGCATCTGGAGATGTCCTGGTGCAGGAATCGTCGACGACCACCGGCGGCACGAACAAGAAGATTCCGAAGGGTCAGAAGACGTCCCTCTTCCTCTGCGCCAACACGGCAACCGAGGCCACTTCACTCGCACCGGGCCAGAAGTACTCAGTCTGACGGCGAGCTAGTCAATAACAGTCGTACCGACGATCCCCTCCGCTCGCGTGGAGGGGATCGTTGCGTCTCCAGCTCATGTTCGACGGGCTGAACCGAAGATGAACCACCGCGTCGACTGGATCTCAGCGCTCCAGCCCACTGCTTCGATGAGTGACTGCAGCTCACCTGGCTCGTACATCACACTTACGACGCGGTGCTCGGACCCGTCCCTCAGACGGCGCACGTGCAGGTCAGTGTCGTACTTGATGACGAATGGGTCCTTCGCAGTCGACTCTGGCTGCGGATCGTTTCGATTGTCGATGAGGAAGGCGCGTCCGGAGGGAGTGAGGCATGAGTGAAGGAGCGACCAGTGCTCGCCGAATCGGGACCTTGGCACGTGGGAGAGCCAGAAGGAGAAGAACACCACGTCATAGAGGGAGTCCGCTTGCCAATCGAAGAGATCTGCCACGACATAGTTCACGTCGGAGCGTCCCACCCGTGCCTGGTTGAGGGCGAGGGCTTCAGGTGAACCGTCCACAACGGTGAGACGGTCGGCTGTTCGAGCGAGACGCTCGGTCCACCAACCAGTACCTCCGGCCAGTTCCAAGACCGAGCCCGTGGCTCCAAAACAAGTCAGGGCGTCCTCCACGACCGCTACTTGTCGCTGCCATTCGAACAGCTCTTTGTCGCCCCGGTCGAACCGGCCCCGTCGCTGCCACCATTCGTCGTACTCAGGTGCCCGGGCCCGATAGTACGAACGTTGCTCCGCGAGTAGGTCCTCGTCGTTCACGTCGAGAGTTTCGCGCTCTTTGGTGAATGCCTCAAAGGCCGGCCAGCGCCACCCCGGTCCGGTGATTGGGGCGGTGAGCTACTGGCTCTGTGCGCCTTACGCCCTACCCGGTTCTGGAGATGGTGCTCGATGCGACAGGAGAGCAGTTGAAGCCATCTGGTCAGGTTCGTGGAGCCTCACAGCTGCGACCTCAGCACGGCGAACTCGCAGCCTGGCGAGGACGGGTCGAAGCCGTGCTCGATCAGCCACCGGGCCGCCACCAGGCTTCGTAGCGACCACCACGCGCGGACGACGTCGAGGTCGACGTCGGTGCCGTAACCAGCGACGACATCGCCAAGGTGCTCCTCATGTCCGAGCGTCAGGATGGCGAGGTCGAACAGGGCATCACCCTGGCCGGCATCGGACCAGTCGATCACGCCGGTGATCTCGTTACCGTCGACGAAAACGTGAGCGATCTGCAGGTCGCCGTGCGTGAATACCGGTGTCCATGGCCGGAGCGCAGCCTCGGCAATCCGGCGATTGCGCGTGACGAGGTCGGCGGGAAGGACGCCGTTCGTGACAAGCCACTCGCATTCGCCGTCGAGGCGCGAAGCGACCTCGTCCAGGCTCTTACCGGGCCATGGCGGCAGCGGCGCGTCATGCAGCATCCGGATGGCGGCACCCGCCGCAGCCCACGCCGCCGGCGATGCGGTCGATGGCTCGCCGAGACGGCCGAGCGCCGTCCCTGAGAGGGCGGCGAGCGCGAGCACGGGCGGCTTCCGCCACAGGACCTCCGGGGTCGGGATCGGCGCCAAAGCCATCGCTTCGACCTCGACCTCGGTGCGCGTCTGATCAGCGTCGATCTTGAGGAACACGTCGCCGACACGTAGGGTCGCCCGCTCGCTATGGGCGATGATGACTTCAACCTCTGCCTCTTCCACGGCAGCCATTATTGCGGGATGACCGCCAACGTGGCGTGATTCGGCGCTCGTCTCTGGATCTCAGGTCAGTTCACGCAGCGAGGCCAAGGCGATGGCGGCAACGTTGTAAGCCCGGCTGCTGATCCGCTCCGGGGCGGGAACGCAATGAAAGGCCCGTCAGGTCACTCGGCGTAGCGTATGAACGTGGCGACCGTGAACACTTCCGATGCGTTCGGGGCGGGACTTGTTGTGCTCTTCGTCCTCTATGGCGTTGTAATCATCGGTTCCCTGGCAATGCTCATCGTCGCCCTTGTAGACATCATCAAGCGACCAGACTGGCAATGGAAGTTGGCCGGACAAGAGAAGGTCTTGTGGATCTTGCTTGTCATCCTGGTCAATGTTCTGGCGATTCCCTCGCTCATCTACTGGTTCAATATTCGCAAGAAGCTAATCGGGGTCGAGAATGCCGCTGCATCGGGTCAGTACGGACCAGGACACATGACCTACTCCGGCTGGGAGCCAACGCCTCCGCCGATGGCACCGCCCGGATGGTACCCGGACCCGAGTGGTCAGCACCGGCTCCGATGGTGGGATGGGACTCAGTGGGGCGAACAGACCTGGAATGGGGACGCCCCTGGTCCGTAGCCCATACGTCCGATATCGACGTACCAAGCGGGAAGGACCTAGCTGTCCAGTTCGCCAACTTGGGGGAATCCACCGGTGTACTGGACTTATGACGTTGGCTGCATTATCGCCGACGGTACGTGGCGTCCAGCGACGTCGTGCCGACATTCCACATGTTGTCGGCCACGTTGATCGTGACCCCCGGAGGGACGATCTCGTCGATGCGGTCGAGCACGTCGTGTGACAGTTCGATCCCATCGGCGGCGAGATAGCCCTCCAGGTGCTCCATGGTGCGCGGACCGATGATGGTGGAGGTGACTGCGGGGTGGCGAACGGCAAATGCGACCGCCATCTGCACGAGCGTCAGGCCGGCCTCTTCGGAAAGTGCTCCCAGCGCATCAGCGGCGTCGAGTTTGGCGGCGTTTGCCGGGCTGTTCGCATCCCAACGCCCTGGGAAACGCTGCAATCGGGCGGCGGAACCCGGCCCACTGACCTCCTGCCCCTTGCGGTACCGTCCCGACAGCCAACCGCCCGCCAGTGGGCTGTACGCCAAGATGCCCATCCCGTGACGCTGACAGGTCGGAAGTACGTCGTATTCAATCGCCCGGGTCAACAGAGAGTAGGGAGGCTGCTCGGTGCGAAACCGTTGGTGGCCGCGGCGATCGGCGACGCATTGCGCCTCGACGATCTCAGAGGCGGGGACCTTTGACGCGCCGAAAGAGCGGATCTTGCCCGCACGCACTAGGTCAGACATGGCGCCGAGCGTCTCGTCGACGTCGGTATTGGGATCGGGAACACCGACTTGGTAGAGGTCGATCCAGTCAGTTTGGAGCCGGCGAAGCGAACCCTCCACCGCTTCAGTGATCCAACGCCGCCCCGCTCCGCGGTGGTTGGGGTCTGGGTCCATCGGAAGGCCGAATTTCACCGCCAGCACCACGTTGTCGCGCCGTCCGCCCGCAAGCGCCTTGCCGAGGATCAGTTCTGACTCGCCGGCGGAATAGCCGTCGGCAGTGTCGATGAAGTTGATCCCGGAATCCAGCGCTCTGTGGATGATCCGAACCGAATCATCGTGGTCGGTATTGCCGAATGCGCCGAACATCATCGCACCCAGGCACAGCTGGCTGACCGAGACACCAGTTCGGCCGAGAGATCGGTATTCCATGGAGAGTTCCCTTCTTCTGTCGCCACGAATTGCTCGTGGCGAGTGACAGGATCAGACAACGGCTGAGTAAGCGGAGATCCTGTCCACTTAACTGTAGCGATTAACGGATAACCTGTCCACTTAGATTCTCCATGACTCCCGAACCACTCCCACCGCCCACGAGACGCGCCGACGCCGAGCGCAACCGCTCCAAGATCCTGGCCGTTGCCCGGACCGCTTTCGCCGAATCAGACACCGAGGTATCGATGGCCGAGATCTCACGACGCGCCGGAGTCGGGATGGCGACGCTGTATCGCAACTTTCCCGACCGCCGCGAACTCCTCGAAGCCCTCTACACCGACGAAGTTGATGCCATTTGCGAGGCGACCGAGACGGTCGTTGGCGAGACGCCCGGATCCGTACTCATGGCATGGCTCCACCGGTTCTTTGCTTTCTCGACCAGTAAGCGCCTCATCGCCTCGGAGCTGCTCACCCATGCGGACAGCACCAATCCCGTCTTCGGAGAGAGTCGCGCCCGGGTACTCGCCGCTGGCCGGCCGCTCCTTGCCGCCGCGCAACGCGTTCCGGAGGTCCGTAGTGACCTCACCCTCGAACAAATACTCGACATGATCGTCGCTATTGCCAGGATCCCTGGTGATCTCGGCTACCTTGAGCCGATCTTGCAGAGCGCCCTCGACGGCCTACGCAGGCCGACTGCTAGGGAGCGCACCTAAGACATTGGCGTAACGACGCCCTCACTTCTCGCTTGTGGCCAAGGCGGTCGATAGGCCGTTACTTCTGCCCGAATCCTGACGTTGACTGCGCGCGTCCCGTTTTGCCGCCTCATATGCAAGTGGGACATGACCCCGGGGGCGGTCATGGGCAGTTCGCGGAGCGCGAGCGCCGATCGTTCTGAACGAAAATAACGCGACCTTCAGCCGGTGGTCGGGGGCACCCACCGGGTCGGTCAGACCGAGATGGCAGGCTTGTGGAGCACCGGGCAACGTTTGCTCCTCGTGGTGTGCTCATAGGGAGCCGACGATGGGACGACCTCAATTTTCAAGGTGACGCGCATCTGTAACAGCGGACCCGCAGAATGTCATGCAAGAGACAAGGACTGCGAAATACGCAGAGCTGGGACAAGGGAGTGTTTAGCCATGACGGTTCTGATTGAGGATGTCTTTCCGGTCGGGGTAACCATCGAGTTGCTCGATGCCGTCACTGACGAGATGGGCGTCGATGGCAACCTTCCTCCCGGTGGGGTCGTGCATGTGCACTTCGAGAGAGACGGCCGTGCTCACGACGTCGATATTTGGGACTCGGTCGAGGCCTATGACCAGTTCGTTCAATCAACGCTTATGCCAGCAATGGGCAAGGTTGCTGCGGCGAAGGGCCTCGACCCGTCAAAGATGGGCGAACCCGAAGTGAAGATCACCGAGGTCCATCGTCTCGTTCGCTAAAAAACGGCGCCGGAACAGGCCCAGTCTTGGGGCGCGCATACATCCGGTGGTCGGGGGGCAGGCAGCGTCCGCCGGTCTGTTTGACTGAGCCCGATGG
>JBEKIU010000179.1:0-8133 GCA_050011635.1 Acidimicrobiales bacterium
CGAAATCAAGAGGCCTGTGGGCTGCCCACCTGCCCCCGGAGCTTGGAGGCGCCGGTTATGGGCAGGTGAAGCTCGGCCTCATGCACGAGATCCTCGGCCAGACCCCGTACGGGCCGGTGGCCTTCGGCAACAACGCCCCTGACTCTGGCAACGCCGAGCTGTTGGCCGTGGGCATCGAGTCATCGGGTCGCGAGGAGCACCGGGAGCGGTGGCTGCTGCCCCTGCTCGACGGCCGCCTCCGCAGCGGGTTCTCCATGACCGAGCCGGGTGCGGGTGCCGATCCCACGATGATCTCGACCACCGCGGTCAGGGACGGTGAGGAGTGGGTCATCGACGGCCACAAGTGGTTCACCTCGAACGGGTCGGTGGCCGACTTCCTCATCGTGATGGCGGTGACCAATCCTGACGTCCACCCGTACCAGGGGTGCTCGATGATCATCGTCCCCGCCGACGCACCGGGCGTCGACATCGTCCGTGACGTGCCCACCATGGAGGACCCGGTCGAGCACTACGGCAGGTTCGGCGGCCATGCGGAGATCCTGTACCGCGAGGTGCGGGTGCCCTACGAGAACCTCATCGGCCTCGAGGGCGAGGGTTTCGTGCTGGCCCAGAAGCGACTGGGGCCCGGGCGTATCCACCACTGCATGCGCTGGCTGGGCCAATCCCGGCGGGCCTTCGACATGCTGTGCGAGCGGGCCGTGTCCCGCACGACCCACCACTCGTTGCTGGCCGAGAAGCAGACCGTCCAGAACTGGGTGGCCGACTCCCTGGCCGAGATGACGGCGGCCCGGCTCATGACCCTGTATGCGGCATGGAAGATGGACAAGGAGGGAGCTTCGGCCGCCCGGGTGGAGATCGCCATGATCAAGTACTACGGGGCCGGTGTGCTCTACAACGTGATCGACCGGGCCATCCAGGTGCACGGCGCCCTCGGGTTCTCGACCGACCTCCCGCTTGAGTCGATGTACCGGCACGCCCGAGCCGCCCGCATCTACGACGGTCCCGACGAGGTCCACAAGGTGACGGTGGCCCGCCAGACCCTCAAGGGCTACAAGCCGGCCGACGTTCCGAGCGAGCACGTCCCGACCCGGCGGGCCGCGGCACGGGAACGGTTCGCCCATCTGCTCGACCTGGAGACCGCCGATCGTTGACGGCGGTCTCCAGCCTCAGTACCGGTAGGTGTCGGGCTTGTAGGGACCGTCGACGGGCACCCCGATGTACTCGGCCTGCTCCTTGGTCAGCGGGGTCAGTCGGACCCCGAGGGCGTCGAGATGCAACCGGGCGACCTTCTCGTCGAGATGCTTGGGCAACACGTAGACCCGGTTCTCGTAGTCGGCGGCGTTGTTGAACAGCTCCATCTGGGCCATGGTCTGGTTGGTGAAGGAGTTGGACATCACAAAGCTCGGATGGCCGGTGGCGTTGCCCAGGTTGAGCAGCCGACCCTCGGACAGGATGATGACCGAGTGGCCGTCGGGGAAGACCCACTTGTCGACCTGCGGCTTGATGTTCACCCGCTCGACACCGTCGATCTTCATCAGGCCGGCCATGTCGATCTCGTTGTCGAAGTGGCCGATGTTGCCCACGATGGCCTGGTGCTTCATCCGGGTCATGTGATCGGCGGTGATCACGTCCTTGTTGCCGGTGGTCGTCACGAAGATGTCGGCGGTGGCCACGACGTCCTCGAGCGTGGCCACCTGGTGGCCGTCCATGGCCGCCTGCAAGGCGCAGATCGGGTCGATCTCGGTGATGATCACCCGCGCCCCCTGGCCCTGGAGCGACTCGGCGCACCCCTTGCCCACGTCGCCGTAGCCGCAGACCACCGCGACCTTGCCGCCGATGAGCACGTCGGTGGCCCGGTTGATCCCGTCGATCAGCGAGTGCCGGCATCCGTACTTGTTGTCGAACTTGGACTTGGTCACCGCGTCGTTGACGTTGATGGCGGTGAACAGCAACTCGCCCGCCTGCTCCATCTCGTTGAGCCGGTGCACGCCGGTGGTGGTCTCCTCGGACACGCCTTTGATCCCAGCGGCGATCGTCGTCCACCGGTCGGGGTGCTCGGCCAGGCTGCGGGTCAGCACGCCGAGCACCACCGCGAACTCCTCGGCGTCGGCCGTGGACGGGTCAGGGACCGACCCTGCCTTCTCGTACTCGACGCCCTTGTGCACGAGCAGGGTGGCGTCGCCACCGTCGTCGAGGATCATGGTCGGCCCATCCCCCGGCCACACCAGTGCCTGCTCGGTGCACCACCAGTACTCCTCGAGTGACTCGCCCTTCCAGGCGAACACCGGCACGCCACGGGGGGTGTCCACCGTCCCGTCCGGCCCGACGGCAACGGCGGCGGCCGCGTGGTCCTGGGTGGAGAAGATGTTGCAGCTGGCCCAGCGCACCTCGGCGCCCAACGCGACCAAGGTCTCGATGAGGACCGCGGTCTGGATGGTCATGTGCAGCGAACCGGTGATCCGGGCGCCCCGCAAGGGCTGCTCGGCACCGTGCTCGGCCCGCATGGCCATGAGGCCGGGCATCTCGTGCTCGGCCAGTTCGATCTCCTTGCGCCCGAATTCGGCGAGGGAGAGATCGGCCACCTTGAAGTCGGGACGATGCTGCTCGCTGGTCATGGTGGCTCCTTCGCTGTGGCCGGCCACGAGAGGGAAGCCGGAGTTGGTAGGGCTGGCACTTCACTGGCCCGGGCCCATCAGACCGGGACCGGCCGCCACCGGTGGTGGTCCTGCGCCCCAGATCACGACGATCAAATGGTAGCCCAACGGCCCGCCGACGCCCGGAAGGGAGGCAACCCCGTACGGTCGGCACGATCCTCGGCCTCCCGGCCGGCCGCCCTGTACGATCGCCGACGATGTCGCTGCCGGGCCGTCCGGCGGGTGGGGGAATGGGGGAAGCCGATGCTCCGAGGCCGACGTGCCGCCACCCTGGCCGCGGTGTGCGTGATGGGGGCCGGCCTGTTGGCCTCCTGCAGCTCGTCGTCCGGATCGCCCGCCGGCGGCACCGCCGGCGGCTCGGTGCTGCTGGTGGGCACCTTCCACGGGCACGCCGGCACGTACACCTCCATCCAGGCGGCGGTCGACGCGGCCCGGCCCGGGGACTGGATCCTCATTGCACCGGGTGACTACCACGAGACCGCCGACGAGTCCGGCGCCCACACCGACCCGTCCGATGGCGACATGGGCGGGGTGCTGATCTCGACCCCGGGCATCCACCTGCGGGGGATGAACCGGTCCACGGTGATCGTGGACGGCACCAAGGCCGGATCGCCGGCGTGCAGCCCGAGTCCCTCCGCGCAGAACTTCGGGGCCGTGGGCTCGGACGGCAAGGCCGTGGGGCGCAACGGGATCCTGGTGTGGAAGGCCGACGGCGTGTCCGTCGAGAACCTGACGGCATGCAACTTCCTCGCCGGCACCGGCGCCTCGGGCAACGAGATCTGGTGGAACGGCGGGGACGGAAGCGGCACCATCGGGCTCAAGGGGTACACGGGGAACTATCTGACCGCCACCTCCACGTTCTTCAGCCAGACCGGGACCCCGGACCAACAGGAGGCCACTGCGGCCGAGTACGGGATCTTCTCGTCGAACTCGCAGGGACCGTCGCGGTGGAACCAGCTCTACGCGTCCAACTTCAACGACTCGGGAATGTACGTGGGGGCGTGTCACCAGCTCTGTGACGTGACCATCGACCACGCCTGGATGGAGTACAACGCCCTCGGCTACTCCGGGACCAACTCCGGTGGGGCGGTGGTCATCGAGAATTCGCAGTTCGACGAGAACCAGGACGGCATCGACACCAACACCCAGATCGACGGCGATCCGCCGGCGCCACAGGACGGGGCGTGCCCCGGCAACGGGATCAGCCCCATCACCCACACCCACTCGTGCTGGGTGTTCATCCACAATTACTCCCACGACAACAACAATCCCAACGTGCCCGAAGCCGGCAACGCCGCCGCCGGTCCCATCGGGACGGGGATGACCCTGTCGGGCGGGCGTAACGACACGGTCATGGACAACACCTTCTCCGGCAACGGGGCGTGGGGGTTCCTGGTGGTTCCCTACCCCGACTCGGGCACACCCTCGCTCGACCAGAGCTGTCCGGCCACCGGCGGCGTGGAGGTGTCCGGCCTCGGCTGTGTGTACGACCCGGAGGGCGACGCCCTGGTGCACAACACCTTCAGCCACAACGGCTACTTCGGCAACCCCAGCAACTCGGACTACGGGCAGATCGTCTTCACCGCCGGTCAGCCCCGGAACTGCTTCTCCGGGAACACGGCGCCCAACGGCAGTGCCCCACCGGATCTGGAGCAGATCCAGCCCACCTGCGGCAAGGTCACCACGGCGGCCAACACCGGCGGCCCGCTCCTCGCCCAGGTGCTCTGCGATTCGGGGATCGTGTCCACCACGTGCCCGGCAGGGTCCGTCTACCCCGAGCACACCGGAGTGGTCATGCACCCGCTGCCGAACCACCTGCCCACCATGCCCGATCCCTGCTCGGGCGTGCCCGCCAACGCGTGGTGCCCGGGAGGAAAGCCGCGCTGAGCCCTGGCCCAGCGGGCTGGTCGTGAGCCGCCACCGCCCACTAGTTGATCAATCCAATCACATTTGCCACGATTGGGATGCTGCGCTGCCCGATCCGGCGATCCACGCCCGGAGACCGCGCCAAGGAGGCCACTGCCATGTCCGACTGGGGATTCGAAACCCGCCAGATCCACGCCGGAGCCGCTCCCGATCCCACCACCGGGGCCCGGGCCGTTCCCATCTACCAGACCACCAGCTACACCTTCCGGGACACCGCACACGCGGCCGCCCTGTTCGGGCTGGAGGAATTGGGGAATATCTACACCCGCATCATGAACCCGACCCAGGCCGTCTTCGAGGAACGGGTGGCGGCCCTGGAGGGCGGGGTGGCGGCGCTGGCGGTGGCCAGCGGACAGGCGGCCGAGACCGTCACCCTGCTCAACCTGGCGGAGAACGGCGGGCACGTGGTGTCCTCGGCGTCGCTCTACGGCGGTACCTACAACCTGTTGCACTACACGCTGCCCAAGCTCGGGGTGGAGGTCACCTTCGTTGACCATCCCGACGACTTCGAGGCATGGCGGGCCGCGGTGCGGCCGAACACCAAGGCCTTCTATGCGGAGACCCTGGGCAATCCCAAGGGCGATGTCCTCGATTTCGAGCAGGTGGCCGCCATCGCCCACGAGCACCGGATCCCGCTGGTGGTGGACAACACGGTGGCGACACCCTTCCTGTGCCAGCCCCTGCTCCACGGCGCCGACATCGTCGTGCACTCGGCCACCAAGTTCATCGGGGGCCACGGCACGTCCATCGGCGGGATCATCGTGGACGGTGGGGCCTTCGACTACGAGGGAAGCGGCCGGTTCCCCAACTTCACCGAACCCGACCCGAGCTACCACGGGCTGGTCTTCGGGCAGCTCCCCGAACCCCTCTTCCCGGCCAGGTTCGTGCTCAAGGCGCGCCTGCAGTACCTGCGCGACACCGGTCCGGCCATCGCCCCCCTCAATTCGTTCCTGTTCCTCCAGGGCCTCGAGACCCTGAGCCTCAGGATGGAGCGCCACGTGCAGAACGCCAGCACGGTGGCCTCCTGGCTGGAGGCCCGGGACGAGGTCAACTGGGTGGCCTACCCCGGCCTGCCGTCGAGTCCCTGGCACGAGCTCCAGGAGCGGTACCTCCCCAACGGCGGCGGCGCCATCCTGGCCTTCGGCATCGAGGGCGGTGCCGACGCCGGGCGCTCGTTCATCGAGGGTCTCGAACTGTTCAGCCATCTGGCCAACGTGGGCGACGTCCGCAGCCTGGCCATCCACCCGGCCTCGACGACCCACTCGCAGTTGACCGAGGCCGAGCAGGTCACCACGGGCGTGACCCCGGACCTGGTGAGGCTGTGCGTCGGACTCGAGTCGATCGAGGACATCCTGGCCGACCTGGAGGCCGGTTTCCGCGCCGTCAAGGGAGCGTGACACCGGTCCCGCCCGCCGGCACATCGCCCGTCGACGAATCCGAGGGCCGCCGGTACGCGGTGGTGTCCGAAGGGACGGGGATGCGCCTCGAGGCCGGGAGTTCGCTGCCGCAGGTCACCGTGGCCTATGAGACGTGGGGCGAGCTCGACCCGTCACGCAGCAACGGCGTGCTCGTGCTCCATGCCATCACCGGAGACTCCCATGCCATCGGACCGGCCGGGTCCGACCAACCGACGGTCGGTTGGTGGGACGGCTTGATCGGGCCCGGTGCACCCATCGACACCAACCGCTACTTCGTCGTCTGTCCCAACGTCCTCGGCGGGTGCCGGGGCACCACGGGGCCGGCGTCGCCGGCGCCCGATGGCACGCCCTACGGGTCGAGGTTCCCGATGCTGACCATCCGCGACCAGGTGGCGGCCGAAGCCGCGCTGGCCGACCGTCTGGGCATCGCCCGGTGGGCCGGGGTGGTCGGGGGATCGATGGGCGGGATGCGGGTCCTCGAGTGGTGTGTGGGCCATCCCGACCGGGTCGCCCGGGCCGCCGTCCTCGCCGTCGGCGCGGCGGCCACCGCCGAGCAGATCGCACTGTGCTCGCTGCAGGTCAGGGCCATCCGAGCGGACCCCGCATTCTCGGGGGGCGACTACTACGGTTCGGCGACCGGCCCCGTGGAGGGGCTGGCCATCGCCCGTGGGATGGGCCAGGTCGGCTACCGGACGGAGCTGGAGCTCGAACGGCGCTTCGGCCGGAGTGCCCAGGTCCCCGAGGACCCGCTCAAGGGGGGCCGCTACGCGGTCGAGTCCTACCTGCAGCACCACGGGGACAAGCTGGTCCGCCGGTTCGATCCGAACTCGTACATCGTGCTCAGCGAGGCCATGAACCACCACGACGTGGGCCGGGGACGTGGCGGCGTGGGCCGGGCGCTGGCCGGGGTCACCGCCGAGGTCACCGTGGCCGGCATCGACAGCGACCGGCTCTACCCCATGCGGCTCCAGGAGCAGCTGGTCCAGCTGCTCCCGGGGGACCGGCCGGTCACCGTCATCAGGTCGCTCTCGGGCCACGACGGGTTCCTCCTGGAACTCGAGCAGGTCGGGGCTGTGCTGGCATCGGCGCTCGATCCCTGAGCGTCGGGTCCGGTCACCGACCGGCCCCGCCGCTATTGAATCCATGTAATGACTGGAGTAATGTAACAATGTAATCAACCGACACAGAGGAGCGGCCAGATGGGACAGAGGGAGAGCACCGGACGAGAGTCGACGGGACGGGAGGAGCGCCATGGCGGCGGCCGGCGCGTTGGCCCGGGCCGCCACCGCGGCGGGGCCGTCGACGAGAAGCCGCCCATCGACGGTCTCCGCGGCTGGCTGAGCGGACGGCTGCCGGAGGGTTGGTTCGAGGGTGACCCGTCGGTCACCGTCGACCGTGACGAGATCCTGGTCGTCGGCCGGGTGCCCGCACCGGAGGTTCCGGGGGACGACGAGGTGGCCAGGTCGGCGGCCGAGGCGGGACGGATCACCCGTTTCCGCGAGGAGACCCGCGACGAGCGCATGGCCATCGACCGGGAGGCGCAGCACCTGTTCGGGAGGAGCATCGCATGGGGCGCCGAAGCCGGGGAGACATCCGTGGTCTTCACCAATCTCTCGGTGCCGGTGATGACCCGGCTCCGCCAGCCGGAGCGGCTCGTCCTCGACACCCTGGTCGACAGCGGCGTGGCCCGCAGCCGCTCGGACGCCTTGGCCTGGTGCGTGAAGCTGGTGGGATCGAACGCTGACGAATGGCTGCGCGACCTGCGGGAGGCGATGGAAGCCGTCGAATCGGTCCGGCAGCAGGGGCCGGCGGTGTCCTGAGGCGGAGACGACGCCACTCCGACCCGCGAGCTCCACGCGGAGCCGGGCGCCGGTAGCCTGTCCAGGGTGAGGGTACCGCTCCCCACCGGCGTCACGAGCGTGACGGCCGGGCCGCACCGGGGGCCTCGGCGCATCCGATCGGTGGCCGTGGCGGTGATCTCGATCATCGCCTCGACCGTGTGGTTCGCGGCCCCGGGCGGGGCCGCCACCACCCCGGCTTCGGCCTCCGTGGCCTGGACGGTGTACCACTGCAACCCCCAGGGAACCGGTGTGGCGCTCTAGGTCACCAAGGTCTAGTCAACCGCGCGGGCCTGG
>JBEKIU010000180.1:0-8045 GCA_050011635.1 Acidimicrobiales bacterium
TCAGGGCGCTAACGAATGGCCTTCCTACGGTGGTGATCGAAGGAGGCAAGCAGATCTCCTACCCCTGCTTGACGCGCCAATGGTCCTCTTCATAATCATGGTGCCGCTCATGATCGTGGCACTACTCATTGCCACCGTTCCTATCCTCTATGTCTCGGTCCGAGAGAACCGTCTGATTCAATTCGGATCGGCTGATAAGCCCAGGTCGCAGAAGGACAGCGAGTACCACGTTCGCAAGATCGCCCCAGCATTGCGTCAGTCGCGCAAGGTCGAGTGGGAGAACATCGACGTCTGACCATCTCGGTCCCCATCTACTCTGACCACGACGATCGCCTCGGGTGGTCCATCTGGGTTCGAGTGCCGCGAGAACCTGCGCTCCTGAACAAAACATGCGACTCCCGACCGGCGGTCAGGGATATTTGACCTGAACCTAGTGGCCGGGGTGAAATGCTGACTGGAGCCGTATGAATGCGGGTCTCCTATTCAACGGGGATTCGCTGGGGGGCCGATTCCTCCGGAATCTGTCCGCGGAATGCGAGTTCGTCAGCTGGCTTCGGCCTGCTGATGCAGTACCCCTGTGCCACGTCACAACCGTACTCGGTGAGCAAGTTGAGGGTCTGCTCATCTTCGATGCCTTCCGCGACGATGCGCAGGCCCAAGGCATGCCCCAGTTCTATGGTCGAACGGACAACGTCCAGATCACGGTGCTGGCGGCCGTCAGCCACTCGGCTGATGAATGAACGGTCCAACTTCAGTTCCTGAACCGCGAGATCCCGAAGATAGGCAAGCGAAGTGACTCCGGCGCCGAAGTCGTCGATCGAGACGATAATGCCAGAGTCTCGCAGTTCTTCAATCACCCTTTGGCAGGTACCGAACTCTGAAATCACGTTCGCCTCGGTCAGCTCGAGTACGAGTCCAGCCGGGGGCAGCGAATGGTGCCTCAACCGATCCTTGACCATCTCAACGAAGCCGGTTTCGAGCAGGTTGGATGGCGAGACGTTGACGGCAACAGAGAGTGAGCGTCCGGTGCTCCTCCAGGCGGCGCATTGAGCCACGGCGGTGTCGAGGACCCATGCAGTAATTTCCCGCATGAGACCGGCCTCCTCTGCCAATGGCAAGAACTGATCCGGAGGCACAAGACCCAATCGGGGGTGAAGCCAACGGACCAGCGCCTCGACGGCCTGGACGTTCTGGGTACGCAGGTCGAGCTGAGGCTGATAGTGCAATACCAACTGGTCGAGATCGATCGCCGCACGGAGTTCCTCGGCCAAGCGCATGTGGTCTTGTCCTTCGTCCAGCGTTTGGATAAATCTCGCGAACGGGACCTTGCCGAGCTTTGCCCGGTACATAGCCACGTCCGCGCACCAGATGAGCCTGGCACTGTCAGTGGCGTCGGTTGGGGCATGAGCGATTCCGATGCTCGCCCCAATGCTGGCGTTGACTGAGTTCAGCACAAACGGCCGGTGGAGATCGTCTGTCAGACGCTCGGCTACCGACGTCGCATAGTCGATATCGCCACCGGAAAGCACTACAGCGAATTCGTCGCCACCGAGGCGCACGAGCAGATCGTCCTCACGCAGCGATCCTTCAAGCCGTTCACCTAGCTGACGCAACAGTTCGTCACCGGCAGGGTGGCCAAATGAATCATTGATCTCCTTGAATCGGTCGAGATCGACGAACAGGAAGGCAAGGCTCTCGTCTGAGTTCTCGTGGTGTCCGGCGAAGAATGTATCAAGCACCTTAAACAGATAGCGCCTATTCCGAAGTCCAGTGAGCTCGTCGGTAATGGCTTGGCGTTGGCGCTCCTGGCTGATCTTTTCAAGCCCTCGAACCGATATGACAAGCCGGATCCCCACGACGAACAGCGTGGCGGTCGCTAAGGACACGGAGAATCGGTCAACGGGAAGGAAGGTGCCGATCAGGAGGAGGGCGAGCGCCGCCGCGGCGGCGCAGGTGGGCATCCCAAAACTGGTTGGTCTCTCGAGGATTACCGGACTCGAGGGCTTGAGGCGCAGCCACACAACCATGGACATCAAAACGATTGCCGTCGGCCATGCGATCGCATTGAGGTCTATCCCGATCCGGGTTGACCCGAATGAGCCGTGCAGGAAGTTTGACGAGTCACCAAAGACATTCAACGCCGTCCCGATGGCCATGAGCATCAACGGAGCCTTACTTCGGTCCGGAAGGATGGTGAATCCGCCGACGATGAGTCCCAGTAGCAACGCGTCGCCGATCGGTAGGGCAAGATTCACCAGTGTGGCCGCACCATCCAGTCCAGATGAGCCGTGAAGAATAACCGCTGAACACACTGCTGCAGCACCTAGTCCGGCGATAGCCCCATCCAGCCAACTCGACGCGGTCAGCTGCCGGGTCTGCCCACGAATGAGCTGAACAACAGCAACGAAGGCGAGCGGATAAAACCCGATGTAGAAGAGGTCCGACACCGATGGCGACGGAGGCGTGGCGCCCCCGATTGACTGGACGGTGAGAACGACGTCACCAATGGTCCAGGCGAGGAGACTCAGGCCAAGGAACGCCGCGGTACTGCGACCCGGGCGTTTGACGAATGCCCTGGAAATGCACAGTCCACTTGCGATCAGCTCGATGCCGCAGACAACCCAGCCGTCGAGCCACGTCCAATACGAGTTGGCTTCTCGCAGGATCACCGTTGCGAGATAGGCCACGACGACCATGCTCACCAGTGCCAACACCACCCACGCAGCGACTTCGGTTCGAGTGAGTCGGTCCGACGCTCGCGCGCTCTCTCTGCGCCCCGAGATGGCGCTGATTCGCCTCATCCTATGGTTGTCGACGCCAATGCCACCGAGCTTGAGACTGAGATTGGGGTTGTCCGAGCTGCCGCTTGGAGCCCCGACCTCGTGGGCGGTAACAGCCTCATCCAACCGTCTTGAGCTGGAGGAACTTTGAACTGGGACTTCCATCTGAGCGGGTGCGACGATCGAGATGGCCCGATCCGCAATGCCGGGATTGGAACTTCTCGGTTGATGAGGTGGACGAGGGGCAGATCGCCGGTGGGGGATTGAAGCAGCTCATCGAACCATTGCATCTGACCGGCTTTGGGGGGCCACGCCCGCCGTTCGATCAGGGCTTAACCGGTGGTCGGGGCACCCATCGCAGAAGCGATTGCTAGTCCGGCGAAATCACCAGTACCGCCACTTAGCGGTCACTCGTCTTCCAGCTAGAGGGAAGCGTGGGGGTTCGGAAGTGTGGCGGAGATCCACGAGAGGCCGAGACACATCTCGTCCGATGACCCGTCTCCCCAGGTAACGAAGTGGGGTGGTGCTTTTCGGAGTATGGGGAGTTCCTGAGCCAGCGTCGGGTCGTACGTACAGGTAACCCGGAGCGGCTCGCCGGCCGTCACGTGGACGGGCTTCGCTAGGTCGTAGGCCTTCTGGTAGTGGAAGTTGTAGTTGGGCACGTTGAGGACTGTCTGGGCCTCAGGAGTCCCGGGATTCAGGACCAGTTTGAAGCTCTCACCGAGCAGGTGCATATGGGCTTGGGCTCGAACGATGTATCCACTGGTGGTCACCGGGAACGTGCACGATGTCGTATCTCCTGCCGGTGGGTTGGTGGGATTGCGTCCACAAGCGGCCTCGATGGCATTGACGAAGGTGATCGCAGTCGGCCCGAACTCCTGTCCCTGGTGGGCAAGTGAAGCAGCTCGGTTGCAGAGCGGTCCGGTGACGCCAGCCGGACACGGAATGTCAGGAGCTGCGAACGAAAGATCCAGTTTGAGTGGCAACAGCGGCGTGGTCATCGGCACCGTCTTAACCACCAGCTTGTTGGTGACCGGCTTGTCCCCTACGAGCAGGTTGTAGTGAACCTGCATGATCACCATGGTCCCCGCCGGTAACTCGATTCCCGTTCCTTTGGGTAGGTCGTCCACGCCATGGCCGGGAGCCCAGACGCTCAGAAAGGGTGTGCTCCCGATTTCGTTGATCGGCTCATTGGGCAGTCCTGCCTCACCGAAGCAGGTCCAACCCTTTCCCCCGACATTGGCATTCTCTGCTTCGGTGACCAGTGAGGGGGGCAACAGGAACAGCCCGGCATGGTGATCCTCGGGACTACCAGGGAAGAACTGGCTCGAAATGACGTAGGCATTCTTCTTGAGGTGAGGATTAAGCAGGGTGCAGTGGTAGTCGTCCGTGTCCCCCGGGGGAGCCTTCGGACGATAGAGCGGTGACCTGAGGGTGATCGTCGTCATACGGGACGATGAAGCATTGGTGGTAGGAGAAGCCCCCGACGAGTCGGCCGAGCATCCAGCGAAGACAGCTGCGGAAGCAACGAGGACAAGAGCGCCCAAAAGAGCACCCCACGTCCTGGTTTTGGATCCGCTGCGAACGCCGACGTGTCCCCGTCGCTTCTGTTCCCGCATGTCCTTCAGCTCCCGCTTCCGGTCTCACAGCCCCCAGTGACACTACCGGAAAGGGGAAGGATCCATCTTGACCCTTATCCAGTCGCTTCAGAGTGCCTGTCGTGGGCAGTTCGCGGACCGCGCGAGCACGAGTCGCTTCTGGACGCAGATAGCGCGACCCTCAGCCGGTGTTCGGGGCACTCAGTGGTGCTCAGAACATAGTCTGAAGTCCAACATCCGATCCGAGGAGCTGACTCCCGCCGTGGGCAAGCTCATCTATTCAGCGACCACATCCCCAGATGGCTACGTAACGCTTCGTCGGATTTCTGAAGCCAGTCCTGTTGGCACCCTTGGAACTGCGTTACTAGGAGCTCGAACTAGCTAGCCGCAAGGACTCGTTGTCCACCTCACCCCCCGCCGGCGAAGCGGGATACCCAAGAACCCGTCCGGAAACGGCGCGTTGCGACTGGGGTCGAGAATCGCAGGCACCAGCTACTTCGACCGATGGCACTCCCACAAAGGAGCCAGTCATCAAACCGACCCAGAAGGTTCGGGGATCCTCGGTGAGAGCTTGTCCATGGCTCCTTCGAATCCGCCAAAGCTCGGATTGGCTCCCCCAAACGAGCCCAACCGTCCGTTGTCGAGCGTCTGGCAGCCGCTGGCCGCATACCAGAGTGCGACGTCGGGCCGTGAGGCGTAGGAAAATCCGATCAATGCGACAGTGCCAAGACTGGCGGGGCAGTTGAACGTGCCGGTTGGTGGCCGGAGATTCAACTCTCTCAGGGCAGTGGCCAGCACGCCCGCCTCTTGGGCGCTGAGCCGCACCTGTCGTCCCAGAGACCCCGGATCGGGGAGATTGCTGCCGTTGTACCAACAAACAAGTCCATTAACTGGGGCCGCCCGGGAAACAAGTGGGGGGCCGGGGAAGGTGTCGACAACATCCTCGTAGTGCACCAGCGAAGCGGGGCAGCCTGCGCTGAATTGCAGACTCAGCTTTGGTGACCTCGATAGGTGCCAGGGCACCACGGTCGAATGGGAGGCGGAATGCGGACCCGTGCTGCAGCTTGCCAGGACAAGAACCGTTCCAATCAGAGTGATGGTCCCCACCCTTGGCCACCTGTGCACGAACTCCACCATGCTGCCCTACGGCCTCGCGATGTCGCCAGTGCCCCCTGGCTGCCGCGGCTGAACACTCGCTCGGCTAGCCCGGAGGAGCAAAGAACTCCAGGGCGATGTTGTCTGGATCGCGGAACGACAAGCCTGAGCCGTACGGTGCATCGACGATGCCGCCGTTCGTGATTCCGAGCTTGTTCAGGTGGCGCTCCCACTCTTCAAGCTCAGACCGGCTGGCACACGCAAAGGCCAGATGGTCCAGCCCGGGGCGGCGCTCGTCGAACGGCTCGGTGCTCTTGAGGTCCGGGAACTGGTGAATACCGACAAGGTTCCCTCCCATGAGCCAGACGACATGGTGGAAGGGACCGGTGTCCTCGTCGATCACCGGATCTGAACCGAACAACTTCTGATACCAAGGGCGGCTGCGATCGAGGTCGCTCACCGTGAGGGCGACGTGAGCGATAGCAGGGAACTCAGGCATGGAGGCCTCCGAGTTGTGAGATGTGTTGAGAATCTAGCTGAGTGCCGGGGGCCGGTCGAGGCCCGATTTGCAGTTGGCAAGGACCTGGATAACGGTGCCCCGACCGGTGGTCAGGGCACCCACTGGGCTCAGACGCTATCGGCTCCGAGGCTTCCGGTGAATCGCCGTCACGTCCTCGGATTCACCCGAGGACGGGTCGTTGAATCGCTCCGGGTGAGAATCCCGAAGCGCCTCGACCGCCTCTTCGATGATGTCCCAATGGAATCGCGATTCTCGCAGCAGCCATTGGGCGAGTGGAAGCGCACGAACTGGTGGCCGCTCCGAATAGGTGGCGATGCCAGCCCACTGACCGGGGGCGACTTCCCGTGCAAGCATCCAACCAGGAACATCGCTCCACATGAGCCAAAGAGATCGTCCGTCGTCATCGATCCCAATTAGTTGAAGCTCTGCCACATAGGCAGGGTGGATCGAAGCCCGCTCCCGGTGTTGCGGGGCACCGAACCCATTCGGAAACGACATGACCTCGTCGCCCTCGCCGGGGACTGGTGTTGCAGATAGGAATCCTTCCTACGATGAGGGGGACAGAAGAACGGAGGAGATGGATGGATCCGCAACCGGGATGGGACAGCGCGTTGGGAATCCGGGTAGAGGAGCTGACTCCGACAAGGGTCGTGGCCTATGTCGACATCGACGAGCGGCACCAGCAACCCTATGGGATCGTTCACGGTGGTGTCTGGGCCTCGATCGTGGAGTCCGTTGGTAGCCACGGTGCTGCGCTCGCGGCCCGAGCGATCACCGGCCAGATGGCGGTGGTCGGGACGTCGAACTCCACCGATTTCCTCCGCCCCCATCGCACCGGCCGAGTGCGGGCGATCGGCACACCGATCTTCACCGGCCGAACGCAGCAGCTCTGGCTTGTCGAAATCGAGAGCGTGGCCGACGGCAAGATGGTGGCACGGGGGCAACTCCGCCTTCAGAACTTGACGGCGCCGCCGGATCGACGAAGCTGAGGGGGCGCAGCTCGTGACTGCCCCACTCAGGCTGATCGGCGGCACCGTGGGTGCCGCCCGCTCCCGGCGATGTGGGATACTCATGCGCCCAGCGGGCAACAGGGCGGACCGTCATCCAGATGAAGTCTGGGGAAGCTTCAAGTACAGGTGCCACGTTCCCTCGGGACCTTCGGTCCGGAGGGCAGGACACACCGGGTCCTGGTCAACCCGCTCGGCAGCTCGCAAGAGAGGCAGGTACCGGGGAGCTTCCTCTAGGGGCACTGTGCCAAGACGCACGGGACTGTCGTCGTGCGTTCCGCCGTGGGTCCAGACCTCCACCGATTCGCCATCCCTCCTGAGCGTCACCTTGGCTGTTGACAGGATCCGAGAGGTGAAGATCCCATCAGTCTGTGAACCCACGAGCTCTCGAGCGTCGTCGTCGAGTATCACCTCAACGGCATCGGTACCGGTCTGAATGTAGAACGACGGCAGCTCGGTACCGGTGTCTTCAGAATCAGCCGTTGAGGCCTCTCGAAACATGCCCACGATCCCGGAGATGAACCTGCCGGTTCCGGCGAGGATGTCTGCCGTCATGCGGACCTGAGCGGCGTAGCCCGGTGGGTTCCGTGCGTGATCGATGATCCAGGGTCGAGCAGGGCCAAGTGGCACCGGCAGTCCGTACTTTGGCCAGATTTCGTCGATCATCTGATCCACTTCTTCGACCGAACGTGCGGGCGCTTGGCGCCGCAGTTCTTCTTGTGCCCTTTTCCTGCGCCGTGACTTGTCGACGGACGTCCGCAGGGTCTCCCCCAAGCTGGACGACATGCGTGACTCCCGACGCACGTGGGCAGCGGTGCCAGGACAAGCGCAGCCTTCTGGCCAATCCGACGTATTTCCGAAGGCCGTTATCGGGCACTCGGCATGGCACGGGCATGTGCACACCGCCCCGCCCACATCCCACTCCAATCGCAGGTTTCCGTCCGATGCATCGCTGATCGAGGGGACGAGATGGCAGCACATGGTGTGCAGACCTCCCGGACATTCAGTGTCGAAATCTTCGCTATCCGGCTGCTCCGCCATAGTG
>JBEKIU010000181.1:0-7962 GCA_050011635.1 Acidimicrobiales bacterium
CGGATCACGAAACAAGTCGTTGATGATTGCCAGCGATGCCGGAATCGTGAGCGCGGCGCCGGCCCCCATGAGGGCCCGGAATGCGATGAGGGTCGGGACTGAGCTGGACAACGCCGCGCCGATCGACCCCACAGCGAACACGATGAGGCCGAAGAGGAAGACGCGCTTGCGGCCGAACCGGTCGGCAAGAGTCCCTCCGACGAGGAGGAGTCCGGCGAACACCATCGCGTAGGAATCGACGATCCATTGGAGCTGGCTCGACGTCGCCTGCAGGTCCCGGACAAGCGTCGGGAGGGCCACGTTGAGGATGGTGTTGTCGACATTGATGATCAGCGCAGCGAGACACACGATGGCCAGGGCCACCCGCCGGTGCCCTTCCCGCTGACCGGATTTCGCCAGGTCGGATCCGGTCAGCAGGCTCATTGATCCAGTCAAGAGGGGGGAATGCCCTGCGGCTAGGGCCAAAGGTCATCGCCCGTGGCCATCGACGTCGCCCAGATGCTCTCGGAGGATGTGCCGTAGACAGCCGAGATATCCACAAGACCCGCTCTGGATCGAGCCGTCGCTCTGTGAGAAGCTGCAACTGCTCTGGGTGGCCAAGACCGACTGGACGAGGTGCCTCGAGGAAGGTTTCACCGCCGCAATCCTTGATGCTTCGACCCCACGGGTGGCCGCGCAGGCCCACCTTCTCGGACATCCGCAAGCTGTCCACCTGACAAGACCAACCGCTACTGTGAGGTTGTTTTCCTATGGGAATACTATGCAACGGTCACCCTATGGAGACCTCGGGCGCTCGAGACGGAGGGCGATTTCCTCACTCCAGGGTCATGCTGTCCTTGGCCGGCGTGGCGCTGTTGTTGGCCCTGGCCCTGACCGGCGTCGTGCCCGCCAGTGCCGCCAGTTGCGTCCCCGGCCCCAACGCCATGCTCTCGGGCTGCAACCTCTCCAAAGCCAACCTCTACGGTGCCAACCTCACCGGTGCCAACCTCACCAAGGCCAATCTCACCGGTGCCAACCTCACCAATGCCAACCTCACCAGGGCCAACCTGACGAAGGTCACCGCGACCGGCGCCGACCTGCAGGGTGCCCTCGTCTCCGACGCCACCCTGACCGAAGCCGGCATGAAGAACACCCTCTTGGACGAGGCCACCCTTACGGGCTCGACGCTCACCGGCGCCACGTTCTCGGGGTCGGACGTCACCGGTCTGGTGTCCGGCACCGACAAGGGCAGCGGCACGCTGCCCACCAACTGGAAGCTGGTCAGCGGGTACCTCGTGGGACCGGGGGCCAATCTCACCGACGCCGTGCTGACCGGTACCAAGCTCACCGGCGCCAAGCTCACCGGCGCCAACCTGACCGGCGCCAACCTGACCGGTGCCTCCCTCACCAGCGCCGCCCTCTCCGGGGTCATCTCCGGCGGCCTCGTCGGTACTCCGAGCGGCCTCCCGGCCAACTGGTCCGTGGTGAGTGGGTACCTGGTCGGACCGGGCGCATTCCTCTACGGCGCCAGCCTCGGGGACGCGCACCTCACTGGGGCTGACGCAGCCGGTGCCAACCTCGAAGGAGCCGTCCTGACCGGGGCCACGCTCACCGATGCCAATCTCAGCAACACAGACGCCCTGGATGTCACGCTGTCCGCCAGCGACCTGTCCGGCACCAACCTCGCCGGGGCCGCGCTGGTCGGTGTGAGGTCGGGGGGCATCACGGGCACGCCGAAGGCGCTTCCGTCCGGCTGGGAGCTCGTGGACGGGGTCCTGAAGATGACCTCGACTCCGGCGGCGGCCAGTTCCGCGAGCAGTGGTACCAGGACCAGCTCGGCGGCGCCCGTATCCCGAGTGGAAAAAGCTCCCCCGGTGAAGTCCACTCCCCGGGTGGCGCCTGCTCTCCAGCTTGGAATCGACGTCTATGTCACGGGCAGCTGTGAGCCCGCGGCCGCTTGGCAGGCGAACGCCATGAACGAGATGAAAGGCATCAAATCGCTGGGAGCGAACAGCGTCGAGATCGTCTTTCCGTTCTATGCCCTGGGTCCCACGACGAACAGTGTCTTTGCCGCCGACCTGTGCGGTGAGCCCGAGGCGATTCCCGTCCCGCTGCAATCGCCCAGTCCGGCACGCCTCGCCGTTCTCGTGCACGCAGCCGAGTCCGCCGGACTGCATGTCCTGCTCCGACCCTTGCTCGATCAATCCAATCTCTGGATCTTCGGCAACTGGCGGGGCAACATCACGCCGACCAATGGAGCCGCGTGGATCACAAGTTACGAAAGTATGCTCAAGCCGTACTTGCAGATGGCGCAAGCGAACAAGGTCACCCGATTCGCCATTTCATCGGAACTCACCAGCATGGCGACGAGCTCGCAGTGGCCGTCGGCGATCGCGTCGGCCAAGAAGCTCTACTCCGGCCAGCTGGTCTTCGACTCGATCTGGGCCGAACCCCAAAAGGGCGCCGTCCATGCGGGCACTGCAGTCGCACAAGACGCGTATCCGCACGTCTCCCACACGACCCCCACCTCATCGGTCGCCCAGCTCCTCGCCGGCTGGAACACGTACCTGAAGGGGGAGGCATTCGCCGCCGCCGCTGCCGACGACACGTTTGAGGAGGTGGGCATTCCGGCGTTGGACGGCTCCTACGCAGATCCGAATGTCGATCCGTCGCCGGGTGAGACGTTCAACCAGACGATTCAGGCCAACTGGTTCACAGCTGCTTGTCAGTTCGTGAAGGAGCGCAAGATCGCTGGTCTCTATTTCTGGGGCCCGTGGCTCTACTACAACTCCGGGAAACTGATGACCAAGCCCGACCCCACGCAGCCGTCAGAGCTGCAACCGGCCGCACAAGCCGCCATCCGCAAGTGCTTTGCCTGATGGGGGAGCATCTCGCCTCACCCTCTTGAGCGAGCGGCGGGCGCATTGGCATCGTCACGAGGCGGGATTCGAGCTCTTTCGGGCGGTGTTCGTGTAGCGATGGATGGCGACGACCGTCCAGATCGCTTCGACAACTCCGAACGGCCACGCCCCCGACAGGAATCCGTAGGTGCTGGACAGGGCACAGCCCAGGGCGAAAGCGAGGATGAAAGCAGGGCCCCGCCGCTCCAGTGCATACATGGCCATCATGAATGTCAGCACGACGACGCCGAAGATGGTGAGGGTCATTCCCTCACGTTACGGGTATCGCGTCACGAGACCTGTTGGGCTGCAACCTCCGCCTGGTAGCGCAGGCCGAGATCCTCTTCGAACTGATCGGGGCTCGTCTGGTGGGTCAGCTTCGCCATCCACTTCTCCTCGACGTGGCCGTACTTCCAGATCATCAGCGCGCCGACCCAGGTGGCGACGAACAGGCCGACGATCACGAACCCCGCCGTGTTGATGTTGAAATTGGCCATGAAGTTCCAGAAGCCACCGCTCAAGTGCAGCTCGGTCGGTAGGAGCCCGAGTACTTCGATCGTGCCGACGAAGAAGCAGATGAACACCGACAGCCCGGTGATGGCCAGGTTGTAATAGACCTTCCGGACCGGATTGAAGAAGGCCCAGCCGTAGGCCACGTTCATGAAGACCCCGTCCAGCGTGTCCATGAGGGTCATCCCCGCCGTGAACAGGAGGGGGAGGCACATGATGGAGTACCAGGGCAACGACTGTGTGGCCAGCAGGGCGGTCGTGGCCAGCAGGGCGACCTCGCTGGCGGTGTCGAACCCCATGCCGAAGACCACCCCCACCGGGTACATCTGCCACTCCTTGGTGATCGACTTCATCCATTTGCCGAAGATGCGGTACATCAAGCCCCGGTTCTCCAGCTGCTTTTCGAGCTCTGCCTCGTCGAACTCGCCGTGGCGCATCCTCCTGAACACCGTGATGATCCCGGCCAGAATGACGATGTTGAGAAAGGCGATGAGGTAGAGGAACGAAGCCGAGACGATCGTGCCGAAGATCCCACCGAACTGTTCCAGGCCCGAATGGCTGTGGGCCACGGCGCCGTAGACGGTCTTTTCGGCAATGACGATCCCGGCACCGATGGCCACGACGATGGTCGAGTGGCCCAATGAGAAGAAGTACCCCAGGCTGAGGGGTTTCCTTCCCTCGTTCATCAGCTTCCGGGTGGTGTTGTCGATCGCTGAGATGTGGTCGGCGTCGAAGGCGTGACGGAGCCCGAGAGTGTAGGCCAGCACGGATACCCCGATGCCAAGGCCTTTGTAGTGGCTGGGCACCACGACCAGGATGAACACGCCGAAGCCGACGAGGTGGAGCAACAGGATCGAAGCAAACATCAGCTTGGTCTGCAACCACTGGGTGGGGGACAGGCCCCGACGGAACTCCTTGAGCTTCTCGAGGGGACCTGACGGGGTGGGGGCCGCGCTGGTGATGACCACTTGGTTGTCCTCCGCTGGTGCCGATCTCGCTGACGGGGTTTCCCGCACAGTAGACGAAATGCGAGATGTTTGCAACAGCGTAACTAACCTACCTAGGCTGCCTTCGCAGACCAGTTGGCCGTGAAGCTGGGGTCACAACCCGAGGGGAACGTCGGGCTCGCTCTCATCGATCGGCGGGGTCGCCCCGGTAGGATGACATGGTGACCAGGCCGGCAGATGCCTCGACAAAGGAGCCGAGCAACACCAGTACCCTCGAGGGGGCGCTGGCGCTGGTTCGCGAGCACGGCGGGCGGATCACCTCGTCCCGACGCTTCCTGTTGCAGGCCATCTTCGAGGCCCAGGGCCACAGCACCGTCGAGGAGCTGGCCGCCAAGGTGCAGGCCAAAGCTCCTGACGTGCATCTGTCGACCATCTATCGCAATGTGGAAGAGCTGGAGAAGCTCGGGGTCATCGTCCACTCGCACCTTGGACATGGTGCCGCGACTTACCATCTTGCCGAGGGCGCACATTCCCACTTCGTGTGCGAGGTGTGTGGCGCGACGTTCGAGGCCCCGGATGCGCTGTTTCGGGACCTGTCGAAGAATGCCAGATCCCAGTTCGGGTTCGAGATCAACCCCCATCACTTTGCCGTCTACGGACGGTGCCGCGACTGCCAGTAGAGGCGCCCCGGGCCGGGTCACCCCGGACGTCATAGTGTGGTGGTCATGACAGCCCGGCGAGTCGTTGTCGTTCCGCACACCCACTGGGACCGCGAGTGGTATGAGTCATATCAGGAGTTCCGCCTCAATCTGGTCGACATGTTCGATGCACTGGTGCCCCTGCTCGAATCCGACGACAGCTACCCCTACTTCCTACTCGACGGGCAGATGGCCGTGGTCGACGACTACCTGGAGGTACGGCCGGAGGCCGAGGAGCGAGTACGTGCTCTGGCCGCGGCCGGCCGGATCGGCATGGGTCCCTGGTACATCCTGATGGACGAGTTCCTGGCTTCGGGCGAGACCATCGTCCGCAACCTGCAGATGGGGCTTCTCCGCGGTGCAGCGTTCGGCGGCACCATGGATATCGGCTACCTGCCCGATATGTTCGGCCACATCGCCCAGATGCCCCAGATCCTCCGCATGGCGGGGTTCACCCACGCCGTCGTGTGGCGGGGTGTGCCCTCGGCCATCACGAAGACCGGGTTCTTCTGGGAGGCGCCCGACGGGTCCGTCGTGCGGGCCGAATACCTGCCTGTGGGTTACAGCAACGGGGCTGCACTTCCCGACGACGCCAAGGCGCTGGTGCAACGGGTGGCCGACCACCTCGACGAGGTCGAAGGTTTCGTCATGGACGACCTCTTGATCATGAACGGGTCCGACCATCTCTCGCCCCAGCCCTGGCTCGGCCGGGTCCTGGCCGAGGCCAACGATGTCCAAGAAGAGCTGCGGTTCGAGATCCTGCCCCTTCCTGTGTACCTGGCCGCGGCGCCCACCGAAGGCCTCGAGCACTGGAAAGGGGAGCTCCGCTCGGGCTTCCGCGCCGACATGCTGATGGGTGTCACCTCCAACCGGGTCGACGTCAAGCGCTCGGGCGGTCTGGCCGCACGCGAGCTGGAGCGGAGAGCCGAACCCCTTGCCGCACTGTTCCAGGAGCCGTCGGCCTGGCCGGCAAGACTGCTGGAGTTGGCCTGGAAGGAAATGGTGCGCAACTCGGCCCACGATTCCATCTGTGCCTGTTCGGTGGACGATGTGGTCGATGCCGTCCTGCACCGCTACGCGGAGGCGCGCACGGTCGCCGCCGGACTGGCCCGGCGGGCGGTCGACTCGCTGGCCCGGTCGCTGGACGAGCCCGGCTCCTACGTCCTCAATGCGTCCAGCCGTTCCCGATCGGGTGTGGTCGAATTGGTGGTCGCCGCGACAGAGCCACCCGGACCCGCCGTGCAGGTGCTCTCTGAGCACAGCGGTCCTCGCGGGTTGAGGGAACTCGAGGCCGAGACGGTCCGGTCGTTGCTCGGAATGCTGCAGAACCCGCAGATCGACCGCGACCTCTGGTTGCACGACATCGTCGTCGAAGAGGACGAGGACGGTATCGGCATCACCTTCGCAGTGGGTCCGCAAGAGAAGCGCGACGTGCCCATCGCCCGCGCCAAGCAGGACATCTACGCCCGTTTGGATGCGCGCCCCGATGCCGTGATCCGCTTCGGCCTGGACCAACCCCCCACCCGAACGATCGCGGCCCGGGTGGCACACGTGCCCGGTTTCGGATGGCGCCCGTTCGAACCGGCAACCCTGGTCCATCCGGTCGAGGTCGGCGAGCCCGGGCCGCTCGTGTCGCTCTCCAACGGCCTGGTGTCGGTCGAGGTGGACGGCAGCCTGGGCACGTTCTCCCTCAACGGGCGGCCCGGGTACGGTCAGCTGGTCGACGGTGGGGACCTCGGCGACTCGTACAACTACTCGCCGCCCTCCGCCGACTCGTTCGTGGAGACGCCGGAGGAAATCACCGTCCGGGTGACCGAACCCGGGCCGGTGCGGGCCCGGGTGGTGATCGAGGCGCGGTACCGCTGGCCCGACCACATCGACGTGGACTCCCAGGCCCGGGTGGGGGAGCAGACCGTGGCCGTGGAGACGACGCTGGAGCTGCGAGCGGACGATCCTGCGGTTCGGGTGACCACGTCGTTCGTCAACCCGAGTGGCGACCACCGTCTCCGGGTGCATCTACCCCTGCGCGAACCGGCCCGGACGTCGCGGGCCGAGAGTGCCTTCACGGTGGTCGAGCGGGGCCTCACGGCCGAGGGCCGCACGGAAGAATTCGGCCTGCCCACGGCGCCTGCCCACCGCTTCGTCTCCGCCGGGGGCCTGACCGTGGTCCACGACGGGGTGTGCGAGTACGAGCTGATCGATATCGAGGCCACATCGAACGGCGATGCCGCGTCGACCATGGCGTTGACCGTGCTGCGCTCGACCGGCATGCTGTCCCGGTTCGGCATGGCCTACCGACCCTTCCCGGCCGGTCCGCTGACGCCGGTCGAGGGACTCCAGATGAGAGGTCGAGCTGTCTCGCTGCACTATGCGGTGGCGGTCGACGTCGACGACCCCTACGCCCTGGCCGACGACATCCTGCTCCCGTTGGAGGTCTTGACCAGCCCGGGCGGGGGCACCCGCCCGTCTGCCGGCAGCGGGCTGACGGTCAGTGGAGCCGAGGTGAGCGCAGTGCGCCGGGACGGAGGGGTGCTCGAAGTCCGGGTCTTCAACCCCGGTCCCGAGGCGGCCACGGTGACGATCGACGGGCACAGCGGCTGGCTGGTCGACCTGCGGGGCTATCCCGAGAAGCCGTTCGAGGGCACCTTCGAGCTGCGCCCATTCGGCCTCGCCACCGCCAGGCTGCACGGCTCCGAAGCCTGAGGGCCGCCGGGCCGGCGCCGGTCAGCCCCCTCCGGGAGGGACCTCGGTTCTTCCCGGACCCGGACCGACGAATTATCGGCTGTAGACGATAAGGCGGGTTCAGGGGGTCGCCGCAATTAGCTCGGCAAGCTTCTCTGATGGTTTCAGAAAGCCGAGCGTCTTGCGCGGACGGTTGTTGAGGCTCTTGGCGATCCGGGCCAGGTCCTCTGGGGTGTGGACCGAGAG
>JBEKIU010000182.1:0-10180 GCA_050011635.1 Acidimicrobiales bacterium
GGCACACCGCTGAACCTCGGAAGTTCTGGAACGCCCCGAAACTACCTCTCGGTCGTGCCTTTCAATCGGGCGGTCTTTGAGCTGACCCGAAGGTGGGTCGTCGACGGCGACCCTCCCCCTCGGTCGCGCCTGCCTCGAGTGGCCGATGGCACCGCTGTGTCACGTAGGCATGCACTCGACCACTTCGCCGCCATCACCGGAATCATTACACCCGAGGAGGCCGACTTGCTCTCCCCGACGGCAGCGGGCAACGACGTTCGGTTCCCCGGGACGGCGTACGTCTCTGCACTCGACCAAGATGGAAACGAGGTGGCCGGCATCCGCCACCCCGAGCTCTCCGTTCCCCTGGCAACCCATACCGGCTGGAATCTTGTGCTCGCCGAGGGCGCGCAATGGGCGTCTTTCGGCTCCGTCACTGGGAACAGCGTCCCGTTTCCACAACGGGCGCCCGCCGCGATGTCTCGAGACCGGCGACGCAACATCCGTGAGCGCTATCGCGACCTCGATGATTACGTGACCCAGATCGAGGCCGCGGCTGAACTGCTGGCGGCCGAGGGGTTCTTACTGGCCGAAGATGTCGAGGGCATCGTCCTCGCCGGACGCACCCACTTCGAACTGATCGCCGGTCTGCAGGGAAGCACGGCTGAGAGAGCGTAAGGGACATCCGTCGTTCTGAAGCAAGGACGGAAGGGGGAAGGTGAACCGGGCTGGGGATCCTGGTGGATCCATGATTTGGACGCCCTGTCGAACAACATTCCCCCTTGACACCCGAGGGTCTCTCCCTTACTCTAAAACGAACATTCCTTCACACTGGAGGCGAACCCATGACCACCGTCGAAGCCGACCTACCTTCGGTTCAGCGGCGAATGCCGAGTGCGGTACTTCCGACGCCGGTGCACTTGTGGAGGAGTACGCAGACAAGGCGATCTGGGAGCTCTGGACTTCGGACATGCACGGTGAGCGCGCACCGCTCGCCGGCCCGAAATCAGTCAGTACACCTGATCACCAGATGTCTCCCGGCCTTGGTGCCGAGTCTCTCGAATCAGGAAAGGACAGGCCGTGAAATCCGACCGTGAACGAGACGAGATCCCCGCGGCCGCGCCCCGGATCCGCGCGTCGACCCTGCTTCGGGTGCGCAATGTGTGGCTTGCCCCGATCATCCTGGCGTCGGTCCTGATCTTCTTGATGACGCTCTTCTACATTGGCGCGATCGTCAACCCGACGGGACATCTGAGCGGCCTGCCAGTGGCACTGGTCAACGAAGATAGCGGGGGAACCGTCCAGGGGAGCCGGGTCAACTTCGGAGACCAGGTGGCGTCGGCCCTGCTGGGCTCGCACGACGTGACCAGCCGGCTCTCGCTGAGTGAGGTCTCGTCCGCCAAGGCCAAAGCAGAGATGAACAGCGACAAAGCCTTCGCTGCCGTCGTGATCCCTCCCGGCTTCACCGCATCTTTGTTGTCCGCCTATGGGCTGGCATCCGCGTCTTCCGGCACGCCGACGGTTGAGCTGCTCACCAACCCGCGGGCGGGAGGCACCGGAGTGGAGCTCGCCACCGGCGTTGCCCAGCCGGCCCTCCATCAGGTATCGCTCTCGCTCGGGAGCAAGCTGTCGGGTGAGGCCGCCAAGCTCGGCCGCACCCCGGAAGCTGGGATCAGTGCTTCCAACCCCCTCACGGTGACGACGAGCGAGGCCCGGTCCCTCCCACCGAACTCGGCGCTCGGGCTGAGCGCTTTTTACATCTCGCTCCTGGCGCTCATGTGCGGGTTCCTGGGCGCTGTTCTCGTCAACTCCAGTATCGATACTGCGCTCGGGTACGGCACCAGCGAGATCGGACCCAGATGGCGGCAAAGGATGCCGGTCGCCATCAGCCGGTGGCAAACCCTCCTGACCAAATGGGCGGTGGTGCTCGTCGCCGTGCCGATCCTGACCGGCATCCTTCTGCTGGTTGCCGTCGGGCTCCTTCACTTGAATGCTCCGTATGTTGGTGAACTCTGGCTCTTCATCTCATTCGCCGGCATTGCGATCGCGGCCGGCACGCTCGCCCTGTTCGCTGCTTTCGGTTCACTCGGGCAACTGCTGGCGATGCTCCTGTTCGTCTACCTTGCCCTGGCCTCTTCGGGCGGAACCATCCCGGTGCAGGCACTGCCGTCGTTCTTCCGCTTCGCCGCCGGCTTCGAGCCGCTCCGGCAAGTACTCGGCGGGGTGCGAGCGATCCTCTACTTCAACGCCCAGGGAGCCGCCGGACTCACCCGGGGCATCGTCCTCATCGGCATCTGGCTCAGGTGGTACGACCGGAGACACATGGATCGCCTCAACCCTGATGTGCTCGAGGTCGTGCAACGGTCCGCCCAGGCCTATCTCGCCAGCAAGGAATCCACCGCCAACCCGCAATCTCCGTGACAACAGAGCCTGGGCTGCGGAAGTCGCACGTTCGTCACCTACGTGTCACACTTTGCCGTCACTCGACGATCGACAGTGGAGGTCAGCTCATGCTCACCCAGCGGGGATTCCGGAAGGCGGCGGTGGCCACCACGATCGGGGTGGTCGCCGTCCTCGGCGCGGCGTGCTCGAGCAACTCGAGCAGCTCCACGACCACCACGGCAGCTTCGTCCTCGACGACGGCGGCCAGCCCGTCGCTGCCGACGACGGTGATCCCGACCCAGCCGGCCGACGCCACGCTGGCGGCCTCGGTGCCCTCCTCGGTGAAAACCAACGGCACCCTGACCATCGCTCTGGACGCCACCTACGCCCCTGACGAGTTCATCGCCCCCAACGGATCCACCATCGTGGGCATGGACGCCGACCTGGCCACCGCCATCAGCCAGGTGCTCGGCCTCAAGCCCAAGCTGATCAACGCCACCTTCGACACCATCATCCCGGGGATCCAGAGCGGCAAGTACGACATGGGTGCCTCGTCATTCACCGACACCATCGCCCGGCAGAAAGTGGTCGACTTCGTCGACTACTTCACCGCCGGCGAGGGCTTCTACGTGAAAACCGGCAGCTCCCTGGCCTTCAACGGCCTCACCTCCCTGTGCGGTCACAGCGTGTCGGTGGAGTCGGGAACCACCGAGCAGACCGACGCCCAGACCGAGGCCAAGGCCTGCACCAAGGCCGGCAAGCCGACGGTCACCGTCCTCGCCTTCGGCAACCAGAGCGAGGCCAACCTGGCCGTCTCCAGCGGCCGGGCCGACGTCGGCTTCGCCGACTCGCAGGTGGCCGGCTACATCGTGGCCAGCTCCAACGGGGTGTTCCAGAACAGCGGCACCTCCTTCGAGGTCGCCCCCTACGGGCTGGCCCTCCCCAAAGGCAACGGCATGGCCACCCCGGTGCAGGGGGCGGTGAACCTCCTGATCGCCAACGGCGTCTACAGCAAGATCCTGACCAAGTGGGGCGTGCAGTCCGGGGCGGTGACCAGCTCGGTGATCAACGGCGCCACCAGCTAGTCCTCCCGACCGGCCCCGCACCACCCGAGCGATGACCGAGCCGCCGGGGTCCGACCCGCCGGGGGCGGCCCCAGCGCCGGCCCCGACGGTGGTCCCCGTGCGCCACCCGTGGCGCTGGGTAGCCAGCGCCGCCGTGCTGGTGGTGGGGGCCATGATGGTCAACACCCTGCTCTTCTCCCACGTCGAGCGGGGAGGGGTGCGCGAAGGCCGCTTCCAGTGGGGGGTGGTGGGGAAGTACCTCTTCTACCACCCGATCCTGCGCGGCATCGGGGTCACCCTGGAGCTGACGGTCATCGCCATGGTGGCGGGCATCACCATCGGCGTGGTGCTGGCGGTGATGCGCCTGTCCCCCAACCGGCTGCTTTCCGGGTCGGCCTGGATCTACATCTGGTTCTTCCGGGGGACGCCGGTGCTGGTCCAGCTCTTCTTCTGGTACGTAGGGATCACCTACCTCTACCCGCACCTGTCCTTCGGGATCCCGTTCGGGCCCGGCTTCGTCACCGTCGACGCCAACGTATTGGTGACCTCCTTCGTGGCCGGGGCACTGGGCCTCAGCCTGAACGAGGGCGCCTACATGGCCGAAATCGTCCGGGCCGGGATCATCTCGGTCGACGAGGGCCAGACCGAGGCCGCCCAGTCGCTCGGGATGACCAGGCGGCAGACCCTCCGGCTCATCGTCCTTCCCCAGGCCATGCGGGTCATCATCCCGCCGACCGGCAACGAGACCATCTCGATGCTCAAGACCACCTCGCTGGTCTACGTGATCGCCGTGACCGAGCTCTTCACCGCCACCCAGAACGTCTCCAACGCCAACTACGAGACGGTGCCGCTGTTGCTGGTGGCCAGCATCTGGTATCTGTTCTTCACTTCGATCCTCACCGTGGGGCAGTACTACATCGAGCGGTACTACGCCCGAGGCTCCCTCCGGGCGCTGCCGCCCACCCCCCTCCAGCGACTTCGGCAGTCGCTGCTCCACGTGCGCGTCGAGCCGGTGCCCCCGCTGGCCGGGCCCCCCTGGGTGGCACCCCATGAGTGAGCCGATGGTCGAAGCGCGCCGGGTCTGCAAGTCCTTCGGCCGGACCGAGGTCCTCAAGGGCATCGACCTCACCGTCAACCGGGGCGAGGTGCTGTGCCTGATCGGCCCCTCGGGCTCAGGGAAGAGCACCTTCCTGCGGTGCATCAACCATCTCGAGAAGGTGGACAGTGGCGAGCTCTCAGTCGACGGCGAGCTGGTCGGGTACCGGCTCAGCGGCGACAAGCTCTACGAGCTGCGGGACCGGGAGGTGTGCGGCAAGCGGGCCGAGATCGGCATGGTCTTCCAGCGGTTCAACCTGTTCCCCCACATGAATGTGCTCGACAACGTGATGTCGGGCCCGGTCCGGGTACGCCGCGAGCCGACGGCGACCGCCCGGGAGCGGGCCCACCGCCTCCTGGACCGAGTGGGCCTGGCCGACAAGGTGTCGAGCTACCCGAACCAGCTTTCGGGGGGCCAGCAGCAGCGGGTGGCCATCGCCCGGGCCCTGGCCATGGAGCCCAAGCTGATGCTCTTCGACGAGCCGACCTCCGCCCTCGACCCCGAGCTGGTGGGCGATGTGCTCGACGTCATGCGCGGCCTGGCCGACGACGGCATGACGATGATCGTGGTCACCCACGAGATGGGCTTCGCCCGCGAGGTCGGCGACACCGTCGTCTTCATGGACGGCGGGGTGGTGGTGGAGGCCGGCAACCCCGTCCAGGTGCTCACCGACCCCCGGCACGAGCGAACCCGGTCGTTCCTCTCCAAGGTCCTCTGAGCAGGGGGCCCGGGTCCGCAGGCGGTGCGCCGATCGCGGTTGGAGCAATCGTAAGCCGGCTCAGTACCCCCCTGGCGGAGTAAGAAGGGCGGATGATCCCGCGCAGAAATCCAATTGAACGTCGATGCATTTTCCGGACACGACGGTCGCTCGGTGCTTCCTGCGCACCCGTCCTCATGGCGTTGGCCCTGACGGCGGCGGGTTGTTCGGCATCGGGCTCGGCCCCCACCTCGAGCTCGGCCCCCACCTCGACCGTCGTCCATGGAGACACGGTGCCGACGGTGGCGCAGCTGGGACCGACGAGCTTCACCAAACCGGGTCCATTCGCCTCCGGGGTGACCACGCTGTCCCTCAGGGCCGGTGGACCGCTCGTCGAGGTCTGGTATCCGGCCACACCGGCGTCGGTGAAGGGACACACCCGGGCCAGCTACAACGTGGCCACCTGGTTGCCGCCGGCACTGCGAGCTCTGATCCCGGCCCACTTCGACGGAGCCACCTACGAGACGGACGCGTACCGTGGGGTGCCGGTTGCGTCGGGACGGTTCCCCCTGGTCGTGTTCACCCACGGCTATTCCGGGTTCCGGGACCAGTCCACGTTCCTCACCACCCGACTCGCCTCGTGGGGTTTCGTGGTTGCTGCGTCAGACCTTCCCGACAACGATCTCACGGCCGTGCTGAGCGGGGCGAAGAGCCAGGGGGTCGCTGCCGACATCACCGAGCAGCGCCGGGTCATCACCCTCATGGGCGAAGATGCACAGGGCGCCGGCATGTTCCACGGCCACATCGACATGAGCCGGGTGGCCGCCATCGGCCACTCGCTCGGCGGAGCCGTCTCTGAAGCCCTGGCGGCGGCCGATCCGCGGATCTCCACGTTCATCGGAATGGCCGGTGCGACAGTCGGCTCCTTCGGGCAGACCACGTCCGGACCCACCAGCATCGTTCCCGACAAGCCCGGAATGCTGATGGTGGGCACGGCTGACCAGATTGCCAGTCCGACCGGAATCGCCAAGGCGTTCACCGCCATGAAGGAACCCAAGCGCCTCGTGACGCTCCACAACTTCGGACATCTTGTCTTCTCCGACATCTGCGAGATCGGGGCCGGGAAAGGTGGCCTTCTGGCTATCGCCAGTGAGGTCCACATCGCGGTTCCGGCAAGCCTGAAGACGCTGGCCAGCGACGGCTGCAATGCTCCGGACACGCCGGTATCCCAAGGTTGGCCGGTGATCAGGCAGTCGGTGACGGCCCAGCTGCGTCACGTCTTCGGCTTCGATTCGTCACTCGCGGGGCTGACCGGGTTGAAAGCAGCCTTTCCGGAGACGGTTACACGGAACGTGTACATCGGAGGATCGACGGCAGCGGCCTGAACCTGTGCTGGATGGGGTTGGCGGAGAGAGCGCCCGCGGCGACCTCATTCGAACTGGCCGTCGGCGCCGGACTCGTCACTCACTCAGATCGAATCACGGGCTCGGGGGCTACATTTCCGAAGCCCAGCCCCGCTCGCACCAGGGGCAGGTCGGCCATGGTCTGGACACCGGGCGGGGCGGCGCAGAGTGCGGGAATCGTGTTGATCGCCTGCATGGCAGTGGCCACGCTCGCCGCTCGAACGTGCTCGGTGATGGGCAGCGGCCGCTCATAGGACATGAGGGTCAGGAGGTGGGCTTGGATGGAAGGCTCACCCTCCAGGGTCAGCGTCCATCCATCGAGTGGCGTCGGCCACTGGGTCGGGTACTCTCCCCCCACTGTCCACAGCGTCTCGATCTCGATGAGGGTGTCGCCGGCTCGGAGCCCGCGCCAGTGCCATCGCTGTCCGGAGACTGTCCCGGCGCCCAACGTGATCCCGAAGATGTCGTGATCCGTCTCGGCCGTCACCAGTTCGACCGAAGAGGTGATCTCGTCGAGGCCTGCACCCAGAGCCCGGCCGAGGAGGGCGACCATCTCCTGGAAGATCCCGCTGTTGAACCGCAAGAAGTCACTCGCCGCTTCGGTCACCTCCTCCGGCGCACGGCCAAAGCGCATGTTGTCGAAGGTGATATGGGTCGACTCGTAGAAGGACCAGTCGGCCCGCTCCTGCAAGGTGATCTTCTCGATCGTCCGGGACATTCCTGAAAGAGCGAGCGGCAGCACCCCACTCAGATTTCCCGGATTGAGGCCGGTGCCGTGCACCGACGAGCCGCCTCTCACGCAGGCTGCCTCCAATCGAGCGAGATCGCCGGCGGGAAGTGAACGTGGGTGAAAGAGGAAGGCAGTGGTGACCACGTTGGTGCCGCTGGCCAGAATGCGGCAGACCTCGTCGAGCGAGGCGATCCGTGGGAAGTAGGCCACGCAGTGAGCGCCGAGGGCCAGGATCTCGTCCACATCCAGGGTGGCCACGACACCACAGTGCTCGCGGCCGGCCAAGACCCCGACATCTATCCCGACCTTGTCCTCGCTGTAGACCTTGGCTCCAACCAGCTCCATGTCGGGCCGGTCGAGAATCGCCCGAATCGCCTCGACGCCCTGGTTGCCGGTCGCCCACTGAACGACTCGGTAGCTCATGCGGACACTCGGTGCACCTCCGTCAACCTACTCACGTCGGTTGCCCACCGTGTCACGGCCCGGGAGATGGAGGACGCAAGCCCTCGAGGTCATGCAGACCCACGCGGAGGACTCCCGGACCCGACCGTGCAGACGAGGTGTCAGGCATCGTCGAGGGCTGGTCGGCTGGCCGCTTCCGACGGACCGGTCACCGGCGCGGTGGACATTTCGCTCCACTTCTCGATACCATAAACGGAGTGAGGTCTCCGGTTACGAGCGTCGACCCTGCGGAGCGCCGTCGGCGGCACGCCCGAGACCACCCGCACAAACGCTCCCGAGGCGTGGAGGCGGTATCCCCTGAGTCAGAACCAGATCGACCGGATCCTCTCCAGACGGGGCCGGCTCTCGACGGCGGAGGCGGGAAGGTGAGCCGGTGACGGCGCTGCAGGACGCCGGCGTCGCCGGGCCCAACCCCGAAGCGACCAACCGGGCCCACTGGTGGGTTCTGGTCGTCATCGCCGGCGCGCAGCTCATGGTGGTGCTCGATTCGACGATCATGATCATCGCCCTGCCGTCGGCCCAGCACGCCCTGGGCTTCTCGAACACCGATCGACAGTGGGTCGTGACGGCATACACGCTGGCCTTCGGCGGCTTCCTCCTCCTCGGAGGGCGGATCAGCGACATGTTCGGCCCGAAACGGACGCTGATGACCGGAGTCGTCGGCTTCGCACTGGCCTCCGCCATCGGCGGCGCTTCTCAGACAACCCTGATGCTGATCGGTGCCCGGGGGCTACAGGGACTCTTCGGGGCCTTGTTGGCGCCATCGGTGCTGTCCATCCTGACGTCGACCTTCACTGACCCACGGGAGCGGGGTCGGGCCTTCGGGATCTACGCGACCATCGCCATCGCCGGCTCGGCATTCGGGCTCATCCTCGGTGGCTTCCTGACCGAATACGTCGATTGGCGCTGGTGCCTCTACGTCAACCTGCCCATCGCCGCGCTGGTGATCGTCGGGGCCTTCGCCATGATCCCGAAGCGCGAAGGGCAAAGTGGCGTCCGGCTCGACGTGCTCGGTGTCGTCCTCGGCTGCGGCGGCCTGGTCGCCCTGGTCTACGGGCTGGGCGAGGCTGGCACGAGCGGGTGGGGCGGGACCGACGTCATCGTCGCCCTCGTCATCGCCGGCGTACTGCTCGCTGCCTTCCTACTGTGGCAGAGCAAAGGACCCAATCCGCTCCTCCCGCTACGCGTCCTGCGAAACCGGAACCGGGCCGGATCGTTCCTCACGATCATGCTGGCTGTGACGGCCATGTTCGGCACGTTCTTGTTTCTGACCTACCTCCTGCAGACGATCGACCACTACTCGCCGCTCAAGACCGGCGTTGCGTTCCTTCCCCTGTTGGTCCTCAACGGGCTGGCCGCGACCCAGCTGGCCAGCCGCTTGATGCCTCACGTTCGGACCCGTCTGCTCGTGGTGCCCGGTCTTCTGCTGTCTGCCGCCGGCGCCGCGCTGTTCACCACCCTGACGCCCGACGCGACCTACGTGACCCACGTGCTCCCGAGCGAGCTCCTCCTCGGCCTCGGGTTGGGGCTCGCCATCGTGCCATGCATCAGCACGGCGACCCAGAACGCCGAGCCGAAGGACGTCGGCGTGACCTCGGCCATGACCAATACGTCTCAGCAGATCGGCGCCTCCATCGGGACCGCCCTGCTCAACACCATCGCGGCCGCCGCGGCGACGACCTATCTGGCCGTCCATGCACGAGGCGCTGACGAGCTGGCCAAGGCGACGGTGCACGGGTATGCAGTGGCCAGTGCCTGGGCGGCGGGAATCTTCGTCCTTGCCGCACTGATCGCCGGAGTGGCCATCAACGCCCATCCGGGGCAGCCGGCCCCAAGTCCGCAACGCGTGGACGCCACGGCCGACCTCCTCACCACCGAGACCCACTGAGCCGAAGGACGGCTGGGAGCTCCCAGTGGCTAATCGCCCCGCCCGCCGTGGCACGTCGTCGGGGGGGTGAAGAGCGGTGTTCTGCTCACGGGCTCGGTCGCCGGTGGATCGAGAACGACCCTGGCGTGGCGGGTCCACCTGTCCTCGCAAGCCAGCAGCGCCTGCTTCTCCGGATCGTGCCTGGAATTCTTGTCCCCACCCATCCACAGATCGACATGGTTGGTGTTCACGCCTCCGCACGGATCGCACTGGTCCTCGTGGATGAAGTACTTCTTGAGGAACGGTACGTAGACGATCTGGCACCAGGGACCGTCGAGGTCGATGGGCTCGGCGAACGTGACGGGGTCGCGGTAGGTCCCCACCCCACCGGCCGACTCGTGGATGCAAGGGTGGGCGATCTGGCCACTGGGCGGGGTGTTGTCCACCCAGCCGTAGAAGGTCACCCAGTCGGTGACCGACGTGACCCGGGGGGCCGCGCC
>JBEKIU010000183.1:0-7943 GCA_050011635.1 Acidimicrobiales bacterium
ACCCCGGAGGCCTCGATCCGGGGGGCCAACAGGGTCCTGCCCGCCATGGTCAGGCGCTCCAGGCCGACCAGGGACTCGTAGACCCCGGTGGCGTCGGCTCCGGTCAACCGGGCCGGGTCGAGATCTGACACCACCGAGGCCAAGGCAGCACGGGCGACCTCCAACCGGGCACCGAGACCTTCGGAGCCGTTGAGCCCGCCGGAACTGTCGAGCCCGTCCGGGGCACCGGCACCGGCGGCACCGGCACCCGCCGCACCGGCACCGGCGGCACCGCCGGCACCCGCCGCTCTTTCCTTCACCGAACCGGCCACCGAAGTCATGGACAGATGTTTCCAGGGGGGTGTGACAACGCTAGGCCGGGGCGTTTCGGACATCGGCCTGAACCGGTCAGATGGGTCGTGACCCTGGTCTGATCATTCCTCCGGGGCGGCGTTCTTCGTCCGCCGTGAGCCACGACGCCGCCGGCGAAGCACCACCTCGACCACGGCATCCGCCCCCAGGAAGACCACGCCGGCCCACGCCAGGTTGCTGGCCGTCTGGAAGGACAGCGGCCAGGAGCCGTCGGGGGGTACGTGCAGCGCGGCTTGGTGGGCGGCCGTGTACCACCCGGATGCGGCGATACCAGCCACTGCCGCCAGTCCGAGGAGGATCCGGAGGCGGGGGACGAGCAGGACGACCACGCTGGCCACCCCGACCGCCAGTCCGACCTTGGGCGCGGCGATGGCTGCGGCCACCGCGCCGGTGATCACCCCGGTGACCAGGGCCACCCACACTGGGGCCCGCGGGGACTCAGACCCGAAGGGCACGGCCAGAGAAGCGCCTCCGGGGACGGGGGCGGGTTCGGACCCGGTGCGGCCGGGTTCGACAGGTTCGCCGGGTTCGACAGGAGCCGCTGGGCCGACTGGACCCTCCCACGGTTCGCCGGACCCGGAAACGACCGTCCCAGTGCCGTCGATACCGGCGGTAGAGGCATTGCCATTCCGACTATGTCGGCCCCGGCCGCCTCCCCGGCCCCAGGCCCGGCCCCGGCCCCGCCGACGCCGGCGGCGCACCGGCACGAGGGCGAGGAACACGCAGGCGATGATGGCAACCAGCGAGACGATGAGGGCCAGATCCACCCGCTTCTGGGGCTCCCAGGTCAGCACCACCGAGAGGGTCCCGTCGTGGACGGCGTGGCCGAGCGACGTCGGGTCGAGGAGCCACCCGTTGCCGAACCCGTCGATCAGGGTCGGGGGACCGAGGGCACCCGCTCCCGCCACCGACGCCTTCCAACCCGAATTGATGCTCTCCCCGAGGACCAGGAAGACCGGCGACTGGCCGGGCGCCGCGGTGACGCCGTGCACCGACAGGTGGAGGGTGGTCGCCGTCTGGCTGTCGACGTCCACGACCGGTGATGGCGACACCGGCGGTGGGGCCAGCGTGGTGGGCGATCGGAGGGGCATCGGACCCCCTCCGGGGGCCGAGTCGAAGGCCAGTTGATTGATGTCGAAGCCGGTGGTCTGACCGGGGGTCGCCTCCAGCGTGTGCTGGCCGGGTCCGAGGGCCACGCCCCCGGCATCGGGACCGCACGGGGACACCGTCAACGCCTGGCGGTTCAGCGCCGTGGTCGTGGAGCCAGTGACCGACACCCACAGGGGGTTCCCGTCCAGGGTCAACAGGTCACCGAGACATGAGGACGGGATCTCGGCCGGCAGCGGCGCCGCCTGGAGGCCGGGGATGCCCACCTCGGCGATACCCAGGGGCATGGCGATTGGCTGTTGCGAGTAGTAGTTCGGGGTGTTCTCGAAGCGGACGGTGTCCACGGTGATCTGGATGTCGGCACCGGTCAGCGCCGGGAAGGACACCGGCACGTCGACCACCGAGCCGGGGACCCGGCTGTCGGCCAGGGGGGGCACGGCCACCGTGGCGCTCTTCCCGCCGGCGGCGACAGTGAGGCTGGTAGGGACGGAGTGCTGCCCGTCGGCCACGATCTGGAGGTCCAGATGGTCGAACGTGATCGGCTCGGGCAGGCGGTACTGGAGCCAGTCACCGGCCTGGTGGGTGCCGCCGAAACCGGGCTCCCAGAGGGTGGAAGGGTTGTCGTCCAGCGTAGCGATGGCCCCGGCCCGGAGATCACCGGGCAGCCGGCCCAGCGAGTAGGCCACGATGCCGGTGCCGTCCGACCCCGGACGTCCCACCAGGCGGTCGATCATGTCATCGGGGATGAGCGGCGAGATGGTGGCCGAACCGGTCAGGGAGAAGGTCCGTGCCGTGGGCAGCCAGAACGTGCGGTCGAGAGTGGTCTCGGTGTCGTAGAACGGCGGGGTGCCCGAGCTGCGGAGCCGGTTCATGACCAGGCTCAGCCGGTCGTAGGCCGACGCCTCACCGGCCGCACGCAACAGGTCCTCGGGCATGGAGATGACCTCGGTGGCCGTCACCCCGGGGATCTCCACCTCGGCGAAGCCCACCGAGCTGCGCGACGTCACCGGAACGGCCGGATTGGACACGACGGTGCCGGTGATGGTGATCCGGAGGGTGGTGAAGGTACGGGCCGGGAAGGCGACCACCTGCCCCGGGGGGGACAGCGACTTCGCCCCGAGGGCCACCGACACCGGGTCCCGCCCGTCGAAGGTCAGAGTCACCCTCGAGATGGCCCGGTCGGGATCGCCGGTCTGGGGTTGGATCAGCGTCAACGAGCTCTCGGTCTGCGGATGGTCCAGGACCACCTGCCACCACTGTCCCTGTGGGGCGGCAAACGAGTTGTCCACCCAGCCGGTCTGAGGGTTGCCGTCGACGGCGTTGTAGGGCCGGTCCTCGGGTAGGTAGGTGATCGAGGATCCGTACGACGAGGCGCTCACCGAGGAGATGCCCTGGTACACCGCGGTGGTCTGGGCATCGGGCGGGGCCTTCGGGAACAGGTTGAGGGGCTCGTCGGCGGGGTTGGACCTGTCGGGTCCCTCCGCCGTCGTCTCGGTGTACCCGGTGTCCTCCGACAGCGTGTTCCACTCCATGGCCTGCTTGCGGTTGGTATCGGTGACCACCAGTTCGGCCGGCGAGCCGAGCGTGGCCTTCCGCAGTTTCGGGGCGGTGTCCAGCGTGCCGGCGTAGAGGATGGTGGGGTTGCCGGCCAGCAGCCCGAGCGAGGCCGCGTTGACGATGCCGTTGGCGTCCCCGTCGACCACCAGCGGGGTCTTGGTGGACTCGGTGCGCACGATCGGGCGTGGATCGGTGACGGCGTACGAGACCAGGGGCGCCGTCCATCCCTGGTTGGCCGGCCGGGCCAGGGCGGCCTCGTCGAAGTGGGGGGTCAGCGGGACGTTGGGGAGCGGGGCCCCGTAGGACACCGGGTCGGTCAGCCCGGCCGGGGTGGTGGCCAGCTCCTCGGCCACCTGTTGGGGATTGGCGACGTCGTAGCGCTCGTAGGCCTCGTCGTACTGGACGAGGACGTTCCCGGCGCTCATGAGGGACGCCATCGGGGCCAGCGCGTTCCAGTCCATGGTGCCGTTCTGGAGGGGCGTGTCCACCGCCTGGAGGACATCGGCCGTGGCCAGCGAGCCCATGATCTGCTGCTCGTGGGTCACGAACGGCCGGGTCATGAGACCGGGATAGACCGTATCGATGGTGTCCCCCCAGCGGTAGGCGGCAAAATTGTTGCCGGGCAGGGCGTACACCCGCGTCGTCGGGTTGGTCTTGTCCAGCGCGGCGGCGGCCTGGCGGACGTAGAGGGGGGGCGCCGCCGGCTGGGTGAAGCCGTTGGCGATGATGGCCCCGGTCCACAGGGGCACGGTCGCACCGGCCACGGCGGCCACCGCGAACGCACCGACGATCAGTCCGGTCTTGCGCACCCGGGCGGCCACGGCGCTGACCCCGGCGCCGAGGAACATGGCCAGTCCGAGGATGACCAGCGGCGACGCCCGGTCGGTCGAGCGGAGGGCCAGCCCGGCCGTGGTGTCCACCAGGAACGACTTGATGGCCGAGCCCACCTCCGACGGATCGGCATAGGGGTTGGGCCCGACGGCCAGCACCATGCCCACCACGGTGATCAGCACGAAGTAGGCCCGGTACCGCCACCGAGAGAAGGTGGCGGCGATGAAGCACAGCACCGGCACGGCGAAGCTGGCGCCGATCAGCCACAGGTTCTGGGTGTAGGCCACCGCCGCCTGGGTCCAGGGCCCCAGCCGGTCCGTGCCGTAGAAGTACCAGTAGCCCAGTCCCCGGATGATCTCCGAGGCCAGCGAGGCCCCGCTGGTGGCCGGCACCGTCTCGGTGTATTTGAGGACGTTGACCCCGTAGGCCGCCTCCACCTGGAGCCCGACGGCCCACCACAACGAAACCAGCACACTGAGCAGGCCGATCTTCCAGGCCGCCCCCCACGCCTTGCGCCAGGTGGCCTCGCGGGCCACGACGACGGCGTAGGGCAGCCACAGGGCCGGCGCGATGCCCACGAAGAGGATGGAACTGGCGTTGATCCCGCTCACCAGGGCCACCACGAGGGCGAACAGGGCCGGGTACTTCCAGCCCCCCACCCGAAGGGCGAGGATGACGAAGGCCACCATCCAGGGCAGGCCCGACCACGGCAGCAGGATCACCGAAATTCGTCCGGAGTACTGCAGGACATACGGGGTGAACATGAACCCGATGGCCGTCACGTACCGGCCGGGTCCGGTGAGGCCGATGGTCCGGCACAGGTAGAGCGCACCGGCTCCGGCCGCGAAGAGCAGGGCGGCCATCCACAGGCGTTGGGCGATCCACAACGGCACGTGGAGCTCGGCCATGGCCCAGTAGAACGGGCCCATCGGCAGGAGATAGCCGATGTTCTGGTGGGTCACCGTTCCCATGGCCACGCCGGGGTCCCACGCGGACGCCGCCTCCCGGACGTAGCGGCCCGGATCGAGGTAGAGGTAGGTCTTGGTGTCGTCGGAGACCAGGTCGGGCCTGGTGGCCACCATGGGCACCACGGCCAGCACGGCCAGCACGGAGTAGTCGATCACCGCCCGCAGCCGGCTGGGGGACCGGAGGCGGCGGTACAGCGTCCGGACCGGGCCGGCGGACCGGTCTGGGGGCGCGACGGCGGAGAGTTGGGGATCCGGCACGAGTGATCGGTAGTGTAAACAACCGACGAGCAGCGATGGAGTCATCGCCGGCCTGCGAGCCACCAGCCGGCCTGCGGGCCACCAGCCGGCCTGCGGGCCACCAGCAGGCGGACGCGCCACCAGCCGACCAACGACATCGGGAGCCCAGATGAGCGAGAAGAGTCCCGATCCCGGGAGCCAGGGGGTGCTCGAGGCCGGTGGCCGGCACCGGTCTGGTCGCCGGCTCACCGGTGAGCGGCCGATGCAGGGGGTGACCCCCGACTCGCTGCTCGCCCTCCACGCCGCGGGCTACCGCACGGTGATCGAACGCCTCGGACCGGGGACCATGCTCGACGTCGGCTGCGGCCAGGGGTTCGAATCGGCCCGCTTCCTGTCCACCGACCGGGCCGTGGTCGGGGCCGACTACAGCCCGGACGCGGTTGCCGCGGCCCGTGACCGTTGGGGTGGGGAGGGGCTGTCCGTGGCCCAGATGGACGCCCTCGCCCTCGGGTTCGCCGAAGGGAGCTTCGGGTGGGCCTGCTCGTCGCACCTGATCGAGCATTTCGAGGATCCCGAGGGCCACGTGCGCGAGCTGTCCCGGGTGCTGACCGACGACGGCACCGTCTTCTTCCTCACCCCCAACGCGCCGGCCGACTTCGAGAACCCGTTCCACATCCACCTGTTCGAACCACCGGAGCTGGAGGAGCTGCTGGGCCGTCACTTCCACGAGGTCAGCGTGCAGGGTCTCGATGCCGCTCCCCACGCCAAGTCCGATTTCACGGCCCGACGGGTCAAGGCGGACAAGGTGCTGGCCCTCGACGTCTTCGACCTGCGGCACCGGATACCGCGCTCGTGGTACATCGGCATCTATACGCATGTGCTGCCCCTGGCCTACCGGATCATCGCCCGCGGCGACTCGGGAGGCACCACCGGTATCACCGCCGACGACTTCTTCGTGACCGACGACCTCGATCGCACGACCATGGTGCTCTTCGCCACCGCCCGGCGGCCGCGGCGCCCGGCCTGATCGGGTCGAGGGTGCTCACGGTCGGGCTCACCGGCGGCATCGGTGCGGGGAAGTCGACGGTGGCCGGCCTGCTGGTGGACCACGGGGCCAGGCTCGTCGACGCCGACCTGGTGGCTCGCGAGGTGGTGGCTCCCGGAGGCCCCGCCTACCAGCCCGTCATCGACCGCTTCGGGGAGGACATCCTCGGCGCCGACGGCGCCATCGACCGGCCGAAGCTGGCCGAGCAGGTCTTCGGCCACCCCGAGGCTCTGGCCGACCTCAACGCCATCACCCACCCGGCCATCGGGATCGAGATGATCTCGCGGCGCGACCGGTTCGCGTCCACGGACGAGATCGTGGTCATGGACATCCCCCTGCTCAAGAGCATCCACCGGGAGACGTTGTCGCTGGCCGCGGTCATCGTCGTGGACACCCCCACCGAGCTGGCCCTCGAGCGGCTGGTCACGCTGCGGGGGATGGCCCGCTCCGATGCCGAGGCCCGCATCGGTTCGCAGATCGACCGCGCCGCCCGGCTCGACGGTGCCGACCTGGTCATCGACAATTCGGGCGACCATGCCCATCTGCAGGCGGAGGTGGACCGGGTCTGGGTCGTGCTCAGCGGGCTCCGCAGCCGGGCCGCCCGGACCCGGGGAGGCGCGGCCGGCCCGGGTTGAGGGTTCCGGTGTCACACCGTCCCGTTACCATCGACCTATGCCTGATTTCGAGGTCGTCTCCCCGTTCCGCCCTGCCGGTGACCAGCCCGAGGCCATCGCCGGGCTGGTGGCCGGGCTCGAACGCGGCGACCGCTACCAGACGCTGCTGGGCATCACCGGATCGGGGAAGACGGCCACCATCGCCTGGACCGTCGAGGCCGTCCAGCGGCCCACGCTGATCATCGAGCCCAACAAGTCCCTCGCCGCCCAACTGGCCGCCGAGCTCAAGGAGTTCTTCCCGCACAACCGGGTGGAGTACTTCGTGTCCTACTACGACTACTACCAGCCCGAGGCGTACGTCCCCTCGTCGGACACGTACATCGAGAAGGACTCCTCCATCAATGACGAGATCGACCGCCTGCGCCACGCCTGCACCTCGTCGCTACTGCTTCGGCCCGACACCATCGTGGTCGCCTCGGTCTCGTGCATCTACGGGTTGGGGTCGCCGGACGAGTACCGAGACCGGATCGTGGCCCTGCAGCCCGGGGAGGTCCACGACCAGCGCGCCCTGCTCAAGCGTCTGGTCGACCTCCAGTACGCCAGGAACGACGTCACCTTGTCCCGTGGTCAGTTCCGGGCGCGCGGCGACACCGTCGAGATCCACGCCGCCTACGAGAGCCACGCCGTCCGCATCGAGTTCTTCGGCGACACGGTCGAGCGCATCCGACCCTTCGACGTGCTGACCGGTGAGATCGGCGACGAGCTCGAGGAGCTGGTCGTCTTCGCCAATACCCACTACGGCACCGGTGACGAGCGCATGCGACAGGCGGTGCTGAGCATCGAGACCGAGCTGCGCCAGCGGCTGGGCGAGTTGGAGGGATCCGGCAAGCTCCTCGAGGCCCAGCGGCTGCGCATGCGGACCGAGTACGACCTCGAGATGCTGGCCGAGACGGGGGTGTGCAGCGGGGTGGAGAACTACAGCCGGCACCTCGACGGACGCCAGCCAGGGGAGGCGCCCTTCACCCTGCTCGACTTCTTCCCCAAGGACTTCCTGGTGGTGCTGGACGAGAGTCACGTGGCGGTGCCCCAGCTGCGGGGCCAGTACGCCGGGGACCGCTCCCGGAAGGAGACCCTGGTCGACCACGGCTTCCGCCTCCCCTCCGCCCTCGACAACCGGCCCCTCCGGTTCGAGGAGTTCACCGAGCGCACCGGGCAGACCATCCTGCTGTCGGC
>JBEKIU010000184.1:0-7929 GCA_050011635.1 Acidimicrobiales bacterium
AACCAGACGGACCACCCGCAGGGTGTTGTCGAGGCTCCGGGACATCACCCTGCGCCCGAGCGGCTGCGACACGGCCCCGGTGACGTAGTCGCCGATGATGGCCAGCGTCGCCGCCGAGGGCTCGAGATGCCCAGGCACGCGCGCCCACAACGCACTGGTCGGCTCGCCTGGAACTCCCAGCCCGGCACTGATCTCCTCGAAGGACCGGCCGGTGGCCTGGCGCACCTCGATGCGATCGAAGATCGAGGCGGACGCGAAGCCGGGACGCAGGCGCGGGGAACTCTCGTCGGGTGGAGGCACGTCCGGGGCGGTCACCCACACGCCCTCGGCGTCGAGCGTTCCGGGGGCGCCGGCCGCCGCGTTCACGGTGAGGATCTCCGTGTCACCGACCCGGCCCACCACCCGGCCCTGGGTGATGTGGCGACCCTCTGCGGCCAGGGTGACGGTCAAATCGAGGGTCGAGTGGGTCGGTGCATAGGAGAGGTACTGCGCCGTCGACCAGATGGTGGGGCGATCGGCCGCCTTCTCCAGGGCCACGAGTGCGGCGGCCAGGCCGCAGCCCCCGAAGAGGAACTGGCCCGGGGTGGTGAGCTCGGGCACCACCTCGAGCCGCCAGTGCAGATCGTCGCCCACCGGCACCATGCCGAGGAACTGTTCGGCGTTGGTCACCCGGTCACCCGGACCCTGCTCACCGGGTCAGCGGCCGAACGCCGCGGGCCGCGGCGGGGCGGTGCTCTTGCCTCGAGGACATCAGTTCCTCGGGACCTTCGACCACGGCATCTCCTTGTCGACGCGGACATCGCCGGGCAGTCCGAGGATCCGCTCACCCAGGATGTTGCGCTGGATCTCGGAGGTTCCTCCCTCGATCGAGTTGGCCCGCGATCGGATGAACATCTTGCGGGCCGAGCCCGCCGGTCCGACCAGGCCGAGCGCCTCCGACCTTCGCATCGTGTAGTCGTAGCCGACCATGGCGTCGGCTCCCATCAGATCGATGCACAGCTCATAGACGTGCTTGTTCACCTCCGCGAACATCAGCTTGGCGATGGAGCCCTCGGGCCCGGGGTTTCCCGCCCGGCGATTCTGGCTCGCCCGCACGTTGGTCAGGCGCAGAACCTCGGCCTCGATCCACAACTGCATCAGGCGATCGCGAGCCACCGGGCTCCGGTGGGAGCCCTCGCTCTGCCAGATCCGCATCGCCTCGGCGATCGATCCCGAGCCGCGCACCGGCGGACCGGTCCCACCGCCGATGCTGGTCCGCTCATTGGACAGTGTGGTCATCGCCACCCGCCACCCCTCACCGACATCGCCGACACGGTCGGCGTCCGGGACCCGCACCTCGGTGATGTAGACCTCGTTGAACTCCGCCTCCCCGGTCATCTGCCGAAGCGGACGCACCTCGACACCGGGTGCGTGCATGTCCAACGCGAAGTAGGTGAGGCCCTTGTGCTTGGGCAGGTCCGGGTCGGTGCGGGTCACCAGCATCCCCCGGTCGGCGATGTGGGCCAGCGTGTTCCACACCTTCTGCCCGGTGATGACCCATTCGTCACCGTCACGGACGGCGCGGGTGGCCAGTCCGGCCAGGTCCGAGCCGGCTCCCGGTTCGCTGAAGAGTTGGCACCACGACTCCTCGCCGGTGAACGTCCTGCGCAACATCCGCTCCCGTAGCTGGTCCGACCCGTGGGTGACCACGGTGGGGCCGGCCATGGTCAGCCCGAAGAACTCCCGCGCCCCGGGCGGCTTGGCCCCGGCTTCGCCCACACGCCGGTCGACCTCGCGCTGGAGATTGGGGGGGAGGTTGAGCCCGCCGTACCCCTCGGGAAACGAGACCCAGGCCAGACCGAGGTCGAATTGCCGGGAGCGGAACTCCTCCACCGTGGACCGTCTCGGGTCGATCTCCTCCAGCAGCTGGCTGGTCCGTTCCTGCACCAGCGTCGTCGCGTCTGCCATGCCAAGAACATACTCGCGGCGATTTCACCGGCCCCGTGGGCGGGCCGGAGACCGTCCACGGCCCGGTGGTGACGGGTCGGAAGCCTCCCGGTCAGGGCTGGAGCCTGGCCATGCGCCACCCGTCGGGAGCGGGTTCGTAGCGGAGCCGGTCATGCAGGCGGTCGTCGCGGTTCTGCCAGAATTCGTAGACCTGGGGCCGGACCCGGACTCCTCCCCACCATGGCGGTCTGGGAACCTCTTGACCTGCGAATTCAGCCGCTCGGGCGCTCACCATGGTGTCGAGCAGCGCACGACTCCCGACGACCTCGCTCTGATGCGAGGCATATGCCCCGATCTGGCCACCCCGGGGCCGCGTGGCGAAGTAGGCGTCAGACTCCTCCTCACCGGTGCGTTCCACCGCTCCCTCGATCCGCACCTGCCGGCCCCTGGGCTCCCAGTAGAACAGCAGGGCGGCGTGGGGGTTTTGGGCCAGCTCGCGCCCCTTCCGGCTGTCGTAGTTGGTGTGGAAGACGAACCCGTCCTCCCCCCACGACTTGAGGAGCACCATCCGCACCGACGGTCGGCCGTCCCGACCGACGGAGGCCACCGCCATCGCCTCGGGGTTGGGCACCACCGTGGCGGCGTCGTCGAACCATCGCCCGAACTGCACCAGCGGGTCCGGATCGGCATGGCTCTCGAGGAGTGGTTCGAAGGCTTCGGGCACCCGTCCGACCCTACCGGGGATCGCATCGAACCCCCTTGGCGCTCCGCCGGTAGATTCGCTCCTCGTGACCGGTGCCATCGATGTCGAAGCCGAACGCGCCATGACACCGGGGTGCGCCACGGTCACCCACCTCAACAACGCCGGGGCGGCCCTGGTCACGGCGCCCACCGTCGAGGCCATGGTCGAGCACCTGCGACTGGAGGCGGAACGGGGCGGGTACGAGGCGGCGGCCATGGTGGCCGGGCGGCTGTCCTCGCTCCGCTCCTCGGCGGCCCGGCTGATCGGCGCCCGGGACGGTGACGTGGTGATGACCGGGTCCGACACCCAGGGATGGGCCAAGGCGCTGTGGGGGTTCGCCCTCGGTGGCGGGATCGCCAAGGGCCGGCGCCTGTTGGCCGACCGGATCGCCTACGACAGTCACTACCTGGGACTGCTCCAGGTGTGCGAGCTGACCGGCGCCACCATCGAGGTGGTACCCAGTACGGGCGACGGCACACTCGATGTGGACGCACTGGCCGCCGCCCTCGGTCGGGGAGACATCGCGCTCGCAGCCCTCACCCACGTCGGAACCCACCGGGGGCTGATCAACCCCGTGGAGGAAGCGGGAGCGGCCTGCCGGCGGGCCGGCGTCCCCTTCTTCTTGGACGCGTGCCAGAGCATCGGGCAGCTGCCGGTCGACGTGGAACGCATCAACTGCGACGTGGCCACGGCCACCGGGCGCAAGTGGCTACGCGGGCCCCGCGGCACCGGGCTGCTCTTCGTCAGGGCCGCGTTCGCCGAACGGCTCCGGCCTCCGGGCATCGGCTGGGCGGGGGCGCTGTGGGAGGACGCCGGCCACTACCGGCTTCGGCCCGGAGCCGAACGCCTGGCCGAGTTCGAGGTCCCGGTGGCCGCTCACATCGGGCTCGGCGTGGCCATCGACCATGCCCTGGCCCTCGGCCTCGACGCCATCGCCGAACGGGTTGCCCACCTGGGCGACTACCTGCGTGAGGCGCTCGGTGCCGTCGGTGGGGTGGAGATCCACGACGGGGGCACCCACCGCTCGGGCATCGTCACCTTCACCTCGGACCACGCCGCCCCCACCGCGGTGGCCTCGGCGGCGTCGGCAGCCGGCATCAACGTCTCGGTGAGCGAGGCCCCGTGGGCCCGGCTGGACATGTCGGCGCCCAACCCGGCCTCGGTGGTGCGCGCCTCGCCCCACTACTACAACACCGAGGCGGAGCTCGATCGGCTGGTGGACGTCGTGACCGCGGTGCCGGCCCGCTGACCTCGGGCTCGGCCCCGGATGGGCGCCGGAGGGCTCACGGCAGCGTGTCGAGCACGGCGAGGGCGGTCTCCTCACCGGATCGGACAGCACCCTCCATGTACCCGTTCCACACCGCGGAGCACTCAGCCCCCGCCCAGTGGATCAGGCCGACCGGCTCGGTCAGGGACGCCCCGAAATCGCCCCACACCCCGGGCGTGAAGTGGGCGCCGTAGCAGCCGCGGCTGAATTCCTCGGCCATCCAGTCCCGCTCGATGTACTCGATGGGGTGGGCCGCCTTCGGCCCGAAGTACCGGACGAAACAGGACAGCGCGGCGGCGCGGCGCTCCTCCAGCGGCAGGCGGGCGGCGGCCCGGCCGTCGTTGGCCTCCATGAAGCCCATCAGCACCCCGGGGGATCCGTCCGGGGGCGAGTTGTCGAATGTCACCTTGATCGGCCCATGGTCGGAGGCGGCCTGGCCGGTGAGACCGTCCGCCCGCCAGAACGGTTCCTCGTAGACGGCGTACAGCTTGATGACCGAGCCGGCGGGAAGTCGCTGGGTGAGCTGGTCCCTCCACGACGGCAGGGCGGGCGCATACTCGAGCCGCCCGGCGAGGGTGGGTGGAAGGGTGACGATGACCCGATCGGCCTCCACCGCGTCACCGGCTCTCGTGGTCACCACCACCCGGCCCCGGACCTGCTCGATGCCGCGCACCGGGCTGTCCAGGGTGACCCGATCACCGAGGGTCGCGGCCATGGCCTCGCTCACCTTGATCGATCCTCCGACGACTCGGTCCTGTTGCGCTCCCCGATCGGTGCTCAACAGACCTTCGAGGTCGGTCCCGGAGTGGGCGTAGAAGAGGGCGTGGAGGGCGGAGAGGTTGCCGCTCTCGGCCGAGAACACCGCCTCGGTGGCCACTCTGAAGTACGTGCGCCCGGTGGGCGTGCGGAGGTTCCGGACGATCCACGTCTCGAACGTCTGGTTGTCCAGGGCCTGCGCCCCCGGTGCCGTCCACGGTCGGTCGAGCGGCACCTTGTCGGCCAGGTGCTTGAACCGGGTCATGCCCTGGAAGAGATCGGCGAGCACGAACGGATTGAGCTTGGGCACGGCTCCCCGCTTGGACGCCATCCGGCTCTGCCGGCCCCCCAGCTCGATGACGTGCCGGCCCGTGTTGTACGTCGGGAACGTCTCGAGCCCGAGCTCCTCGACGAGGGCGTACATGCGGGTCTGGGTCGGTCCCAGCCACTGGCCGCCCAGCTCGACGGGCGTCCCGTCAGCGGTGGAGCCGCCCTCGGTCCGGCCCCCGACCCTCCCCCTGGCCTCGAGCACCCGCACGTCGGCCCCGGCCGCCTGCAGCGTCCGGGCGGCGGCGAGGCCGGACAGGCCGGCTCCGATGACGACGACCTGGGTGTCGTTCACGATGCGAGCTCCTTGTCGATATGGGCGGCACGGTCGATGGCCTTCCACGAACGGCGCACCCACGACGGGCGGCCGTCGCCGAGGCGGGCGGCGGCCACATCCGCCAACCACCTGCGCTCGAGCTGGTCGGCTTCGGAGAAGGCCGACTCAGGGGTGGGGGGATCGGAGATCCAGCGGGCCTCGGTCCGGTCGCGGGCGTGCCCGTATCTGGCCAGCAGCGTTCCATAGGCGTGCATCGTGGTGCGGTGGAGGAGCTCGTGCCGCCACCACCGGGTCCGGACGTCGAAGACGTCGGTCGGTGGGGGCCCGAGGTCGAGGGGCGTACAGACAGAGACCGGCTTGAAGAGCGACGTACACGGCGCCGACGTGGCCGTGGCCCAGTGGTGCGGCCGTCCCCGCAGGTCCGACACCCACGAGGCGGTGGTCTGGCTCGAGGCCAACACACCACCGGCATGGGCGCAGGGGGCGCCGAGCCCGCCATGGACGAGGGACCACCGGGGGGCGGGCGAGCCGCCATGGACACGCAACGCCCGCATCAGGTCGGCGGGACCGGTGGCGTGGCAGGCCGCGGTCTCGGTGATGCCCCGGCGGGTCGACGCCGACGCCACCCATGTCCGGACCGGATCGCTGTGGGCCTTGGCGAACGATGGGATGGTGAGCCCGTTGGAGATGCTCCGGCCGGGCCCGCGTACCAGTTCGGACGCCCAGTCACGTCCCGCCGTCTCGACCACGAACGCCCCGGATGGATCGGCCACCAGAAAGCTGTTGTCGTAGGTGAAGTTCGGCCGCTCGTTGCTGCACGGGCCACCCTGGCCATGACGCTCGAGCAGGTCGACCATCACCGAGACGGCGCGCTCCGCCGTTGTCGCCCGCTCCAGGGCCAGCCTGACCAGATCCATCCCCAGGAGGGCCTTGTCGCCGCCGTGGCCCTTGGTGAAGACGGCCTCGTTGCCGATCACGACCCCGTGCTCGTTGGCACCCATCTCCGCCCCCCACATCCACCAGGGCCGGGAGATCACGACAGCGTGGGTGTGCTCCACCTGGGGTACGTCGACCCAGGTGCACGCCAGCGTGTCGCCGGCAGGATGGTCGGCGGCGGCGACCCACTCGAGGGGCTGGGACTCGTTGGGGTCACGATCGCTGTTCTTGGCGAACATCACTCCGTCGGCGGTGATGGCCACAAACGAATCACACATCGGGTCTCCCCCGCGGGCGGCCCCGGCAGACGATGCTTCACCGTCCTTCGCCGGATCGGCTCCCGTGGAACTTACACCGGGACGGGCCTGACCTGGTCGGGCAGCCATCCCCGACCGGCGCAGCGTTAATACATGACTAATCCTATTGACTTTCTAGATATAGACCAATACGGTGAGTCATGTGGCCCGGTTCACGAGTCACATGTCCCCACAGACCATCAACTCCCCCTCCGAAAGGTGGTATCGAACCATGCACACAACACCCTCGACCGACGCGCCCCGAAAGGCGCCTCGCGGTCGGAGACGGTTGGCCCTCGCGGCCGCCGCCGTCGCCGTGGGCACCGCACCGTTGGGCCTGGGCCTGTCAGGGCCGGCGGCGGCCACGCCCACACCGACGGCTCCGCCGCCGTTGACCATCCTGACCCACGGCACCAACCTCGGTGGCGGCGACTACTTCATCACCCCGACCGGCGGCACCGGCACCTACGCCAACGGTCCGGAGATCGTCAACAGCGACGGGGACGTGATCTGGTTCCACGCCATCCCGGTCGGTGAGACCGCTGCGGACTTCAGGACCCAGACCTATCGGGGCCAGACCGTGTTGACCTGGTGGCAGGGCACCGGCTTCGGTGGCCTGTCCAACGGGACCGACTACATCTACAACACCCATTTCCACCAGATCGCCACGGTCAACGCCGGAAACGGACTCACCACCGACGGGCACGAGTTCCTGATCACTCCGCAGAACACCGCGCTGATCACGTCGTACGACACGGCCACGGCCGACCTGACCTCCATCGACGGGCCCACCGATCAGACGGTCATCGACGGGTATGTCCAGGAGATCGACATCGCCACCGGCAAGGTCCTGTTCCAGTGGAACAGCGCGGATCACGTGCCCTACAGCGACAGCGAGCAGCCCCTGCCCGCCTCGGCCAGCACGCCGTGGGACTGGTTCCACATCAACGCCGTGCACCTGGACACCGACGGGAACCTGCTCGTCGACTCCCGGGCCACCTGGACGGCCTTCAAGGTGGACCGGAGGTCGGGTGGAATCATCTGGCAGCTCGGGGGGAAGCAGAGCAGCTTCACCCTGCAGGCTGCGTCCGGCCAGACCCTGGACAGTGCCAACGAGATCTTCTCCTGGCAGCACGACCCGGAGGCCGTCGGGAACAACGAGTACACCTTCTTCGACAACGATTCGGAAGGCACCCCCCTGCTTCCCTACAGCCGGGAAGTGACCGTGCGCCTGAACGCCCGGGACCGGGTGGCCACACTCGTCTCCTCCGACAACCAGCCAGAGGGCCTGTCGGCGGCGTCACAGGGCAACGCTCAGACGCTCCGCAACGGTGACATCGTGGTCGGGTGGGGCAGCCTCCCCTATTTCTCGGAGTTCAACAGCTCGGGACACCTCGTGTTC
>JBEKIU010000185.1:0-7705 GCA_050011635.1 Acidimicrobiales bacterium
AGCGTCGGTCTGTTGTCGTGCGTGCTTGAGGGCGGATGCTCCCCGGCAGGGGAGCAGGCCGGTTGCGCTTGACCGAGGCGGTCGTTTGTCTGTCTGGCCGTGGTCCATTCCCGCCGGAGACGCGGACGGCGAGCCTCGCCGGCGGAGGCAGCTGCCGGTACTCAGGCGTGAAGCCAGGTGACGTTGAATCCGGTCCCGGCCGGCGTCAGGGCGGATGGGTGGGCCTTGACGATGGTGGAGCCTTCGTTCGTCATGGTGAGTTGGGTGGCCGTGAATGCGGCCGCCGAAATGGCCCGCCCGTTGGCCGAGGCTGCGGAGAAGTTGACCGAGCCGAAGTCACTCAGCGGGGCGACGGTGCACGGTGACTTTCCGATGCAGGGGGCTTCGGTAATCCACTCGGCAGACGATTCGAGCGGCAACGTCTTGACCTTCACGGCGGTCGAGAAGTGCCATTTCAGGGTGCCGCCCGACGTGGCGCTGATCTGGAGCGTGAAGGTCTTGGCCGCAGCTGATACACGAGCGGCGATGGTCTCGCCGGGGACGACCGGATACTTGGAGGTGGAAAGGAACACCGCCGCCTTTGGGTACATCTGGTACCAGGCGTAGTACGAGCCTGCCCCCTTCTTGCAATCCGAGTCGGTGCCCACTTGCTGCACGGTCGGATCCGACGGCGAGAATCCGTCGATGCCAATCCAAAAGGCAGCCAGCTCAGCCCCCTTCTTCGGGCAGGTGGCTTTCGGCTGCGTCCAACTTCCGGTGACTTTGGTGAAGACGGCTTTTGTCACTGCGTATCCGGCCCAGTTGAGTGACGTTGCCGTACCGTATCCACGGTTGGGTCCTGCCCAGTGCACGGCGGACGGTGCCGGGGCGCCTCCGGCCCCCGGGCTAACGATGCCGGCCCCGGTTGCGATGAAGCCGACCATCAGCAACGAACCGGTGACCACCCTTACGCGCTTGCCCCGACTCATTCCGGACAACTCCCGGGCGAAGCAGGTCGCGTGCCGAACGGTGCCGATGTTCGCCTGCGATTGCTTCTCATCCGTCCCCCGGTGCGCCGTCCTCACTGGCTCCTGCGGGCCCGCTTGAGTCTGATCCGCTTTGCGTTGTTGCTCCATTGCCGGTGCCCCTACCCGTCGTTCCGGCCCCCGTCGTTCCGGTCCCTGTGGTTCCGGTCCCTGTGGTTCCGGTCCCTGTGGTTCCGGTCCCCGTCGTTCCGGTCCCCGTCGTTCCAGATCCTGTTGATCCTGATCCTGTCGTTCCGGATCCTGTCCCGCAACCACTGCCGCCGGAGGTGGTACCCGAACCGCCGCTGGCCTTCGAACCACCACCGGTTCCGGAACCACCGGATGCAACGCTACCCGAACCACCGCTACCCGAACCACCGGCCTTCGAGCCGCTGCTACCCGAACCACCGGTGCCACTCGAGCCGCCGGAGCCGGTACCGCCGGCACCCGAACCACCGCTGCCACTCGAGCCGCCGCTGCTACCCGAACCACCGGTGCCAGAGCCGCCGGTGCCACTCGAGCCGCCGGTGCCGGAGCCGCCACAGGTTCCACCAGTACCGCTGCCGGAGCCGCCACCCGAGCCGGTCGTCTGGTTGCCGCCCCGGTTGCCGCCGGCCCCCGAGCCGGTCGTCTGGTTGCCGCCGGTCCCCGCTCCCGTGCTACCTGATCCGGTGGGAGACGTCTTCGCTGCCTGTTGGTGATAGTCCGCCGCGGCAGCGGCTGCGAGAGCCTCTCGCTGCAGCTTGGCCAACTTCGCCAATTGGGCGGCTTCGGAGCGAGTGCTGCCTGCGGCCGAGAGATGGACGGTGGCGCACGACGCCGTCCCCGCTGCGCCCGTCGTGCCCCGGCCGGCGTCTGCCGACCCGGCCCCGTGGCAGACGGTCGTCGGAACCGGGCCGGTCGTGCCGCTCCCGCTCTTCGCCCCGTCGATGGACCCGGTGCCAGCTGAGGTCTTCGAAGAGGAGGCCAGACCGGCGGCTCCGCTCGGGTGTGATGGCGGCGGCGACACGTTGATGCCCACCTTGTGCAGCGCGCCGTCGACGACGCGTGCTGCGGAAGGTGGGAGCACCGACGCTGCGGCCAACGCGGTGGTCGTGGCGAACAGGCTCGTCACCGAGGCGGCCACCAGCGCCACCCGAGCCGGTCGGCCGAATCGGCGCGACTTCGGCCACATCGCCGACGCCGATTCGAACATCAGGCGAGCCTGGTGCTCCGAGGCCAGTTCGCTGGGCAATCCGGGTGCCGTGGCCGCGGCAATCAGATCGGCAAGCTTCCCGTGCTGGAGATTGGGGAACTCGACGACCGTGAGGTCTTCCGTGCCGGAATTCTCGAAGGGCCGGCGGCTGGTGTCAACCATGGAGGCGCACCTCCGGAACGAATCGGAGCCCGCCCTCGGAGCCGCGTACAACACCGGCAGGCGCTGGTTCTCCGGCACCGGACAGGACCTTGTCGTCGTCGCCGTTCAGAGTGCTTTCCAACCGTCGGAGGCCACGGTGACACAGGACCCGCACGGACCCCGGTGACCGCTTCATGATTTTGGCGACGGTCGCCACATCCAGTCCGGCCACGATTCGAAGCATCACGGCTTCGGACTGATCCGGCGGAAGCTGCGAGATCAAAGCCAACGCCGCATGAGTCGCCGAATTCTCGTCGGCGTCTGATTCGACATTGGCTCCGGACGGGACCAGATCGAGCTGCGAGTGCTCGATGTACTCGTAGCGCCTGGAGGCACCCCGGTACCAGTCGATGACCCGATTGCGCGCCGTGGTGAACAGCCAGGCCCTGAAGCCGTCCTCGTCGCCTTCGAACGAGGGGAGCGCCCGAAGGACCCGGAGCCACGTGTCGGCGGCAAGATCCTCGGCCACCGGACCCGCTTTGATGGTGAGATACCGGAGAAGGCTGGGATGGAATTTCGTCCAAAGCAATCCGAAAGCTTGCTGGTCGCCGCGCTTGGCCGCACGGAGGTTCTTCTTGAAGTCCGAGGCTTCTCTGGTCGTGCTTTCCGTTAGCGACATTGGATTCGTCATTCCCCCTTACCTGAGTCATACACCCCAGCGGAGGGCACGTCCAGCAATGGATCGGGTCGAAGATGGGGGAATTACGCACGAATTCCAGTGGTGTAACGAATTCGACCCCCACTTCGTTGTAACAGCGGGAAGTCAGCTTTTGTGGTCAGATTCGCTCGAAATTCCGGGCCAGCTCCCAGTCGGTGACGACACGGTTGGCCGCGTCCCACTCCTGACGGGCCGTATTGAGGAGATGCTGGTGGACCTCCGGTCCGAAGGCTTCGGCTGCCACCTCGCTCCCGGCCAGGCTGTCGATGGCGTCGGCCAGTGTGGATGGGATCCGGGGTACCTCGGGTGCCTGGTACGCGTTTCCGGTGAAGGCCGGCTCGAGTTCGAGCTCGTGCTCGATTCCCCACAGCCCCCCGGCGATGGTCGCGGCCAGGGCCAGATAGGGGTTCACGTCGGCTCCGGGGATGCGGCTCTCCACCCTGCGGGCGGGTCCGGAACCGATTGTTCGGAACCCGCAGGTCCGATTGTCCTCGCCCCAGACCGCGGCGGTGGGCGCCCACGAGTCGGGAACATAGCGGCGATAGGAATTGACGTAGGGGGCGAAGCACCAGGCCAGCTGTCGCGACGAATGGATCTGACCGGCCAGGAACTGCTGGCCGGTCACCGATAGGCCCGACGGCGTGGTGGCTCCTTCTGCCGGCGCGGTCAGCGGTGCGCCACTCGCCGCGTCCCAGATGCTGCTGTGGATATGGCACGACGAGCCGGCACCGTCCATTGTCCACTTGGCCATGAACGTGACTGATCTGTCGAGGCTCGCGGCTATCTCTTTGGTGCCGTTCTTGAACACCAGGTGCCGGTCGGCAACCTCGAGGGCGCCCGCATAGGTGATGTTGATCTCGTGCTGGCCGATGCCAGCCTCGCCCTTGGAGAACTCGACAGGTATTCCCGCTTCGATCATCTGGTTGCGGATGCGCCCGATGATGTACTCCTCGCGCGACGTCTGCAGCAGCTGGTAGTCCTCGATCGAGCCCGCGTGGGTTTCCAACTGGTGCCAGTGCTTCTCCGCGGCTTGGGCGAATGACTCCCGGAACAGGTAGAACTCGAGCTCGGTTGCGCACTTGATCTCCAGACCATGGGCTGCAGCCCGCTCGATCTGGCGTCGGAGGATCCGACGGGGCGACACCTCCACCGGTCGACCGTCCATGGTCAGCAGATCACAGAGGACGAGCACGCTGCCGGGGAGCCAGGGGAGGAGCCTCACCGTCTGCGGATCGATGACTGCGTTGAGGTCACCGTACCCGGTGTCCCAGTTGGCGAACTGGTAACCGGGCAGCGGCGTCATGTCGACATCGCAGGCCAGCACGTAGTCACACACTTCGATCCCGTGGTGCATCACATGGTCGAGGAAGAAAGCACCCGTGACCCGCTTTCCGACCGGTCGACCCTGGAGGTCGGGGAAGGCCACGACGACCGTATCGACTTCGCCCGACTGGATCTGATGGGGGAGCGTTTCCAAGGTCAGCATCCCAGCACTCTGGCCCAGCCCGGTCGAGCAGTCCAGCCGCCCGCGAGGGGGGGCCGGCCCCGGGCCGGTCGCCGTGGACCCGCTTCGGTGGCCTCGGACGGCGCAACGGCGGTGGGATACTGTCCCGTCATGTCGCATGCCCGGCAGCGTCCTCTGGTCGGGGTCTCCACCTACCGCCAGACCACGTCGTGGTGGTCGTGGGAACGTGACGCGGCCCTGGTGCCCGGTGTGTACCTCGATGTGCTGGAGGCGGCCGGCGGGCAGCCCGTGCTCATCCCGCCGCGAAGCAGCGGATCGGGGGAGCCGTGCGGAGAGATGCCCGACACCGGACGGGTGGGTCTCGACTCGCTGATGGCCGCCCTCGACGGCCTGATCCTGATCGGTGGGGGAGACATCGAAGCGGGCCGGTACGGCCAGGACGCCGATCCGCGCAACGGCGGCAGCAGCGGGCCGCGGGACGACGTGGAGCTCGCCTTGCTGGATGCGGCCCTCGGACTCGGCCTGCCGGTGCTGGCCGTGTGCCGGGGCATGCAGGTCCTCAACGTCTACCTCGGAGGGGACCTGGTTCAGCAGCTGCCCGACGTGGTCGGATCAAGTGACCACCAACCCCGACCCGGTGCGTTCGGCCCCATCACCGTTCTGACCGAGCCGGGGAGCGAGGTTCGTCGGGTATTGGGCGAACGGGTCGATGTGCTGTGCAGCCATCATCAGGCCATCGCCACACTGGGGCGCGGACTGACGGTGACGGCCCGGAGCGGCGACGGTGTCATCGAGGCGGTCGAGCTGCGCGGTCGTCGGTTCGTCCTCGGTGTCCAGTGGCACCCGGAGGAGACCGGCGACCGTCGGCTGTTCGAGGCCCTGGTCGATGCGGCGCGCACTCCCTTCGATCCCGATACGTCACCGGCTCCACGGGGCGTACCGGGTCATCCAGATCCCACCTCGGCGAACGCGGAGCGGACGTGAGCGACGTCACCACGGTTGTGAACCCCGCCACCGAGATGGCGATCGCCGAGCTTCCGCTGGCCGGGGCCGACGAGGTCGATGCTGCGGTGGCCAGGTCGCTCGAGAGCGGACGTCACTGGAGGTCGGTGGCACCGGCCGACCGGGCCCGGCTGATGCGGAGGTTCGCGGCCGAGGTCGAGGAGCACGCCGAGGAGCTGGCCCGGCTTGAGACCAGCAACGTGGGCAAGCCCATCACCGAGAGCCGTGACGAGGTTGCCATGGTCGCAGAGGTCTTGTACTTCTACGCCGGTGCGGTGGACAAGCACCGCGGCGCAACCGTGCCGGTGGCCGGCGGTGTGGACATGACCTTTCACGAGCCCCTGGGAGTGGTGGCGGCCATCGTGCCGTGGAACTTCCCGATCGCCATCACGTCGTGGAAGATCGGCCCGGCATTGGCCACCGGCAACACCATCGTGGTCAAGCCGGCCGAGATCACCCCGCTGTCCGCGCTCAGGCTGGCCGAACTGGCCCTCGATGCCGGGATGCCCGAAGGGGTGTTCCAAGTGGTGGTGGGCAAAGGGTCGATCGTGGGCACCCGGCTGGTCGGGCATCCCGACGTGGCCAAAGTCGCGTTCACCGGTTCGACCGAGGTGGGCCGAGAGGTGATGGCGCGGGCCTCGGGGACGATCAAACGGGTCACTCTCGAGCTCGGCGGGAAATCGGCGTCGGTGATCTTCGCCGACGCCGACCTCGAGCGGGCTGCTGCGGCCACGCCCGGCGGGGTATTCGCCAACGCCGGGCAGGACTGCTGTGCTCGGAGCCGGGTACTGGTGGAGCGTTCGGTGTTCGACCGCTACCTCTCGCTGCTGGCCGATGCGCTGCCGGGCTGGACCGTCGGTGACCCGACCGACCCGACCACCAAGATGGGACCGTTGGTGACGGCCGCCCACCGGAGGGTCGTCGAGAGCTTCCTGGCTCCGGGCATGGGTGGCCCCGGGGGAGGGCCCGTCGATGCCTTCGCCGTCGGAGCCGTTCCCGACGGCCCGGGCTACTGGTTCCCGCCCACCGTGGTCGCTCCGGCCGAGCCCGCCTGGCGACTTGTCCGCGAAGAGATCTTCGGACCGATCGTGGCCGTGATCCCCTTCGAGGACGAGGCCGACGCCGTCAGGTTGGCCAACGACACGCCCTATGGCCTGTCCGGTTCCATCTGGACCCGGGACGGAGCGCGGGCCCTGCGGATGGCGCGGGCGATCAGCTCCGGCAACCTGTCGGTGAACTCCCACAGTTCGGTCCGGGTCCAGACCAGCTTCGGCGGGATGAAGCAGTCCGGTTTCGGACGCGAGCTGGGCCTGGAGGCGTTGGCGTCGTATACCGACGTCAAGAACGTCTTCGTGTCCACCGACGGATGAAGGCCGGGTAACGTCGTTCCATGTCTGATCGCTCCCGCAAGATCGCGAAACCGGCCGCCGCCCTCGGCGTGCTGGCCACCATGGCCAGCATTTGGTGGTTCGCCCTGAGGCCCCGGCGCAAGCACAAGCTCGACCAGTAGGCGGAACCGGTCGGGAGGCAGTCCGGCCCGAGGAGCGTTGCCCCGACCGCCCGGCGACCCTTCTCGCCTGCTCCCGTGCGGCCCGCTCCCGTCCGGCCCGCTCCCGTCCGGCCCGCTCCCGGCCGGCCCGCTCCCGTCCGGCCCGCTCCCGTCCGGCCCGCTCCCGTCCGGCCCGCTCCCGTCCGGCCCGCTCCCGTCCGGCCCGCTCCCGTCCGGCCCGCTCCCGTCCGGCCCGAGCCCGGCCCGGTAGCCTCGCCCGCGTGGCCCTGGCATCCCTCCGCCCCCTCCGGTCGCGGAACTTCGCACTGATCTGGTCGGCCGCGCTGGTTTCGAACATCGGGACCTGGATGCAGACGGTGGCGCTCGGGATCCTGGTGTTCGCCCGCACCGGTCAGCCGGCGTGGACCGGTCTGGTGGCGGCGGCCGGGTTCGTCCCCATCGGCCTGCTGGCCCCGCTGGGTGGGGCGCTGGCCGACCGGTTTGATCGGCGACGGTGGCTGATCGCCACCACGGTGGCCGAGATGTCCTTCGCGGCGATGCTGGCCGCGCTCACCGCGGGAGGAGACGATCGGCCGGCCGTCCTGGTGCTCTTCTCGTTTCTCGGGGGTGCGTCCGGCGCCATCGGATTTCCCGCCTATCAGGCCATGGTCCCCGACCTGGTTCCCCACGA
>JBEKIU010000186.1:0-7702 GCA_050011635.1 Acidimicrobiales bacterium
ACGACCTTGCGGACCCGATGGCGACCCTTGGCCTTTTTCTTCGTCCGGTGCCGGCCCCCCTTGCCGTTGTCCGATTGCTGCATCTGTTGGCCGAGCGCGGACAGGCCTGCCTCGTTGGCCACCGGCGTGGTGTTCCCGGCCTTTTTCGTACTCGACCTCGAATGGCTCCCGGTTTTGGTGCCACGAGCCTTTCTCTCCTGCTCTTTCATCAGGTCCCCGAGGCCATCCAGTCCGCCCGGAACGTACGGGGAGTCGGGTGAGCCCTGGGCAACGGGATCGAAGGCGCGCCCGAGTTGACCGGGTTCACTCATAGGCCAGAAGCGTAGCAACGGTGGCTGTCGAGGTGGTGCCACGGCGCCGCCGTGTCCCGGGCGCGATCCCTGCTGGACCGGGTATTCCGGCCCGCCGAACGGTCTTCCGGTGGACGGATCGGCACGGTCCGCCGAGGCGTGGTAACCAGTGCATCGGTGGAAACAGAGGAACTCATCGCCCTCGGGGTGTACGACCCCGACGCCGCGAATGCCGAGGTGCGACTGGAGCTCCTTTCCTTGGTGACCGCGTTGGGCGCAACCGCCGAGGAACTGATCACGTTCAAGGACACGCTGCCCGCCCTTGCCGGCGTGCTGGCCATCCGGGGCGGGCCGCCGCTGACCCTCGAGCAGGTCGCGCAGCGGTCAGGTCTCACTCCCACCGAGGTGCGGACGCTGGCCCGGACGTCCGGGATCCCCGACCCCGAGCCGGATGTGCCCATCTTCACCCCGGGATTCGTGGACTTCGCCTCACGCATGGCCGAGGTGACCGATGTCTTCGGTGAGGATGCCACCAGCCAGCTGATCCGGGTGTTCGGACTGGCCATGTCACGCATCGCCGATGCGGTGATCTCGTCCTTCCTGGTCAATGTGGCCCCAGGCGCCCAGCGCCAGGATCCGGTCGGCCTCGGCGTGGCCCGGGCCAACGTGGAAGCTGCGTACCTGCTCCCCTTCGTCGCCCCCGCGCTCGACGCACTCCTCCGTCAGCACCTGTTGATCGCCAGGCGTTTGACGGCGACGGACGCAGACATCATCGGCTTCGAGACCCGTCAGCTGGTCGTGGCCTTCGTGGACCTGGTCGGCTCGACGGAACTGGGTGAGAGGCTCGACATGAGTGAGCTCGGGGCGACGCTGAGCGACTTCGAGCACATCGCCACCGAGACGATCACCGAGGGGGGCGGCCGGGTCGTCAAGCTCATCGGGGACGAGATCATGTTCACCGCGCCGGATGCGTTTGCCGGAGCTTCGATCGCCATCGACCTGGCCGATGCCTTCGACGACCACCCGACGGTCCCGCAGGTGCGCGCCGGACTGGCCAGTGGAGCGGTGATGCTTCGCGATGGCGACGTCTTCGGACCGGTGGTGAACCTCGCCAGTCGCGCCGCCAAGGTGGCTGGACCGGCGGAGGTCGTCACCACCGCCGATGTCGCCATCGACGCGGGGCTGCCCCACGAGTCCTTGGGACCCCACCATCTCAGTGGAATCCCCGGTGACGTCGAGCTCTACCGGCTCGTCCGCAACTGAGCGGCCCGCAACGAGCGGGTCAAGGCGGATCCCGCCGAGCCCAGTCACGCCGGTCCATCACGGTGAGAATGCTGGCGTGGACGATCGTCAGCTGTTCCTCGCAGGCGGCGATGTCACGGGCCAGCTCCTCCAGCTCGGCCACCCCTCCGGGGAAGAGATCGGCTCGGGCCCCGCGTTTGGCCTTCTGACTCATCATGTCCCAGGCGGACGGACCACCCGCCCCCGACGTCAGCGACCAGGCACTGTGTACGGCCTCGTTGCGCCGCCGCCGGAACTTGTTCGCGCTCCTCCTCCAGACCCTGAAGTCCGCCAGCTCGCCGGTGGTGTCGTCCCCGTACGACGAGAGCAGGGACTCGATGGTCTCCCACACGTTCTCCACGCGCTGGCCGGCCACCACCGCCCGGGCCAAGGCCTCGTCGCGGCTTCCGACCAGGCTCATGAGCACGAGCCCGGAGGCAATCTCGATGAGCGACCAGTTGGCGGCGATCCGTCCGAGGGCCCGATGGAGCTCGTCTTCGTCGCTCCCCTCTTGCTTCTCAGGCGTTCCGGTGCCCGAGGTCTTCGATCTGCCGGAGAAGCGGAGGACCCTGTTGCTCCCGGTGAATGGGATGATGCTCCTGACCTGTCGCCTCATGATGGAACGACCCGGGGAGCGGGCGTCCTCAGCCTCCCCCGTGTGGCGCCGTCGTTGGCCAGCTTCTGGATCGGGTGCCGGCGGGACCGGGCGCGGTCCGGCGCGGTTGCGTGCCTTCCGGCGTTCAGATCTTGATCTTCCCCTGGCTGACGACGGCCACGGTGTGCGGGGACGCGGTCAAGCTGTAGATGCAGAGGGTGGCCTTGATCGTCCCGCCGATCATGCCGACCGTCGAGGTGCCCAGGGAACGGACGTATCCCGCCTCGATCACCATCCGCTCCTTCGAGTACTTCGGCCTGGTCGTGCAGGTGTTGCCGGATCCCCGGAGCACTTTGTAGTCGGGGACCAAGCTGCTCCGCCTCCCGTCGGCCCAGGTGATGCTCCACGTGGACATGACGAACGTCCCATGGGTGGGCGACGCCCCGGCCTCGTGGGCGACCGCCCCGGTGCCGGTGCAGTGGGACAGCAGCTGGCTCGCTCCGCTCCCTGAGAGTGCCGTACAGGTGACCGTGAGTGGTAACTCCGCCGCGGTAGCCCCGCCCGGGATGAGCGAGGCTGACATGAAGGCAGCCGAAACGGTCAGCGCCGTACACGTCATGAGTCGGAAAAGAAGCTGGTGACGCATGATTTCCCCCCAGGTGCCCTCTCGTGGAGTCTGCCGGCTCCACCATCATGTCCGTTGTCTCCAAGTGTATCTCCTCTCGAGCGCGTGCGGCGTCGGAACTCCGCCCACGGAGTGCATCGATCCCGCTGCCGATTCACTCCCACGGTGCCGACCGACGTCCACGGTACCGATCGGGCCCGTTCTACCGAAATTCTTAACATCGCGTCATGTCGACGTCAGAATCGATCCGTACCCTGGGAGGCATGAGCGTCGAGAGTCAGTCCCGGCAGTGGACGGATCCGCCGCACGGCGCCTCCGACCATCGGGCTCGCAGTCAACGCGATGCCGCCCTCCAGCGGGTCAGGTCTATCACCAAGGCCATCGCATTGGCATCGGTGGCGGGTGTGGTGGCCATCGGGATCTATGTGAGCCGGGCCGTGCCCCGGCACTCGACGACCCCGGCGAGCACAGGCGCGGGAAGCACGGGCGCGGGCACGGTCGGCGCGGGCACGGGCGCGGGCGGTTCGGCCGCCGGGAGCGCCCCGGCGGGTCCGGCCACGGGGGCCCAGCAACCGAGCAACCTGTCACCCCCGGACAACCCTCCCGCCCAGACACAGCAGCAGGCGCCCGTGGTCAGTGGCGCAACGTGAGCGCGACCGCCGTCGGGGTGGGCCGGCGCTCGCGTCTCGGTGTCTACCGCTCGGCGGTGTGGTCGACCCGGGTGGACCTGGTGGTGACCGACCCTCACAAGGTGGTGGCCGCCACTGAGCTTCTCCAGGTGGTGTTGGCCCGCGTGGAGGCAGTGGCCAGCCGGTTCCGCCCGGACTCCGAGGTCAACGTCCTGCACGCCGCGGCCGGTTCGGGGAGGCCGGTCCCCGTCAGTGCCGACCTGCTCGACTCGGTGACCATCGCCCTGCGTGCGGCGCGCCTGACGGACGGTGCCGTCGATCCGACCGTGGGCGCATCCATGTGCCGCATCGGCTACGACCGGGATTTCTCCGCCGTGATGCAAGGGGTGCCCGGTGACCTTCCCGAGCCGGGTCCGGTCGCCGGCTGGAGATCGGTGTCCGTCGATGCCGGGCGGTCGACGGTGGCACTGCCCGCCGGTGTCGTGCTCGACCTCGGCGCCACGGCCAAGGCCTGGGCCGCCGACCTGGCCGCCACCTCGATCGCATCACACCTGCACTGCGGCGTCCTGGTGTCGCTGGGCGGGGATGTCGCAGTGTGTGGATCGGCCCCGGAGGGCGGCTTCAGCATCGGTATCGCCGACGTCTGTGGTGATGCCGAGGCGCCGGTGACCGTGGCCGTTGCCTCGGGGGGCCTGGCCACGTCAGGGATCGGAAAACGGCACTGGACGGTCGGCGGACTCCCGGTGCACCACCTGATCGACCCTTCCACCGGTCTGCCGGTGGACAGCCCGTGGAAGACCGTGTCGGTGGCCGCCGCGTCCTGCGTCGATGCCAACACGGCATCGACGGCGGCGATGGTCATGGGCCGGTCGGCGGTCTCCTGGCTCGGGGAGCAGCGTCTCCCGTCCCGGCTCGTCGGGCTGGACGGCACCACGGTGGCCGTCGCCGGCTGGCCCGACGAGACCACCGACGCGGCCCGCACGGGCGGCCGACCGTCGCCGTCCTTGGGGTCGCGTCGATGAGTCCCGCCACCCTCCAATTGGCCACGGCCACTGGCGGCAAGGCACTTTGGTACCTGACCCGGGCCACCGGGGTGGTGGCGCTGGTCCTCCTGACGGCAAGCGTGGTGATGGGCGTGGTCGCCGCTGTCGGGTGGGCCACCGAACGCTGGCCCCGCTTCCTCTCCCAGGGCGTGCACCGCAACGTGTCTCTGTTCTGCATCGTATTCGTCGCCCTTCACGTGGTCACGACGGTGAGCGATGGGTATGTCCCCATCGGTTTCGCCAGCGCGTTCCTCCCCTTCCTCACCCCGTACCGGCCGATCTGGATCGGCCTCGGAGCCCTCGGGTTCGACCTCTTGCTGGTCGTGCTGGTCACCAGCGCACTCCGGCACCGCATCGGCTATTCGTCCTGGCGGTTCGTCCACTGGCTGGCCTACCTGTGCTGGCCGATCGCTGTCTTCCACAGCCTGGGGAGCGGTTCGGACGCGTCGCTCCCGTTCGTCCTGGCCATCGACGCGGTCTGTGGGGTGGCCGTGCTGGCCGCCGTCGCCTGCCGCCTGGCCACGGGCCGGACCTTCCCGGTCGGCCGCCGGGCGGCGGCCGCGGTGGGAGTGGTGGTGGCGCTGATGGGCATGGTCGTGTTCGCGGCCGTCGGTCCACTGCGCCCCGGCTGGTCGCATCGTGCGGGAACATCGCAGGCGTTGTTGGCCCAGCTGGCTCGGAGGTACGCCGCGCCCGCCGGGGGCACCGCGGCCACACCATCGGGCCGTGGCGCCGTCGCAGTGCCGTCGACCCCGTTCACCTACGGACTCAGCGGCTCGGTGTCGACCACGGCTCCGGATGCGCAGGGAAGGGCGCAGGCGACCTTGACCATGCAGGTGCAGGACCCGTCGGCCACTCCCCTGGTCGTAGTCCTGGACGGCATCGCCGACCAGGGCGGGGGCATCGCCATGTCCTCGGGTTCGGTGACCTTCGGCGGGTACCAGGGTGTGGTGACATCGCTCAGCGGGAACACCATCGGGGCATCGGTTGCGGCACCGAGCCCGCAGGCATTGACGATGACCGTCAACATCAACCAGAACGCGAACACCGTGTCCGGCTCGGTGACAGGAGCGCCAGGCCGGTGAGACCCGCCTCGGCCCCTATCTCCAGTCGGTCGACGGGTGACACCGCCGACCGCTTCGTCGCCCCGCCCCCGGGGCCGAAGCGGTTGCTGAGCAGTGTCGGCGAGCCCGGGGTTCCCGTCGGTCTCGACCAGCATCTCGAGACCTGGGGCCCCCTCCCCGCCTGGAAGGGATCGAGCTTCATCGACGAGTTGGACCGGAGCGGCCTCCGGGGGCACGGCGGCGGGTGGTTCCCGGTCGGGACCAAGTGGCGATCGGTACGCGGCACCGGGCTCAAGAGAGCGGTCGTGGTGGCCAACGGGGCCGAGGGAGAGCCGGCCAGCGGCAAAGACCGGTTCTTGATCCGCCAACTGCCCCATCTGGTCCTCGACGGCGCGGTGCTGGCGGCGGCGAGTGTCGGGGCCTCCCGGATCCTCGTACACGTGCCGTCTGCGGTCGCTCCGGCTATGAGCCACGCCATCGGGGAACGAAGCCGTCGCGGCCTCGATCGTTGCACCATCGATGTCCTGGTCGCCCCCGACCGCTTCTTGGCCGGCCAGGAGTCGGCCGTGGTGAACACGGCCAACGGCCGCACACCCGGCATCCCCTCGTTCGTGACGCTTCGGTCGGTCCGGGAGTCGGGGGTCGGCGGGCGCCCGACATTGGTCCAGAACGTGGAGTCGCTGGCCCACGCGTCGCTGATCGCCCGGTTCGGCGCCGACTGGTTCCGCCGGATCGGAACCGAGGCGTCGCCCGGCACCGCGCTCCTGACCGTCGTCGGGCGGTGGCCCGAACCACGGATCGTGGAAGCACCGCTCGGCACCCGGCTGGCCGAGACCCTCGCCCTCGGGACCGGTGCCCCCCCGTCCGTTCAGGGTGTGCTGCTCGGTGGCTATGGCGGCGGCTGGGTGACCGCGGCCGAAGCATGGTCCATGCCCCTGACCGAAGAAGCCGCCCGCGGCCACGGTTCGTCGATCGGGCCGGGTGTCGTGGTCTTCCTCCCGTCCGACGTCTGCCCCCTGCTCGAGGTGAGCCGGGTTGTCAGGTACCTCGCCGCCGAACGCGCCGGCCAGTGCGGGCCCTGCATCAACGGACTCGATACCCTCACCACCACCATGGACCTCCTGGCCGTGCAACCGAGCTCACTCCGCGGGGGCATTTCGACCATACCCACGCTGTGCCAACTGATCGAAGGCCGCGGCGCCTGCCGCCATCCCGACGGTGCGGCCCGGTTCGTTCGGACGGCGTTGCGGGTGTTCGGGGAACATGCGGCGCTGCACCTGCAACGGGGACCCTGTCACACCACCGCACCTCCGTTCCTCGTGATCCCGCAGAACCGAGAGGCGTCGTCCCGGTGAACGACAACCGGTTCCACCTCGTCATCGACCCCACCGCCTGCGACGGGAAAGGGATCTGCGCCGAACTGCTGCCCGAGTGCGTCCGCCTCGACCCGTGGGGCTTCCCGGTCATCGACGGTGACGGCGTACCCCCTCACCTGGTCGATCACGCCCGACGGGCGGTCGCCGGCTGTCCCCGTTTGGCCCTCACGCTGGTCAAGCGGGGCGGCTAGGAAGGCTCCGGGCCTACCGACCGGTTGAGCACCGTGACGGTCATCGCCGACCGCATGGCCCGACGTCGTCATCAAGTCGTCATCATTTGTCAGTACCGTTGAGGCAATGGCACGTTCGCTCGACACTCGGGTCGGACCGGGATGAGAGTACTCGTCGCCGAGGATGACGCTGCGCTGCGCTCCGTTCTCGAACGTGGCCTCCGCGAGAACGGATACGTGGTGGATGCTGTGGCCGACGGCGAGGCAGCGGATCTCCACCTCCGTACCTACGACTACGAGGTCGCGGTCATCGACTGGCGGATGCCCGGGCTGAGCGGCCTCGAGGTCGTCGAGCATGCCCGTCGGGTGGGTGTGCGGGTACCGGTGTTGATGTTGACGGCCCGTGATTCGACGAATGATCGGATCACCGGCCTCAACGGAGGTGCCGACGACTATCTCGTCAAGCCGTTCGAGTTCGGGGAATTGCTGGCCCGGCTCCGGGCCCTGCAACGGCGGCCCGCCCTGTCGGTCGGTGCCCGCCTCCACTGCGGCGACCTGGTCTTCGACCCCGACCTTCGCCAGGTCACCGTGGACGGCAAACCCGTCGACCTCACCTGGACGGAGACGGG
>JBEKIU010000187.1:0-7642 GCA_050011635.1 Acidimicrobiales bacterium
CGGCCGACCTCCGCCCCTGCGCAGTGCCCAAGCGTAGGCGGCCTCCTGGACCCGGCCGGGCCCGGTGGTCGGGGGCCCAGACGGTGGGTCTCCGGAGGCACGGGCAGACTTCTCCTGTGCGCCTCTTCGTCGCCGTCGCTCTGCCGGCACCCATCGTCGAGCTCCTGGAGGCGCTGCCCCGTCCCGAAGCCCGGGCGGTGCGGTGGACGACCCCGGCACAGTGGCACATCACCTTGCGCTTCCTGGGAGAGGTGGATGAGCTGACCGGGGTGACCGATGCGGTGCACGGGCTCGCCGGCAGATTCGACACCGGTGACATCGAAGCCCGATTGGGACCTGAATCGAGATGGTTCCCCGGTCGACGCGTCCTCCGGGTCCCTGTCGCCGGTCTCGACGCCTTGGCCGGACGGGTCCGTGCCCTCACCGCCAGGTGGGGTGAAGACGACGAACCCGGGTTCTCCGGCCATGTCACCCTGGCCCGGGCCCGAGGCCGGGGAGGAGGCCCGCCTCACCTCGCCGGCGTGCCCGTCGAGGGCCGCTTCGACGTGGCGCGGGTGGGCGTCTTCGCGTCCACGCTCGGGACCGGCAACGCCTCCTACGAGGCACTGGCCGACGTCCCGATCGTCCGGAGCCACCCCGCGTGACCGCAGGACGCGGCTCACACCGGGGTGTGTCGCTCCAGGATGGTGACGGCGTCGGTTCCGACCGGAAGGGTCCCGAAGGTGCCGCCCCCGGGGCCCGCGAAGCGAGAGGCGCAGAATGCCTCGGCCACGGCTCCGGGTGCGAACCGGACGAGGAGGGAGGCCTGGAAGACCAAGGCCATCCGTTCGACGACCGAGCGGGCCCGGGGTTCGAGCGCATCGAGATCGGCCAAGTCCACATGGAGATCGTCGACGGCGCGGGCCAGACGCGAGTCGCCGCCCTCCGCCCGACTGACCTCGGACCAGTAGGCCTCCAGGGTGTCGGGCTCGCGAGCCAACGCCCGGAGCACATCGAGACAGATCACATTGCCCGAGCCTTCCCACACGCCGTTGACCGGGCTCTGACGGTACAGCCGGGGCAGGCCCGACTCCTCCACGAACCCGTTCCCTCCCAGGCACTCGAGTGCTTCGGCGGCGTGCTGCGGCGCCCGCTTGCAGGTCCAGTACTTCACGATGGGGGTCAGCAGGCGTTGGAGGAGAAGCTCGTGCTCGTCGCGGCCGCCGGCATCGAAGGCCCGGGCCAGCCGGAGGGCAGAGACGGTGGCGGCCTCTGACTCGATGGCCAGGTCGGCGAGGACATTGACCATCAGGGGCTGTTCGGACAGGAGACGCCCGAACGCCGTGCGATGGGCGGCGTGCCACGTGGCCTGGGCCACCCCTTGCCGCATGATCGACGCCGAGCCGAGGATGCAGTCGAGCCTGGTGTGGTTGACCATCTCGATGATGGTGCGCACCCCACGGCCCTCGTCACCGATCAACTGACCAGAGACACCGGCCAGCTCGATCTCGCTGGACGCGTTCGACCGGTCACCCAGCTTGTCCTTCAGCCGCTGGATTCGAAGTGGGTTCCGCGTGCCGTCGGCCCGCCAGCGGGGGACGAGAAAGCAACTGATCCCACCCGGCGCCTGGGCCAGCACCAAGAAGGCATCGGACATCGGTGCGGAACAGAACCACTTGTGCCCGGTCAACACATAGATGCCGTCAGCGCCGTCCCCGACGGGATCGGCGCGGGTCGTGTTGGCTCTGACGTCCGATCCCCCCTGTTTTTCGGTGAGGGCCATGCCGCAGGTCACGCCGGCCTTTTCGGACACCGGCAGGTTGGCCGGGTCGTAGGTGGAAGAACAGATCATCGGCTCCCACCTCCGGGCCACCTCGGGCTGATGACGGAGCGCGGGCACCACCGCATAGGTCATCGAGACCGGACAGATGTGGCCGGCGTCGACCTGGTACCAGACGATCACTTTGGCCGCCCGGGCCACGTGGGCACCGTCTCGCGGATCGGCCCAGGGGCCGGCGTGCAGGCCGTGGGCCACCGATGTGCCCATCAGCTCGTGGTAGGCGGGGTGGTAGTCGACGACGTCGATCCGGTTCCCGTATCTGTCATGGGTGCGGAGTACCGGTCGGTTCTCATTGGCCAACCGTCCGAGTTCTTGCGCCCCGCCGGTGCCGGCCAGGATGCCGAGCGTCGTCAGATCGGGCCGGGCCCATCCGGCACCCTCCCGATCGACCGCCTCACGCAGGGCCGGATCGGCTTCGAAGACGTCGTAACCCTCGAGCGGGGGAACCTGGTTGAAGACGTCGTGGGTATCGAACTGGCAAACCATAGGGCCCTCCGTCGGTCGATGGCACAGCCCGCCCTCGGCCCCGGACCGTCACCTCACCATCATGGCCCACTCCCCGACTCCGTCGGGATCGTCCCTCGCCGTGCTCGATCGACGCCAGCCCGGATCCGCCCTCTCGTTCAGCTCCGTGCCCATGTCGTCGAATGGAGTGCCCGCTCGCTGGCCGACTCGGACAGGAGGGCCTCGATCTCGGTGGAGGACACCGGCCGGGAGAGGATGAAGCCCTGCCCGCGGTCGCACAGCTCGTCTCGAAGTGCCGCGAGCTGCGCTTGGTCCTCGATGCCCTCGGCCAGGGTGACCAGCCCCAGGGTCCGGCCCAGTTCGACCAGCGTGTGGATGAGAGCCGAGGAGTTCGGGGTCCCATCCATTTCGGCGATGAACGACTTGTCGATCTTGAGCACATCGACAGGAAACTGTCTCAGGTAGGCCAACGACGAGTAGCCGGTGCCGAAATCATCGATGGCGATGAGCACACCGATGTCCTTCAGACGCTTCAGCCGGGAGACCGTGGCGTTGGCATCCCGCATCAGCGTCGACTCGGTGACCTCGATGACCAGCGACTGCGGATCGAGCTTGCTCGAGGCCAACGCACCGAGCACGTGGCCGATGAGTTGCTCGGTTTCCAATTGGCGCATGGACACGTTGACCGACATGGTTGCCCGGAAGCCCTGCGCCTGCCACGATGCCGCTTGCGCACAGGCTGTGTTCAGGACCCACTGGCCGACCTCGACGATCATCCCGGTGTCTTCGAGGACGGGAATGAAATCGACCGGGGAGATGACGCCGCGAGTGGGATGCTGCCAGCGGATCAGTGCCTCGACACCCCGGATCGAGGCGGTATCGAGATCGAATATCGGCTGGTAGAGAAGGAAGAACTGATCCCCGGCGAGGGCCGAATCGAGGTCCGACTTCAGCTCGAGCCGATCGACGGCGGCAGATTGCATCGCCGGTTCGAAGAGCACCCACCCGTCCCTGCCCGCGGCCTTGGCCCGGTAGAGCGCGATGTCCGCATCGCGGAGCAGCTCCTGTGCAGACGATCGGTCGCCGGTGGCGATCCCGATACTGGCCGTGATGGAGATGGGCAGACCCTCGAACCCATCCACGAGGAGCGGCTCGCGCAACACCTCACGGATCCGTTCGGCGACCATCTCGGCGCCGGCGGCCATCGAGCTCCCGTCGGCGAGGATCACGAACTCGTCCCCTCCCAGTCGGCCCACCGTGTCGCTGGCTCGCAATAGACCGGCGAATCTGTCTGCCACCATCTGCAACAGCTTGTCGCCGGCTTCGTGACCCAGCGAGTCGTTGGCGTCCTTGAAGTTGTCCAGGTCGATGAAGTAGGCGGCCACCGGATCGAAGGTCCGCCGAGCTCGGGCCAGCATCTGCTCGGCTCGGTCGAGGATCAGCTGGCGGTTGGCCAGACCGGTGAGCGGATCGTGCAGGGCCCGGTGGGCCAGAAGTGCCTCGAACTCCTTGCGTTCGGTGATGTCCCGGATATTGGCCACATAGCCGCCCACCGACGGCCGATCGCACTGATCCGAGACGACCGCTTCCACGTCGCGCCACGAGCCGTCAACCCGTTCCATCCGGAATTGGATGGGTGCGGTCTCGGCCGCGGCCAGCAGCTGAGACCCCATCCGGTCGCGGATCCGCTCACGTTCGTCGGGGTGGACGAAGTCGGTGGCCCGCCGGCCGATGAGATCGGCGGGTTCAAATCCCAACAGCTGGGTGATGGCCGGGCTCACGTAGGTGCACACGGCGCCTGCTCCCATCACGAGCGTGACATCGGACGAGCTCTGGATGAGCGAGCGGAAACGATCCTCGCTCAATCGGGTCGATGCCTCGGCATTCTCCTTTTGTTCCATGGTGGCACCGGCCATACGGATGATGAAGAGCAGCACGAAGGCTCCCATGACCGCCAGCGCGTTGGCCTGGTGGATCGAGAGCATCGAGGGCGCCCAGCCTTCGGTGATCGCCGTCTGACCCACCACGATGCCCACCAGGCTCCACAGTGCGGTGATCCGCCACACGCGCGATCCGCCGTGGGCCACATTTTCGAGGGCGAGAAAGGCAAAGGCGCCGGAGAGAACCGGGCCCCATCCGGACAGGTAGATGACCGAGGTCACGGACGCCACCTGTACGACGACCCGGAAATGGAGCCGGAACTGCGAAGGACGGGCCCGGTAGAGCTGGTCGACGGCGAGGCTGGCGATGGGGATGGCGATGAACAGACCGAGCCACAGCCAGGCCGACTCGTGGACCACCAGATCGAACCTCATCATGAGGAGGATGACGACGAACGCGGCCGGACCCATCAGATAGGCCACGTGGGTGGGATTCACCCGCCATCGGGACGATGCCTCCTCGCCCTCGGGGTCGGGTACGCCCTTCGACCAGGGCTCCGTACCTACCCACGAGAGGGATTGCAGCTCGTCCGACATTGAAATTACCCGTCTTTCATGCAGGCGCTCCCTCTCTTTCGACCAGTTCGACCCCCGACTTGAACGGATCGGATCCGGGCTGATCCGGGGACAGGCGGCGGGTCCATCTGCAGCCAGGGGCACGCACACCGGCCCACGCCGCCGGCAACAGGGCGGCGCGGCGCGGCAGGCAGAGGCGGGGCGGAGGGCAGGCCCTCCTCACTCGGAGGGCAGGCCCTCGAGATCGTCGATGCTGGTCAGGTTGTGCTCCGCCCAGTAGTTCCTGATCCCCTCCGGACCCTTCCGGGAGGACCACTGGTCCATCGTCGGTCGGTGGCCTTCGAACGACATCAGGGGAACGCCGTATCCGCACGAGTCGGCGATGCGTCCCACGTCGACGATGATGATCGAGCGCACGCCCACCCCTGTCGCCCCTGGGAACCACCGGGCCAGCTCGGCGAATTCGGCACTGCCGGCGGGGACCGTCCGTCCCGTTCCATGAAGGCGCACGATGCGGGGCGGACCGCTGAAGGCGCAGAACATGACGACGATCCGGCCGTTCTCCCGCAGGTGGGCAATGGTCTCGACCCCGCTTCCGGTCTGGTCGAGATAGGCGACGGTTCGCCCGTCGGGTACGGCGAACTCGTTGCGATTCCCCTTCGGCGAGCAGTTGACGAGACCCCCACCGTCGAGTGGGGCGGTGGACACGAAGAAGACCGGCTGGGCGAGGAGCCACTCGGCCAACCGTTCGTCGATGAGCTCGTAGGTCCTCCCCATCGCCCCATCATCGCGCCGGACGCGTGGGCAGCTGTCAACGGCCCCGATCGGTCCGGGTGCTCAAGAGCTGTTCGTGGCCCCAACGTTCCAGTTCGGCCAGAGCGGGGCGGAGCGCCTCACCGCGATCGGTCAACCGGTACTGCACATTGACCGGCGGGCCTTCCTCCACCTCGCGGTCGACGAGGCCGGCCGCCGCGAGCTCGGTGAGCCGCTCCGAGAGCATCCGCTCGCTCACGCCCGGGACCAAACGGACGATGCGGGAAAAACGAGCCGGGCCCTCCAGGAGGGTCACGATGATCAAACCGTTCCAGCGTTTCCCCAGCAGGGCGAAGACCTGGGTCATGGCCTCGCATGCTCCTGCCTCCCCATCAGATTTCACAGCACCAGCCTACTTCGATATAGTAACTTTTGTTTCGTAAGTGGCTGGCAGCTCTCGTAGGCAACCGTCAGCGGGAGTGCCGGCCGATGGAGAGGAGGACTCCCGATGCGCCATACCGGCCTACTTCTCACCCGAGCCGTGTTCGGGGGATACCTCGCCGTTCACGGCGCCCAGAAGCTGTTCGGCTCGTTCGGGGGACACGGTCTCGATGCCACCGCAGCGGGATTCGAGTCAATGGGCATGCGTCCGGGCAAGCCCCTGGCGGCACTGGCCGGCATCAGCGAGCTCGGCGGTGGGATTCTGACCGCGACCGGTATCGCCGATCCCCTGGGTCCGCTGGCCATCGCCGGAACCATGGTCGTGGCCTCGACGGTCCATCGCAAGCAGGGACCGCTCTCGCAGAACGGGGGCTTCGAGCTCCCACTCACCAATCTCGCCCTGGCCGTCGCGCTGATCAGTTCCGGCTCGGGCCGCCTGCGACTGGGCCCCCGCTTGCCCAAGTCGTTGACCCGGATCGCCGTCGTCGGCGGGGTCGCCCTGGCTGCCTTCTCGCTTTCGAAACTCCTGAGCGCGCCAGAGCCTGCCCCCGCTGATTCCGATACCTCCGGACAGAGCGACGGCGAGCCCTCGTGACCCGGCCGTCTACGGCCGGGGTTTGCGGCCCCGTCCGGACCGGCTGAGCGAGGTGCACCTCGAGGGGCTCGGGCTCAGATGCACCGGCCGAGCCGCCTCCACGGTTCCGTTCCGCCCACGGCCGGACGGATGACGACCGCATTCGTCCTGTCGGGAGGTGGAAACCTGGGGCCGATGCAAGCGGGGACGATCGTGGCCCTCACGGAGGCCGGGGTCATCCCCGACCTGCTGGTCGGCACATCGGTGGGCGCGCTCAACGCCGCGTTCCTCTCCACCCGACCGGGCGTCGGCGGCGCCCGCGCCCTCATGGCGGCGTGGTCGGCGCTGCACCGCCGCCAAGCGGTCCGTCTCAACCCCCTCACCGCGCTGGCCGGCTTCCTCGGCACGCGTGACCACCTGGTCTCCGACCAGCAGTTGCGGCAGCTGATCCGGCGCTGGGTCGAGATCGGACGGATCGAGCAGGCCACCACGCCGTTCGCCGTCGTGGCCACGGATGCGCTCACCGGCGAAGACGTCGTCCTGACGTGCGGTGACGTGGTCGACGCGCTCGCGGCCAGCTCGGCGGTTCCAGGCCTCTTCCCCCCCGTGCAGATCGACGGCCGCTGGTTGGTCGACGGCGGCCTTTCGGCGAACCACCCCGTCCTCCAGGCGCAGACCCTGGGCGCAGACGACATCTACGTGATCACAACGGCCACCGCGCCGAGGCCGCCACGCCCACCACGGGGGGCGGTGGCCGTGGCCATGACGTCGGCCGCCCTGGTGATGATGAGGGCCGACCGACGACGACTCGAAGAGGCCGCCGATCGGGCGGCGGCGGCCGGCGGGAGTATCAGGATCGTGCCCTCGGCTGAACCTTCAGCACCCGGCCCCTTCGATTTCCGCAGGAGCGATTCGCTGGCCACCGCCGCGTACCGCCGGACGAAACTGTGGCTGGCGACCGACGTACCGCTGAGCTAGGACGCCACGTCGCCGGCTCTCTGGCCCCCTGGACCTAGATGCCGAGCGAGGCCGAACGAAGTTGGTCGGCGAGCCGGGGGTCGCCGCTCATCTCCACCCTGGCCGCCCCTTGGCGGCCCGCGGTGAACAGGGTCAGCTCGCCGGGATCGCCGGCAA
>JBEKIU010000188.1:0-7585 GCA_050011635.1 Acidimicrobiales bacterium
GGGCATGGCACCGGCCACCGCCTTCCAGATCATCCACGACGAGCTGATGCTCGACGGGAATGCCCGTCTCAATCTCGCCACGTTCGTGACGACGTGGATGGAGCCTGAAGCCGAGCAGCTCATGGCCGAGTGCTCGCCCAAGAACATGATCGACAAGGACGAGTACCCCCAGACGGCCGAGATCGAGCGTCGGTGCGTCCAGATGCTGGCCGACCTGTGGAACGCCCCCGAAGGGTTCGAGGCCGTGGGGTGCTCGGCCATCGGCTCGTCCGAGGCCTGCATGCTCGGAGGCATGGCGGCCAAGTGGCGCTGGCGGGCCAAGCGTCAGGCCGAAGGGAAGCCCACCGACAAGCCCAATATGGTGTGCGGCCCGGTCCAGGTGGTGTGGCACAAGTTCGCCAAGTACTGGGACATCGAGATGCGCGAGATCCCCATGTCGCCCGGCAAGTACTGCATGGACGTCGAACAGATGCTGGCCCGGGTGGACGAGAACACCATCATGGTGGTCCCCACCTTCGGGGTGACCTACACCGGCTCCTATGAGCCGGTCGCCGAGCTGGCCTCGGCCCTCGACAAGCTGGCCGCGGAGACCGGGCTCGACATCGACATCCACGTGGACGGGGCCAGCGGTGCCTTTCTGGCCCCGTTCTGCGCGCCCGACATCGTGTGGGACTTCCGGATCCCGCGGGTCAAGTCGATCAGCACCTCGGGGCACAAGTTCGGTCTGGCCCCCCTCGGGGCCGGGTGGGTCCTGTGGCGGGACAAGGCGGACCTTCCCGACGACCTCATCTTCCACGTGACCTACCTGGGCGGCGACATGCCGGTGTTCCAGATCAACTTCTCGCGGCCGGCGGGCCAGATCGTGGCCCAGTACTACAACTTCGTCCGGCTGGGGAAGAAGGGCTACCAGTATGTCCACGATGCCTGCTACGAATCGGCCAAGTTCCTCGCCGAGGAGATCGTGAAGCTCGGGCCTTTCGAGCTGCTGTGCGACGGCAACCCGCTCACCGGGATCCCCTCGGTGGCCTGGCGGATCAAGGAGGGGGAAGACCCCGGCTACACCCTGTACGACGTCGCCGATCGCATGCGGGTCCAGGGCTGGCAGGTTCCGGCCTACCCTCTGACCGGCTCGGTGGCCGACATCTCGGTGCAGCGGATCCTGGTTCGCCAGGGAGTCAGCCGCGACCTCTCCTTCCTGTTGCTCAACGACCTCAGGGCGTCGATCGCCCACTTCGAGAAGCACCCGGTGACGGTGGCGATGACCAAAGAAGAGGCGGGCGGGTTCAGCCACCTGTAGCCGGAGTCACGAGGCAGCCGGCCTACCGGTCACCGATGACCGGGCCAGGCCACCCTCAGGTCGGTGCGTCGAGCTCCCATTCGACCCGAATGGCGCGGGGCAGGATCAACCGCGGTCGCCCGACCCGCGCCGGCCGGTCGGTGGTCCACTCCGCCGCCGGTGACAAGGTAAGGCCGGCGAGCCCTCGCAGAGCCTGGTCGTAACCGGAGCGAACCCAGGCAAACCGTCTCCAGCACTGCTCTCGCTCCGTCTGGGGCACGGTCACGAACGAGTCGAGCCGATCCAGGGCAGCCAGGTACTCCTGGCGCTGGATGGACACCGGCGGCGGTTCCTCAGTGGCACGGGCGAGGAGCCTGAGCAGCGTGTCGGGAGGATTGATCGGAAGCCCGGCCGACCTCCCCACCCTGACCAGGCTCGGCATCCCGTAGGCCAGCGCCAGCATCGGCCCCTTGAGCGTGTCGGCGACGCCCTCCGTGGCGACCAGGTCCATCGTCGACAGGTACAGTGCTGCGGCATCGAGCACGCTGCCCACCGAGGCCACCCACGACTGGTCGGTCGACGACTCGGGGAAGTAGCAGAGGGCGGGGAAGGCGGTGTGGGTCTGGTCGAGCTCGAGCAGCCAGCTGGCCGTCGTCCGCCACAGATCCGGACTGTCCAGGCTGCCCAGGCGGTGGAGGTTGACCAGCAGGTCGATCGGAGAGGGCGGAGTGCCGGCAAAGGGGCGCAGCACGATCATGCCCTTCTCCCGCTCGTGGTGGGCCGAGTAGATGGTGGGCAGGTAGCTGATCAGGAGGGCCACCAGTCCGAGTCCGATCGTCGCCTCGATGAAGGTCAGCCAGATCCGGGTCGTGCCCTGTGGTTCGGCGAAGCCGAGTGTGAACAGGGATGATCCACTGACCTCGAAGGCGCGTTGGGCGGTTCCGGTCTTGATCCCCCAGAAGACGAACGTGAACCCGATGGTCACCGAGATCATCCACACCAGCGGGAGGGTGATGAGGGCGATTGGTGCATAGAGGGCCCGGAGATTCGCCTCCCGCTCCTGGTTGCGCCACCGGTGGATGAGGACGCGATCGGCCACCGCGAAGACGAACCGGGTGAGCCGAGTGAATCCGTCCCGGGGCAGCACGACCGTCTCCAGCGCCGAGATCAGGACGGCTCCCACCAGCACGAAACCGAACACGGTGGAGACGACACGGAGGACGATCATGGCCTGGGCCCGGTTGAGTGGCCAGTAGCCCATGTCTGTTCGAGCGCGGCCATCACATCAGGATCAGGTCGACGCTGGGGGAGTGGTCGTCTCACCCATCGGCCGCCGGCCCTGTCGGCGTCGGTGTCGTGCCCACCCCCGTTCCAGTGCCCGCCCCCGTTCCCGCATTCTCATTCGCCACAGCCGGCGAGCCGCCGTCGGCCGAGGAGCGCAGCGCCGTCCGGAGCTCGGCTGGGGTCTGAGGAAGCCAGGCCGTGGTGGCGTAGGCCACCACTACGGCCACGATGACCACCGGGATGACCTCGATACCGTCACTGAACAGCAACAGCGTGGCCAGCAGGGTGGCGGTCATCGGCAGCTTGAGCATGACCGTGCACATGGCGCCGATGCCCATGGCCACTCCCGGCACCAGGGACATACCGGGCAGGTGGGACGCGGCGATGCCGGCCGCGGCCCCGATGAACATCGACGGGAAGACCGGTCCACCTCGAAAGCTCGAGAGCGAGAGCCCGTAGGCCAGCCCTTTGCAGACGACGAGCAGTACCAACGCTCCGACGGTCCAGCCGGCGGCGTGCTGCACCAGACCGGGCAGTGCGGATTGGCCCGAGAAGAGGACGACGGAAAAACCTCGTCCCGAAATCTCGGCGAAGGCGATGGCCAGGCCGGCGATCCCGAGGCCGACGACGGGTGTGAACAGGATCTTTCTCGGTTCGACCCGGGGCAGGAGCCCGAGCCCGATGAGCCGAATGCCGGTTCCGAGCAGAGATGCCACAAGGCCGAAGACGATCGCCCAGCAGAACAGGGCTCCGGTCAGGTGGTGGAACGGGGGGAGGCCGGGGATGGCCAGCGAGAACGTTCCGAAGCCGGTCAGCGAGTTCAGACCGACGAAGATGAGCGTGCCCACTCCTGCCGCCAGCAATCCCGGCACCAGGACCAGCTCGAGGAGGGGTCCGCCGATGCCGGCCGCTTCCATCAGCAGGAAGGCTCCGAGGATGGGGGAGCCGAAGAGGGTGCTGATGGCTGCGAAGCTGCCGGCCGACGCCATGACGATCGCCGCCGCCGGGGGGGCGTCGCGCTGGGCCAGTTGGACCGAGAGGAGTCCCAATGCACCGCCGATGGCGATCAGCGGTGCTTCCGGTCCGAGGACGACGCCGAGGCTCAACGTGGCCAGCGCAGCGATCGCCACGCCGGGAAGCTCGGCCCCGGAGGGCGCGCCTCCACCGGTCTTGAACCCCTCGGCCGGGATGTGTCCTGCCGTTCCCGGCAGATACTTGATGGTGGCGCCGACGAGGACGCCGGCTATGGCCAGAAGCGGCAGCGGCCACCACACCGGTGTGCCGGCGAAGCCGAACTCCTTGGGCAACGAGGTGAAGAACCACTCCTGCAGCAGGCCGACGAGTTTGAGGAAGCCGTAGGCCACCGCCGAGACGGGGACCCCGATGAGCGCAGCCAGAACGAGCAGCCGGACATACCCCTTCGTCCTGAGCATGGCTGTCGGGTCGGGTGGGGCCGCCGGCGGGCCGGGTGCCGCCGTCGGGTCGGATTGGGTCGCCGTCGGGTCGGGTTGGGCCGTCGTCGGGCCGGGTTGCGCTGGCGGGCCGGGTGCCGCCGTCGGCTCGGCCGGTGGGCCGGATGCGGTCACGCTGGTCGGTCCGACATCGTGCGGGCCGGCGCCACGGTCGTCACCCACGCCCACACCGACAGCCTTGTCGTCAAGGTGACGGCGACAGATTCGATGTCGCCAACGAAGTTCACCGTTCTCCTCCCGTCGTCCGATCTTCGTCAGATGACATTAGGTGGTTTCCGGGGGCCGAGGGGGTTCCGGTGGGCCCGAGGGATGACCGCGCCGCAGGCTCGGGGCGGCTTGCCGGCGTCACGAACGCGGAAAACACGTGCTGGTCAGTGCGGCAAAGTATGGTTCAGACCGTCCCCAACCAAGGAGCAGCACATGCTTGCGTACAACTATCCATTACTGAACATCTTCTGGACGATGCTGGAGTTCTTCCTCTTCTTCTTGTGGATCTGGCTCCTGATCGTCGTCTTCAGCGACATCTTTCGCAGCCACGACATGGGCGGACTGGCCAAGGCGCTGTGGGTGATCTTCGTGATCATCATTCCGTACCTCGGCGTGCTCATCTATCTCATCGCCCGCGGCGGAAGCATGCACGAACGTGCTGCGGCCCAGGCGGCCCAGCAACAGAAGGCGTTCGACGAGTACGTCAAGCAGGCGGCCGGTAGTTCCGGCGGTAGCAGCGTCGATGAGTTGGCAAAATTGGCCGACCTCAAAGCGAAAGGCGTGATTACCGACGCCGAGTTCGAAGCGCAGAAGGCCAAACTGCTCAGCTGATCGTAGACGGCCGGCTCGGACCGGCCGAGGGGTGTAGCTGCGGTTGACGACCGCTCCACGGTGCGTATCGCACGTGGGGCGGTCGTCTCCGTTTCTGCGCAACATCTACCTCTCGGTGTGGTCTGCGGAGGCGCCCGCCAGCGGCCGGGTCATGTGCGTCCCTCCTGCCGATAACTGGTCTTCAGGCCGAGCTTCGCTCCTACGGCGGGGTGACGTCCGACGAGTCGACACGCCGGTACAGTGTCGGCGTGGTTCCCGACGATCCCGAGGCTTCTGCGCTCAGAGGCACCCTCGAGGAGCTGCGCGAGGAGAACGAGAGGCTCCGTCGGGCTGAGGGCGTTGGCCGATCCGAGCGATGGAGACGTCGTCGGAAGAGCATCGTCTCATGGGTGCTCATCGTTGTGGCCTGCGTCTTGGCCGTGCTGTCGGTGTTCGTGGTGTTCGTACGCAACGAGGTGCTGAACACCGACACCTATGTGAGCACCGTGACTCCGTTGGCCGGCAACCCGGCTATCCAGTCAGCGGTGGCGAGGAGGGTCACCGACGAGCTCGTCACCAAGGTCAATGTGGAGAAGAAGGTCAAGCGCGCGCTGCCTCGCCGGGCCGAATCTTTGGCTACCCCGATAGCAACAGCCGTCCAGACTGCGACGAATGACGTCACCCTCAGGCTCGTCGAATCCCCCGCATTCCAAAAGCTCTGGGTCGAAGCGAATCGGAGAGCGCACAAACAGGTGGTCGCGCTGTTGACCGGATCGGGGGAGGGTGCGCTTCAATCGAGTGACGGCAAGGTCACGGTGAACCTGGCCCACATCGAGGACACTGCGAAACAGGCACTCAGGAAGAAGGGGATCACGCTGTTCGACAAGGTGTCAACTGCCAGCGCGCCCACGCTCACCCTGTTCCAGTCCAGCCAGCTTGTCCGGATACAGGGGCTCACCCGATTCCTCAACCGGGTCTACATCCTTCTTCCCATCGTCACCTTGCTGCTCTTTGCCGGCGGGATCGTTCTGACCCGCAACCGACGGCGGGGCCTGGTGCGTGCGGCCACGGGGCTCGCCGTCTCCATGGCTGCCGTACTGGTGGTCGCGTCGGTCGGGCGTGCCCACTACCTCTCCTCCCTGAGCCCGTCCCAGTCCAAGCCGGCGAATGAGGCGGTCATCGATGCGGTGAGCGCCTCACTGCTCGACACCGTCCGCACCATCTTCGTCGTGGCCGCGGTGATCGCCGTCGTCACCGTGATCGTGGGCAACTCCCACGTGCGGGCATGGTTGGGCAACAGGGGCAAGCCGTCGTGGATGACCGGCGGTCCCGTCCACGACGCCGCCGCCGCTCACCGCAAGGGGCTGCAGTGGGGCGTGATCGGCCTCGGACTGTTCCTCCTCGTGGTGTGGAACCAGCCGACGGCGGGGATCGCGGTCGTGATCGTGCTGGTGGCGCTGGCCCTGGTCGCCCTGGTCGGGCTGCTGGCCGGCCGTGGATCGAAGCCGGGATCAGACACCCCGGGTCAGGGCCCCGAACATGGCGCTCCTGCTGTCGGACCCGGACCCGGATCCGGTGCCGAAGGGCCGGTGGCCGCGCTCGGACCCGGCCGCTCTGACGACGAGTGATGTCCGGTTCGGGGGATCCACCTGATCATCCGGAGCCCCGAGCCCTGTGGCGAGGTTTCGAACCCGTCCATGCGGTGACCTACTTCGCGCCCGAATGCCGTGACGGCTTTCGGGCTGTGGGGTTACGTCGATTCTGGATGGGTTACTTCGCCGGTCGTGCTGCGCCGCTGGGCCAGGTCGGCCCGTCGGTGGTCAGTGCCGTCTTCTTCAATTTCCATGAGTCCATGGTCCGCCGCTCGATCCCCGAGGCCTGGGGGCACGCCGGCTGTCCGGCGATTCTCCGGGCACGCCGGACAGCCGCGGCGACAGCGCTCCGGCGCATCCTTCCGACCGTCGAGGAGCGTGCCGTCGAGCTGGTCCCATTGTGCCGCCGGGTGGTGGAGAGCGCCGATGGATCGGGGCGCACCCTGTTCAGCGCCAATCGTGATCTCGAAGAGCCCGATGAGCCCGTCGAAGCGCTGTGGCAGGGGTGCACCTCCCTCCGGGAGCACCGCGGAGACGGTCATGTGGTCGCCCTCACTGCCGCCGGGCTCGACGGGTGCGAGGCACTGGTCCTCTTCTCCGCGTCGGAGGATGTCCCGGCCCCGATGTTCCGCGAGAGCCGGGGGTGGTCGAGCGATGAATGGGAGGACGCACGGCACCGGCTCGATACCCGTGGCCTGATGGAGGGAGATCGCATCTCGGCGGCCGGAGCCGAGCTGCGGCGATCGATCGAGGAGCTGACCGACGAGCTCGCCGCCCCCCCGCTCACCACCCTCACCCGGCAGGAGCTCGAAACTCTCGAAGCCGGACTGCGATCGGTGGCCGCCGCCGTTCTCGCCTCAGGTGAGATCCCCTTTCCAAATCCGATCGGCCTACCGCCAGCCCCGGTCTGACGAGAGCGGGGCTGGCGGGCGGTGGATCTGCCCACCTGCGGACCACAGACAGGTCCGCGTAGGATGCGGCCATGACCCTGGACAGGCCAGGAATCTGATGGAGGAATGGGAGCTGGCGTGACGCTGAAGGGCAAGGTGGCCATCGTCACAGGTGGAAATACCGGTATCGGAAAAGCTGTCGTGCTGGGGTTGGCCGCTGAAGGGGCCTCGATCGTCATCGACTATGTGTCCGATCCTGACGCGGCGGAAGCG
>JBEKIU010000189.1:0-7461 GCA_050011635.1 Acidimicrobiales bacterium
CAACGGCGGCACCGGCAGCGGCACCGGCAGCACCGGCACCGGCAGCACCGGCACCCGCCTCCTTTTCCTTCACCGAACCGGCCACCGAAGTCATGGACAGATGTTTCCAGGGGGGTGTGACGATCGGACCGGGGCAGGGGCAGGGGACCGAGCCGAATCACGGCCGGATCACCACCGGACCCGGACCGTGAGAGGGGGGATCGGCCGTGCAAAGAGAGCCGCAGAACAGGGCTGACCCCGGTCGATTTCGCGCTGCTACGGTGCCCGCATGCGTATCGGTGCCCATGTAAGAGCAGGTAAGGGCTTGGTTTCTGCTTTGAACCACGGAGCCGACATCGGGGCGGAGGTCGTCCAGATCTTCACGCAGAGTCCACGGATGTGGAAGCCGTCGCAGTACGGCCCGGAGGTCCTGGCGGATTATCGAATCGCGCAGTCGGAAAATCCCACAGTCCTGTCCACGTTCTGTCATGCCACCTATCTCATCAACCTTGCCTCCCCCGATGCGGAGTTGGCCTCGCGGTCGCGAGCGTGCCTCAACGCCAACCTGGCCACGGCCGATGGAATCGGAGCCGATGGGTTGGTTCTCCATATTGGGAGCCATCGGGGGAGTGGCTTCGAGGCGATGCTTCCTGCTGTGGTCAGGGCGCTGATCGGGGCGCTCGACTCGCTAGGCGAGACTTCGGCCTCCTGTCCGATCCTGTTGGAGAATGCTGCTGGAGCAGGCGACACCGTGGGCCGATCGTTCGAGGAGCTGGCGGAGGTCATTGATGGCGCCGGCGGGGACGAGCGGCTGGGCGTCTGTCTCGATACCCAGCACCTGTGGGCATCGGGAATCCCGTTCGCCACCATCGCCGATGCTGACGCCTTGCTGAAGCTGGTGAAGCGGACGGTCGGACTCGGGCGTCTTCGTTGCCTGCACCTGAACGATTCGAAGGTTGACTTTGGCGCCAACAGGGACCGGCACGAGAACATCGGGAAAGGGACCATCGGCGCGGACGGTCTCTCGGCTCTGCTGGGTCACCCTGACCTCCAGGGATTGTCGGCGATCCTGGAGGTCCCGGGAGCCGGCGACGGACCCAGGGCCCAAGATGTGGCCAAGGCCCGAAAGGTATGGGAGCACGGACTGAGCATGCGCTCCCGTGTCGCGGCGGGATCGGAGGGAGCGCAGACCCGCAAGACCACCAAGACCCGCAAGACCACCAAGACCTCCAAGACCCCCAAAACCCGCACAACCCCCAAGACCTCCAAAACCCCCAAAACGAGCACGACCCGCAAAACCCCCAAAACCTCCGAGACCGGCAAAACCAGCACGACCCGCACGACCAGCACGACCAGCACGACCAGCACATCTCGCCGTCCGCGCTCGGGCTAGGGTCACCGCGCGCCTTTGAGGGATTCACTTCGAGATCCGAGCCGAAAGGAACCGACCATGACCATCGAGACCCGCACGGAGTCCGACAGCATGGGGGCGATCGAGGTCCCCGCCGACCGCTACTGGGGCGCTCAGACGGCTCGTTCCCTGGAGCATTTCCCGATCGGCGACGACCGGATGCCCGAGCCGCTGATCCGCGCCATCGGGATCTTGAAGGAGGCATCGGCCCAGGTCAACGCGGATCTGGGCAAGATGGCGGCGGACAAGGCGACATTGATCATTTCGGCTGCACGCGAGGTGGCAGAGGGAAAGTTGAACGACCAGTTCCCGCTGAGCGTCTGGCAGACCGGCAGCGGCACCCAGAGCAACATGAACGCCAACGAGGTGATCGCCAACCGGGCCATCGAGCTGGCCGGCGGGGTGATGGGATCGAAGGTGCCGATCCATCCCAACGACGACGTCAACATGTCCCAGTCCTCAAACGACACCTTTCCCACGGCCATGCACATCGCCGCCGTCGAGGAGATCACCCACCGCCTGTTGCCCTCCGTGCGTCATCTGCGGGATGCCCTGGACAACAAGGCCAGTGCGTTCGCCGGCATCACCAAGATCGGGCGTACCCACCTGATGGACGCCGTTCCCCTCACGCTGGGGCAGGAGTTCTCCGGCTACGTGGCCCAGCTCGACGCGGATCTCCACCGCATCGAGTATGCGCTCGACGATCTCTACGAGCTGGCCGCCGGTGGGACCGCGGTCGGAACCGGGCTCAACACCCATCCTGAGTTCGGGACCAGGGTGGCGGCTGCGATCGCCGAGCTGACCGGGCTCCCGTTCGTGTCGGCACCCAACAAGTTCGCAGCGCTGGCCGCCCACGACGCCCTGGTCATGTTCAGCGGGGTCCTGCGTACGCTGGCCGCCTCGCTCATCAAGATCGCCGACGACATCCGCTGGCTGGGCTCTGGTCCCCGGAGCGGGTTGGGTGAGCTCAACCTGCCGGAAAACGAACCGGGGTCCTCGATCATGCCGGGCAAGGTCAATCCGACCCAATGCGAAGCCATGATCATGGTGTGCATCCAGGTGTACGGAAACGACGTCGCCGTGGCCATGGCCGGATCGAGGGGCAATCTCGAGCTCAACGTGGCCAAGCCGGTGATCATCCACAACGTGATGCATTCGGTGCGGTTGATCAGCGAGGCTTCGGCAACCTTCACCCGGTTCTGTGTCGAGGGTCTGGAACCGAACGAGACGCGTATCCGCCAGCACCTGGAGAATTCCCTCATGTTGGTCACGGCGCTCAATCCGTTGATCGGCTACGACAAGGCGGCCGAAGTGGCCAAGAAGGCCCACAAGGAGGGAAGTACCCTACGCGAGTCGGCGATCGCCCTGGGCTATCTCACCGGGGAGCAGTTTGACGAGGCGGTCCGGCCCGAGTCGATGACCCATCCCTGACCCTCGTGAGCCGGTTCCGGGATGAGCGACCGTCCCGACCGGGATGGGCGACCGTCCCGGCGTGGATGCCGCCAGCACGGGCCGTGGATGCCGTCACACTCGAGCCCGCCTGCACCATCGGGGGAGGAAGCAGATGAACCTCGACGGAGCTGATCTCGACGGAGTTGATCTCACCGACCTCGATCTCTTCATCGATGGCTTCCCGGACGAGGTGTTCACGTTCCTGCGCCGTGAGGCACCCGTCTGGTGGCACGCCCCCACACAGCACACGCCGGACGGGGTGGGCTTCTGGGTACTCAGCGCCCATGCCGACATCATGGCCGTCGCCGCGGACGCCTCCTTGTACTCCTCGGAGCGGGCCCCCGGCGCCGATGGCGGGGGCACGATCATCCAGGACCTTCCGTACGGCTTCGCCTCGGGTGTGCTCCTCAACATGATGGACGACCCTCGCCATCACCGGATCCGACGGCTGGTCACTCCCGCGGTGGCGCCCAGGGCACTGGCGGTGATGGAGGTCGAACTGCGGGCCCGGGCGCGGCGGATCGTGGATGCGGTCGCCGACCGGGGAGTCTGTGATTTCTTGAGCGACGTGGCCGTTGAGCTCCCTCTCCAGGCCGTGGCGGCGTTGATGGGGGTGCCGGACGGTGACCGGCACGATCTGCTGGCCTGGTCCAACGCCACGCTCGACTTCGAGGGTCGGGAACTGGGCGACAGCAGCGAACAGGTTGCCAAGGCCGCAGCTTCCATGGCTTCCTACGGCGCCAAGCTGATCGCCGAGAAGAAACAGGCGGCCCCGGACGACATCATCTCAATCGTCGCCCACGCCCAGGTCGAGGACGAGCAAGGTGATCTCGGCCCGTTGACCGACCTCGAATTGCTGATGTTCTTCAACCTGCTGGTGGTGGCGGGGAGCGAGACGACCCGCAACTCGATCGCTCTGGGTATGGTGGCCCTCATCGAGCATCCCGACCAGCTCGAATCGCTTCGCTCGGATCGTTCGTTGATGCCGGCCGCGGTCGAGGAGATCCTGCGGTGGACCAGCGCGACGCTGTACAACCGACGCACGGCAACGCAAGCCACCGAGCTGCGCGGCCACGCGATCGCCGCGGGGGACAAGGTGACGCTCTGGTGGCCCTCGGCCAACCGCGACGAATCGGTGTTCGTGGATCCGTTCCGGTTCGATATCCGCCGGGACCCGAATCCGCACCTGACCTTCGGGCATCGGACCCACTTCTGCATGGGGGCCAACCTTGCTCGTCTGGAGATCCGGGTGATCCTCGATGAGGTGCTCGACCGACTCGACGACTTCGAGCTGGCCGGACCCGTCGAGAGGGTGCGCACCAACAAGCACGCGGGCGTCTGGCACGTGCCGATGCGATTCACGACCCGGGGCTAGGCACGGCCATATACTCCGGGCACGACCTGCAGAGGGCCAGAGCCGGTTGCCGCCGCTACCAGGCACCGGTCTCGAGCACGGCACCGACGTGTGTAGCCGCGACACATCCGAGGGAGCTCCATGACCACCCCACCCGACCATCTGACCATCGGACTGACAGACGGCACGTTCTACGGAGGCGACCCATTCCCGGCCTTCGCCTGGATGCGCGAGAACGCACCGGTGTACTTCGACGAGCCCGGGGGGGTGTGGGGCATCACCCGGTACGCCGACGTCAAGGAGATCTCGAAGGATCCCGACACCTTCTCCAATGCGGGCGGCATCCGGCCCGACAGCGACGCGCTGCCCATGATGATCGACACCGACGCCCCAGAGCATGTGCGCAGGCGCCGTCTGGTCAGTGAGGGTTTCACGCCGCGGCGCATCCGGGAGAGCGAGGACGGAATTCGAGCCGTCTGCGACGCGATCATCGATCGGGTCTGTGAGGCCGGCTCCGCCGATTTCGTCCGCGACATCGCGGCCCCGTTGCCGATGATCGTGATCGGCAACATGCTGGGTGTGGCGCCCGAGGACAGGGACGACCTCCTGCGGTGGTCCGATGACATGCTGAAGGCGTTGGGCTCACCAGACCCCGGGGCCATGGACAAGGCGACGGAGGCGGCCATGGAGTACGCGGTGTACATCACCGCGGTTGCCGAACAGCGCAAGCGTGACAATCAGTCGGCCGACCTGATCGGGACCCTCGTGCACGCCGAGATCGAAGGGGACAAGCTGGACGAGTCGTCGATCATCTACGAATCGCTGCTGATCCTCATCGGAGGTGATGAGACGACCCGCCATGTGATCAGTGGCGGCATGTTCGAGCTGCTGCGTCACCCCGACCAGCTTCGCAAGCTGGCCGCAGACCGGTCACTGCTGCCCGGAGCGGTGGAGGAAATGCTGCGGTGGGTGTCGCCCATCAAGAACATGGCCCGGCAGATGACCAGGGACGTCGAGCTCGGCGGAGAGACCCTGCGCAAGGGTCAGAAGCTCCTGCTGCTCTACCCCTCGGCCAATCGAGACGACCGGGTGTTCGACCGGCCCGAGGAATTCGACATCACCCGGAGCCCAAACGACCACATGGCGTTCGGATTCGGCTCCCACTTCTGCCTGGGTAACCGGTTGGCGCGGATGGAGCTGACGGTGATGTTCGACCGCCTGTTCGACCGCCTGCCGGATCTCGCCCTGGCCGAGGACATCGAACCGCCCAAGCGGGCGGCCAACTTCGTTTCCGGTTATGAATCCATGCCCGTCGTGTTCACACCGTCCGCTCCGGTGGGAGCATCCGCCTAGTGCGGCCCTGGTGTGCATGATGAGCGTTGCGTGACGCGGGATTCGAGCTCTCGATACGGAAAGGAGGCGGCCCGATGAAACAGCCCGTCCTCGGCGATGGAGAGATCCAGGCCGCGTTGGCTGCGCCCGATGGTCCTCGATGGGAGCTGATGGGCGGAAAGCTGGTCAAGATGGTGCCCTGCAGCGGCTTCGTGGGGGCGCTGGCATTCGTCTCTGCGGTCGGGCAACTGGCCGAAGAGGTGAATCACCATCCCGACATCGACATCCGTTACGACCGGGTCACGTTGGCCCTGGTCACCCACGACTCCGGGGGGATCACCCGGCTGGACATCGATCTGGCCCGGGCCATCGACGGCGTTACCACGGGCACCTCCGGGGCGAGCTGAGCCAGACGAGCCGGGGCTATCCGACGGGCAGGTCCCACAGCGGGAACCATCGGTCGAGGTCGGGCTCGACGCTCAAGTCGTCGGCCACCAGGCTCTTCAACTTCAGTTCCTGCTCGGTGTCCCGTTGCTCGTGGCCACTGGGCACGAAGGGATAGAAGGTCCCGCGTTTGAACAGGTAGACGAGGTAGGCGGTGGACGGCAGCACATGGCCGGGTCCGGCGGTGGCCTCGGGCATGGGATCCGGCGCGGTGGTCAGATCCGGCGCGGTGGTCAGATCCGGCGCGGTGGTCAGATCCGCCTCGGAACCGGCGTCCAATCCGGAGCCGGGGTCCGAGCCCGGAAGATGTGCGATGCCGAAGACCGAGCAGAGCAGTTGGGGACCCCATCCGGAGTCGGCCAGGGAGGAGTTGACCATGTGGATCTGGGTGACCAGGGCCTCGATATCGGGGTTCTCGACGACCAGCCAGTGGTAGCCGTACCCGTCCTCGGTCTTCTTGAGCCCAACGGATCCGTCCATGTCGAGCAGCTTGACCACTTCGGCCTGCATGTCCTCGAATCCTTGCCCCGATGGAGGTTTGAAGCACACACCGGCGTGTCCCGAACAGGACAGGTCGGCCGCGCTCTGGAGCGTGATCGATGCCGACGGCAGGGCGAAGAGCGCGTCGAGGTCGGACTGGACGGGCTTCGTCCGCCCGAGGATGGTGTTGAGTAGTCCCATCAGCTATCCCGCGCAGCCGAGGCGGGTCCGTTTGCCGACCGGGCTCCGGATCCTGTCCCGATCACGAGGGCCGGCCCAACTCGGCCTCGATGCTGGCCAGCTGGGCGAGCCGCTTGTCCAGGGAGGGATGGGTCGAGAAGATGGTGGAGAGGCTGACCCCGCTCTTGGCGATGGCCGGGGTGAAGAAGAACGCATTGAAGCTCTCCGATGCACGGAGGTCGCGGGTCGGGATCCGGGACATCTCACCGGTCACCTTGACCAGGGCCGAGGCCAGCGCCGACGGCCGTCCGGTGAGGAGGGCTCCGGACCGGTCGGCCGCCAGCTCGCGGTAACGGGAGAGGGCCATGGTCAGCAAGAAGCTGATGGCGTACACCACGACCGACACGGCCAGCACGATCAACTCGACCATGGCGGCGTTGTCGTTGCCCCCCTGGTTGTTTCCCCGGTTCCCACCGCCGAAGCCGCCCATCAGGCCGGTCCACAGCATGATCCGGGTGATCATGCCCGCAACCATGCCCAAAAAGCTGGCGATGGTCATCACGGCCACGTCTCGGTGGGCCACATGGGAGAGCTCGTGGGAGAGCACGGCTTCTAGCTCGGACTCGTCCAGCCGCCGCATGAGCCCGGAGGTGGCACACACCACCGCACTGTTGGGGCTCCGCCCGGTGGCGAAGGCGTTCGGGACATCGGTGTCGGCGATGGCCACCCGGGGCTTCTTCATGTCGGCCAGCGCGCACAGGCGGTCGATGACCCCGTGCAGCTGTGGGGCCTGCTCGGGCGTGACGATATGGCCGCCCATGCCGAAGAG
>JBEKIU010000190.1:0-7439 GCA_050011635.1 Acidimicrobiales bacterium
TCCATTTCAACGAGCAGTACGGCTTCTGGGCCATCGCCCGCCACGCCGACGTGCTGGCGGCCAGCCACGACTGGCGGACCTTCACCAGCACCCGGGGGATCGACCTCTACTCCCTCTCGCTCGACGAGGGCATGATGGGCGGCCTCGGGATGATGATCATGCAGGACCCGCCGGATCACCACCGCCTCCGGGGCCTGGTGAGCAAGGTGTTCCACCCGCGGTCGATCCAGGCCCTCGAGCCGATGGTCACCGAGGTCATCAGCGGTTTCGCCGACCAGATCGACGGCCGGCCTTCCTTCGACGCGGTGGAGGACTTCGCCGCCCCCTTCCCCGTCGAGATCATCTCGCGGATGCTGGGGGTGCCTCCGGCCGACAGGCAGAAGATCCGGCACTGGATCGACCTCACCCTGGCGCGCGAGCCCGGCGAGCCCGGGCCCTCCCGCGAAGGGCAGGAGGCCATGCTCGAGGCGGTGGTCTACTTCCAGGGCCTGGCCCGCGCGAAGCGCTCCGATCCGGGCGACGACATGCTGAGCCAGCTCACCCAGGCCACCATGGAGCGCGAGGACGGGACCACCACCGCGCTGGCCGACGATGAGATCGCCGGGTTCGCGGCGCTGCTCGGGGGCGCCGGCGCCGAGACGGTGACCAAGCTGGTGGGGAACGCCTTCGTGCTCTTCTCGCGTGACCGCGACCAGTGGAAGGCCATGGTCGACGACCCCGGCCTGGCCCCCGGGGCGGTCGAGGAGATCCTCAGGTTCTGGCCTCCCTCCCAGTACCAGGGCCGCTACTCGGTCCAGCCCTCCGAGTGGCACGGGACGACCATCCCGGCCGGGTTCCCGGTGCTGCTCCTGACCGGCGCGGCCACCCACGACGAGCGCGAGTATCCCGACCCGGACCGGTTCGACATCACCCGTGTCTCGGGACACTCCCTCGGCTTCGGCTTCGGGATCCACACCTGCCTGGGGGCGGCCCTGGCCAGAATGGAGAGCCGGGTGGCACTGGAGGAGATGATCCGTCGCTGGCCCGACTTCACCGTCGACGAGGGTGGTTCGCGACGCGTCCAGATGGCCAACGTGGCCGGTTACGCCCGAATTCCGGTGCACGCGGCCTGAGGAGAACCGATCGCCGGCCCTTTCCTCTTGCACCTGAGGACGGGCCAGGGACGGTGCCTCGGCCGACGCGGGCGGGTGTCGGATCCGCCCGAGTCCTTGTAGGGTTCTTGCATGGCCGATCAGGCGGTGTTCTCCGACCTCGCAATGGAGTACATGCCCGCGCTGTACACGGCCGCGCTCCGCATGACCCGCAACCCGGCTGACGCCGAAGACCTGGTGCAGGAGACCTTTCTGAAGGCCTACCGGGCCTTTGCCAGCTTCGAGCTGGGCACCAACCTCAAGGCGTGGCTCTACCGGATCCTGACCAATACCTACATCAACACCTACCGGGCCAAGAAGCGTCGGCCCGAGATCGCCGACGTCGAGGACGTCGAGGACCTGTACCTCTACCGTCACCTGGCCGGCGATCAGAGCGCGGGCCTGGGCCGCAGTGCCGAGGACGAGGCCCTCGACCGGTTCACCGACACCGATGTGAAAGAGGCCATCGAGGCCCTCCCGGACACGTTCCGGATGGCCGTCCTCCTGGCCGACGTCGAGGGGTTCTCGTACAAAGAGATCGCCGAGATCACCGATGTGCCCATCGGAACCGTGATGAGCAGGATCCATCGCGGAAGAAAAGCGCTGCAGAAGGCGTTGGTCGATCGTGGAAGTACACGGGGCCTCGTCGGAGCAGGGGACAAGGCAAGGTAGGAGAGCGCCACCAGTGGGAGATCGGGACGTACCGGGCGATCCGGCAGCCGTATCGGGTCACGACGAGGGGGGTGTGGCGGGCTTCGTCGGTTGCGACGAGACCATCGAGCGCCTGTATTTCTACCTCGACGGTGAGCTCACCGAGCAGAGAAGGGTGGAGATCACCCGCCATCTGGATCTCTGCGGTCCCTGCGTCGGGGCCTACGGGTTCGAGGCCGAGCTGCGCAAGGTCATCGCCAACCGGTGCAAGGACCACGTGCCCGATGCCCTCATCGAGCGGGTGGCCCAGGCCTTGCAGAACGAGAACATCCGCCAGGCCAACTAGGCGATCCGCCGGCCGATCCGGGGCTGCCCGCCGCCCGGATGCCCCGGTCCCTACACTGGTCACCGATGACCGAATCCGATGGGGACGCCGACAGCGCCGGGGCAGTGGCCTGGGACACCGCCGAACGGGTGGCCGGGTGGGTCGGGAGCCGCAGCCGCCTGCCCGCCCCGTACCGGCCCGACCTCCTCCAGGCCGACTTCGAGGAGCTCACCGCCCAGGCCGAGGAGCTGGTGGCGGCGTCCACCGGGCTCCGGTCGTCGTCCGGTCCCGCCCGGGCGCGGGTCACCGACCGCGCCGGATGGGTGCACGCCAACGTCTCCAGCTTCCAGCGCCTCGTGGGGCCCCACCTCGAGAGGTTGGACCCCGCCCGGGTGGTGGCCACCAACGAGCTGACCAGGCGGCTGGCCGGCCCGCTGGCCAGCGCGGGGCGTGTGGCCACCGGCACCCAGATGGGCCTCGTGCTGGGCTGGCTGTCCACCAGGGTCCTCGGCCAGTACGACCTGCTGCTCACCGAGGACGCGGTCGAGGATCAGGATCTCGTGTACTTCGTCGGGCCCAACGTGGTGGCGCTCGAGCAGCTGCACGGGTTCGAGCCCCGGCAGTTCCGGCTGTGGCTGGCCCTCCACGAGGTGACCCACCGGTGTCAGTTCACGGCCATCCCCTGGATGCGTGATTACTTCGTCTCGCTGGTCGAGGAGGGGATCGGTTCGCTCGAGCCGGATCCGTCGCGATTCGCCGAGGCCCTGCGCCGGATGACCGAGGAGATCCGGGCCGGGCGCAATCCGCTGCGCGACAACGGCGCCCTCGGCCTGGTGGCCACACCCGAGCAGCTGGAGGGGTTGCACCGGATCCAGGCGCTGATGAGCCTGCTGGAGGGGCACGGCGACGTGACGATGGACCGGGCCGGCGCCGCGGCCATTCCCAGTGCGGCCAAGTTCTCCGAGGTGCTGCGGCAGCGGCGCAAGCAGACCCGGGGTCCCGCCCGCCTGCTCCAGCAGCTCATCGGCATCGAGGCCAAGCTCCGCCAGTACGAGGAGGGCGAGCGGTTCATCGCCGCCGTCGAGGGGTCCGGCGGTCCCGAGCTCCTCGACCGGGCCTGGCGGGGTCCGGAATGGCTCCCCTCGCTGGTCGAGATCCGCAACCCGTCGGAATGGATCTCGCGTGTCGGTGCCACGACCGCCCTGTCCGGCTGACTCCGCCGCCGACTCCCTGATCGGGGCCCTTCTCGAACGGTGCACGTTCCCGGATCCGGGATCCCCCCTGGTGTGCGCGGTCTCGGGCGGGGCCGACTCGCTGTCCCTGCTGGTCCTGGCCGTCGCCTCCGGGTGCCGGGTGACCGCGGTGCACGTCGACCACGGCCTCAGATCCGGCTCCGCGGCCGAGGCCGGCGTCGTGGCCGAGGCGGCCCGGAGGTTCGGCGCCGCGTTCCGCCCGGAACGGGTGACGGTGGGCGAGGGCCCCAACCTGGAGGCCCGGGCCCGGGCCGCCCGCCGGGAGGTCCTCGGCCCCGATGCCGCCACCGGGCACACGGCCGACGACCAGGCCGAGACGGTGCTGGCCAATCTGCTGCGCGGTGCCGGCGTCAGCGGCCTGGCCGCCATGCGGACCGGCGCCGGGCATCCCCTACTCGGGCTGCGTCGCTCGGAGACGGTGGCCCTGTGCGAGCTCCTCGGCCTGGACCCGGTCCACGACCCGTCCAACGACGATCCCCGCTTCGTCCGCAACCGGGTCCGTCACGAGCTGCTCCCCCTGTGCTCGGCCATCGCCGGACGTGACGTCGTGCCCGTCCTGGCCCGCCAGGCCGCCGTGCTGGGCGGTGATGCCGACATTCTCGACGCGGTGGCCTCGCTCGTGGATCCCGAGGCGGCTGCCGCCCTCGCCGCGGCACCGGTGGCCGTGGGGCGCAGGAGTGTCCGCCGCTGGCTGACCGGCCAAGGCCCCTACCCGCCCCCGCTCGACGCCGTCGAGCGCGTGCTCGAGGTGGCGAGGAAGAACCGCCGGGCGACCCAGGTGCCCGACGGGCGAACGGTGCGGCGCAGCCACGGGCGCCTGTCGGCCGACCCTCGGCCCGCGGGGCCCCGGGCTGCCGGCCACGCTGCTCCGATACAGTCGGGCCGGTGACCGCGCACGGCGATGAGGCGGCCCCCCGGGGGCGCGTCCGGCCCGACCCTCTCGAGTGCGGTGCAGACGTCGGCCGGGTCATCGTCTCCGAAGGTGACCTCCAGGCCCGGATCGTCGAGCTCGGGGAGCGGATCACCGCCGACTACCAGGGGCGACCACCTCTTCTGGTCGGCGTGCTCAAGGGAGCCTTCATGTTCATGAGCGACCTGTCCCGGGCCATCGCCCTGCCGGTCGAGGTCGACTTCATGGCCGTGTCCTCCTACGGGAGCGCCACCCGTACGTCAGGGGTGGTCCGCATCGTCAAGGACCTGGACGTCGACCTGGCCGACCGCCATGTCCTCGTCGTCGAGGACATCGTCGACAGTGGCCTGACCCTCAACTATCTCCAGCGCTATCTCCTGGCCCGGCAACCGGCCAGCCTCGAGGTGTGCGCACTGCTGGTGAAGGACGGACAGCAGCGCACCGAGATCGACCTCCGCTATGTCGGGTTTCACATCCCGGCCGAGTTCGTGGTGGGATATGGCCTTGATGTCGACGAGCGCCTGCGCAACCTCCGGGCCATCCACGCCCACACCGACGTCTCGTCGTAGGGCCGTGCGCGCCGGGTGACGGTCGACACCGCCCGCGTCGAGCGGGCCATCACCGAGCTGCTCATCGCCCTGGGCGAGGATCCGTCCCGCGACGGGCTGGTCAAGACGCCGATGCGGGTGGCACGGATGTACGAGGAGGTTCTCGCCGGGTTCGGCCAGAACCCGGCCGACCATCTCGAGGTGACCTTCGCCGCCGAACACGACGAGATGGTCATGGTGCGCGACATCCCTTTCGCCTCCCTGTGCGAGCACCACCTGATCCCGTTCATCGGGAAGGCCCATGTGGCCTACATCCCGGGCGAGGACGGGCGGATCACCGGGCTGTCCAAGCTGGCCCGGCTGGTGGACGGCTTCGCCAAACGGCTCCAGGTCCAGGAACGGATGACCACCGAGATCGCCGACGCCATCGAGGATGCGCTGGCCCCGCAGGGGGTCCTCGTGGTGGTGGACGCCGAACACCTGTGCATGTCGATGCGGGGGGTCAAGAAATCGGGCACCTCGACCGTCACGTCGGCGGTGCGGGGTCTCTTCCGCAACGATGCGGCGACCAGGATGGAAGCCATGCAGTTCGTCCGCGGCCGCTGAAAATCACCCGTGAGCCGGGCGCGGAAGCCGGCAGGCTGGTTTACTCTGTGTCGTCATGCCCAGCCCGACCTGTGAGGACCGTCCGTTGGTGATGGGGATCCTCAACGTCACGCCCGACTCGTTCTCGGATGGCGGGAGATGGTTCGAAAGTGGACAGGCCGTCATGAAAGGCCGTGAGATGGTGGGAGAGGGGGCCGACATCGTCGACGTGGGGGGCGAGTCGACCCGGCCCGGCGCCGAACCGGTCTCCGCCGACGAGGAGCTCCGACGGGTGATCCCGGTCATCGAAGCGCTGGCCGGCGAGGTCCGGGTGTCGATCGACACCACCAAGGAGGTCGTGGCCGAGGCCGCCGTCGGTGCCGGGGCTTCCCTGATCAACGACGTCTCGGCGTCCTTGTGGCCGGTTGCCGCCCGTCACGGGGTGGGGTGGGTGGCCATGCACCGGAAGGGGACGCCGGCGACCATGCAACAGGACCCGCACTACGAGGACGTGGTCGGGGAGGTCTCCGCCCTGCTGGTCGAACGGGCCACCCGGGCGGAAGAGGCGGGGGTGGCGGAGGTGTGGATCGATCCGGGCATCGGCTTCGGCAAGTCCGTCGGCCACAACCTGGCCCTGCTGGCATCGTTGGACCGCCTGGTGGCCACCGGCTATCCGGTCGTGGTCGGGACCAGCCGCAAGAGCTTCCTCGCCTCGTTGACGTCACCGGGCGACCGTGCCCCGGTGCCGGTCGACCAGCGGCTGCCGGGCTCGTTGTCCACCGCCACCTGGGCCATGACCCAGGGGGCCGGGATGGTCCGGGTCCACGATGTCGCCGCCACCGTCCAGGCTGCCGTGCTGGTGGGCCGGGTGGGTTTCGAGGCGACGGTGGGGGCGGATCAGTCGGAGGTGGGAGCGTGAAGGGCAAGTGGGCGGCGGGGATCCCCCCCCGCAACTTCACCTGGGTGATCAAGGACCGCCTGGCCATGAGCGAGCGTCCGGGCGGCTTCGCCCCCAACCACCGGAAGGTCCGGCGCCAGGAGGAGATCATCTGGCTGCAGGTCCAGGGATTCACGAGGGTGATCTCGCTCCTGCCCTCCTCCCACAACCTCCAGGCCTACGAGGAGCGGTCGATGGCCAGCGTGCACTTTCCCCTCCCGTCCTCCGGCGATACGCGCGGCGTGCTCGGGGAGGTCTACCGCGAGATGCACGGGCGCCTGATCGGTGGCGAGCGGGTCCTCATCCATCAAGAAGAGCTCGGTGACCGGATCATCGGCGTGATGGCCGGCTACCTGCTGTGGTCGGAACGGCTGTCCAGCGGGCCCCAGGCCATCACCGCCCTCGAGCACATGACCGGCCATCCCATGGGTCCGAGCGGCCGCGAATTGGTGGCCTTCGCCGGTGAGCTCTCGCCCGCCGCGGTCCACCCGGGGACCGGCGACGACCCACCTGTCGGCGGGTGACGGCCCGCCGGGCAGGTCGGTGACCGGCGTCACCGGCGACGGCGGAGGCGGCAGGGGCGACCGGATCCAACTGCGGGGTCTCCGGGCCATCGGCACCCACGGGGTGCTCCCCGAGGAGAAGAGCCGGGCCCAGCCCTTCGAGATCGACCTGGATCTGGCCGTGGACCTCGGCCCCGCCGGCCGCAGTGACCTGCTGTCCGACACCGTCGACTATTCCGGCATCGCCGAGGCGGCCGTCGGGATCGTGACGGGGGGGTCGTCCTTCCAACTGCTGGAGGCACTGGCCGATGCCATCGCCGAGGCCACCCTGGCCGGTGATCGCCGGATCACCGCCGTCACCGTGCACCTCCGCAAATTGCAGCCCCCGCTGGCCATGGACATCGCCACCGTCGGGGTCCGGATCACCCGGCAGCAGTGACCGCTCCCACCAGCCAGCCGCTGACCGACCGCGCCTTCCTGTCGCTGGGCTCCAACCTCGGGGACCGGTGGGGGCACCTCCGGCGGGCCGTCGACCAGCTGCGGGCGGGGAGTCGGGCGCCGGTCACCGCGGTGTCCCGCGTCTACGAGACCTCGCCC
>JBEKIU010000191.1:0-7389 GCA_050011635.1 Acidimicrobiales bacterium
GGCCTCCCCAACGTCGGGAAGTCCACCCTGTTCAACGCCCTGACCCGCAACGAGGTCCTGGCGGCCAACTATCCGTTCGCCACCATCGACCCCAACGTGGGCGTGGTGGCGGTGCCCGACGAGCGGCTCGCCCGGCTGGCCGAGCTCTTCGAGAGCAAGGAGATCGTGCCGGCCATGGTCACGTTCGTGGACATCGCCGGCATCGTGAAAGGCGCGTCGGTGGGCGAGGGGCTGGGCAACAAGTTCCTGGCCGCCATCCGCGAGAGCGACGCCATCTGCCAGGTGGTCCGGGTCTTCACCGACCCCGACGTCATCCATGTCGACGGCAAGATCTCACCCGTCGACGACATCGAGACCATCAACACCGAACTGATCCTGGCCGATCTCCAGACGGTCGAGAACCGGTTGGTCAAGCTGGCCAAGGAGTCGCGCAAGCAGCCCGAGCTGGTGCCGGTGCTGGGCGCGGCGGAACAGGCCCGGTCCATCCTCGACGGTGGCCGGACCATCGCCGCCGCGGTGGCTGCGGGCGAGGTCGACCCCCACCTGCTGGCCGACCTCCACCTGCTGAGCGCCAAGCCGTTCATCTACGTGTTCAACGTCGACGAGGACGCCCTGGGTGACGAGGCGTTGCGGTCCCGGCTGGCCGCGCTGGTCGCTCCCGCGGAGGCGGTGGTGCTGTGCGCCCAGATCGAGGCGGAGGTGGCCGCGCTCGACCCCGACGACGCCGCCGAGCTGTTGGCCGGCTACGGCCAGGACGAGTCCGGGCTGGTCAAACTGGTCCACGTGGGTTTCCGGACCCTCGGCCTGCAGACCTTCCTCACCGCGGGCCCGAAGGAGTCGCGGGCGTGGACCATCCACATCGGGGACACCGCGCCCCAGGCGGCCGGGACCATCCACACCGACTTCGAGCGGGGGTTCATCAAGGCGGAGATCGTCGGCTACGACGACCTGGTCGGTGCCGGGTCGATGGCCGCGGTGCGGGCGGCGGGCAAGGCCCGGGTGGAGGGCAAGGAGTACGTGATGCGCGACGGCGACGTGGTCGAGTTCCGCTTCAACGTATAGGGAGCGGACAGTTAGCCAGGTCAGAGACTTATGGACCCTCAGCAGTCCGCACCAGGTCCGCAGGATTTTCCGCCTACGACCCCAATGCCTCGATCATCATGGACTCAGCTGCCTTGCGAGTCCGGTCCTCGGCAGTCGGCCACAAGTGGCTCCAGGTATCGAGGGTGGTTGTTGCCCTGGCATGCCCCAGCGCAGGCTGGACGGTCACGACATCACATCCCCGGGAAACGAGGCCACTGGCAAAAAAGTGGCGTACATCATGCAGCTTTTGACCCTCCAGGCCAGCCTTGGTGAGCGTCGAACGCCACCTTGCACCGACCGTGTTCTGGTGAGGTGGGTTGGGGGCGTCCAGGACCGGATGGCCCACCTGCGTCGTTTGCGCCAGAGGAGTAGGTAACCGCGGTGACGGGGTCGCTTGGCTCGTCGTTCCGACGACCCTCACGTTCAAAGAAGCAGGATGAGAGTCTTACGTCGAAGTGGTGGAAGAAGGAAGGGTCGAATACGGGATGCTCGCGGTTGGGGCTGTCACGGTCACCGGCTCTCCCCATCGGCTGAACGTGACTTCGACGTTCGCGGTGGTGGCTTGCTGGTTCGCCGTTCCCGAGAGCTGTTCGGTCAGGTGGGTTGGGAGGTGGGGGTTGGTGGCGAAGAAGCTGATCGTCTCCGTCCCAGAGTACGAGGCATCGGCCGCTTTGCTGGTCCCGTCAAGGGAGTACCCGACTGACTGTACCGACTCGCCATTCACATTCGAGAGGCCGGTGACGGATTCGGGCGTATGGGGTAGACCGTCCGTCGGGGACTCTGCTGGGTCGTTCCATGTGGTGGCCGTGGTGACATCAGCAGCAACCGAACTATAGGGGGAGTCGGAGGGTGTGAAGGCAATCCATCGGTCCACGTACGGTGCAGCCTCGGACGGCGAGTAACCGAAAGTGTTCTCCAACATTGTCAAGTTGGCCTTCATGTACGCCTTGGAGTTGAGGACGATGACCTCATAGTCGCCGAGGGCACTGGACATGTTTTGGACACCTTCGGTGCGACCGGTGTCACCGCTCTGGGTGGAGGTGACCACATGACCTGCTTCCGTCCCAGTAGAGACATCTACGTAATGAAATGAGCCTGAGGTCATGGCCGCTCGATAAAGCGCCGAGTTGGCTTCGGTGGGCGATTTGAGGGCAACTGGAGAAGGACCATTGTTTGCGACAAGTACCACCCCACCGGTGATCGCACCGACCAATACGACCAGCCCCACAAGTAGCACGATTGGTTTTGCCCTACCCTTCGAAGCATGACCTGTGAGGGCAACCGAGAAGTCGCCGGTGTCGGAAGCTCCACGCGGTGGTACCGGTGATTCGGAGGGCGTTGCGACGCTGGGAACGGACAGAGGAGGAAGGGGCGGGAGCAGTGGGAGTCCCGTAGACGTGGGCTGCGCCCATGTCTCAGAGTCGGTCGGGGGCCATCCCACTTGGTCTTCTGCCATGTGCCTCACCCCGTTCTGTTTCCGCTTCGCTGTTGATCGGCGAGTCGGCCCACCGGGACTCGAAGGGCCTTCATCTGATCATCGACATCATTTTCCGCGATCTTGAACGGCCCTGGCCGATGTGCAGATCGGTCGAAATCGGTGATTTGCCACGGCGAAATCGAGCGATATCGGCTCGATGCGTAGCTCCCAGTAGTGGGCAGCCGCTCACTCTCGACTGCCACATTGCCACCAGGCGAGGTGAGCGGAGGCGGGTCAATGCTCGGAGCTGGAGCTTCTCCAACGCAGAGAGCGATTTGGAAACGCGGCGGCGTGATGTCGATTGGTGCAGCACTGGTGCTCCTCGCCGGGGGAGTCACGGTATTCGGTTCGGACTCGGTGGCTGGGGCCTCGACCAAGACCTCCGTCTCCTCTTTCATAACCAAACCCTCATCGCTCACCTGGACCGGTGGCACCGTGACTCTTTCGGCCAAGGTCGCCAACGCCAAGACCTGTACCTTCTCGGTGGTGCCGACGATCGAAAGCGTTCTGCCCCCGAAGGCTTGTACCAAAGGCACCGTGGACGAGAAGGTGACCGTTCCGAAGAACACAGGGAAAAAGGTGATCACGTACTCATTCCACCTGCAGGTCACCGGAACGACGACAGTAAACGCAAAGGCGATTCGGCTCTCCGAAGGTGATGTGCTGCCGGGTGCTCCCACTGGCGTGTGGGCCACGCCAGGCGACGCCAACGCGACCGTGAGCTTTGCCCGCCCGTCGAGTCCTGTCCGTAGTGCCATCACCGGTTATACGGTCACTGCCACCGACGTGACTACGTCCAAGCATGGAGGACAGAAGAAGTCGGGTACTGCAATCCCGATTACCGTGACCGGCCTCACGAACGGGAATAGCTACACCTTCACGGTGACTGCGATCAACGCCATCGGCACCGGTCCGTCGTCGGCCACGTCGAACCGCGCCATCCCATCGCCGCCACTGAGCGGCGTTCGCTCCACTGCGAGCAACGGCGGCGGCTCCTGTGCGGTGCTCTCGACCGGCGGGGTGGACTGCTGGGGAATCGACGGGTTGGGCAACGGGACGACCGGTGGGATGAGCGACACGCCCCAGCCGGCCACCGGCATCACCGACGCAGTCTCTGTCACCAGCGACGGATTTGGCTAGTGTGTGGTGCTCTCGACAGGCAGGACGGATTGCTGGGGGGATAACTCCTCTGGCGAAATAGGCAACGGGCACATCGGCGGCGGCTACAACACGCCCCAGCCGGTTACCGGCATCATCAACGCTCTCTCTGTCACCGGCACCGTCGGCCCCGTCTTTGCTCCTGACTACTGTGCAGTGCTCTCGACCGGTGGGGCGGACTGCTGGGGAGATAACGGCTCCGGCGCTTTGGGCAACGGGACGACCGGTGGTCCTGACGGACAGGGGGGCTACGACACACCCCAGGCGGTCAGTTCTCTGTAGGCGCAGATGGCGAAACGTCGATAGGGAGATCCTCCAGAGGAGCCGGGTGCCTCTATGACCGACACCATGGACAACCTGATTCTCGACCTCCCGGACTGGCTGGGTCCCAACCCACGTCCCGCCGCCTCGGGGCAGCGACCCGATCGCCCCAGTATCCTCGGGAGATGCGGCGGCAAACGATCCCACCCTGGGAGTCCGAGGGGCGAGACGCCGTCGGGCGCCTCCGGCAGGCGTTGGGGGTGCTCTTGGAACAGGAGCGAAACGTTGACGCCGGAACCGTCGAAAACGAACAACTCCTCGAGACACTGGAATCGGTCAATCGAACGAAGGGGTCTGTCTTCCAGTGGTGGCAAGAATGGCAAGTCGGGACAGACAGCGCAAAGACCTCGCGAGCCGTGGTCCTGTCGGTCTATCGGGGCTGTCTCCCTCCGTTGCTCGATTCCGTCGACATCTACAGCCAGTCGCTCGCGCTCTCTGCCATCGCACCGGATCTTGATGCTGGCGACGGCGACCTGGCCGGTCAGGGGGTCAGAGCGGCGAAGAACGTCTCTTCGTTCGCACTTCAGTTCTTGGATGACACTCCGGCGCTCCGCCCCGTGGATCGAGCGGCGGTCGACGCCACACTGGCGGGACTGGAGACCCGGTCCAGGGTCATGCTGGCTCTCGTGGAACCGATCGGTCGCCGCCTCCGTGAGTTGCGAAGGGAAGGTGGCTACGGGCTGTGACCGGGGCCAGAAGGCATCGCCGGGGTTGCCGTCCGTGACCAGAAGAGGGCTGCTTTCTTGCCACCCTGGTTTCTTGCCACCCTGGGCAGTAATGTGCTACATGTAATACATGACCTCCGTGGGCGTGCGAGAGCTTCGGCAACGGGCGAGCGAGCTTCTCCGGCTCGTCGAACAAGGCGAGACCGTCGAGATCACCGACCGCGGCCGCCCCGTGGCAATGCTGACTCCGCTGCCTGATGGGTCCCCGTTGGAGCAGATGCGCTCCTCTGGCGAGATCGACGCAGCCTCGGCCGGCCTCGACGATCTTCCCGAACCGATATCGCTGCCGAACGGCGTGGAGTCACCGACCATCGCCCTTCGACGTCTGCGCCAGAACGAGCGCTGAGCATATGGCGGCCAGCTACCTGGATTCCTCGGCCATCGTGAAGCTGGCCGTCCGCGAGCCCGAATCTGAAGCCCTCCGAAAGCACCTTCGAAGACGGAGCCCCCTGGTCTCGAGCGGACTGGCACGGACGGAGGTTCTGCGCGCACTGCTGCCCGGAGGGGAGGCCTCCCTCATCGCCGGTCGGCGAGTTCTCGCCCGAATCGACCTCGTGCGTGTCAACGACCGCGTCCTGAATCTCGCCGGATCGCTTCTGCCGGAGGAACTTCGTTCTCTCGACGCCATTCATTTAGCCACCGCTGGGCGCCTCGGAACCGACCTGGGCGAGGTGGTCACGTATGACGAGCGGATGGCGACAGCAGCTCACGCCATGGGGTACAAGGTCTCCGCTCCGGCTTGAGCGAGGGCGGCCCGAACCTGGCCTCTCCGCCGCTGGCGACGGTCCAAGGAACATCAGGCTGAATCGCCGCTCGGCCGATCGTCCGCTCCCGTTGGTGAGGGTCTCTCCAGCGCCGGGCTCCACTGTTCCGGCCGCCGGGTTGAAGGCGATCTGCAGAGTGAGCCTGCCTCTCGTTTCCGTGACGGGGTGCCGGGTGGCCCGGGGGCCCGGCGAGGCGGGGACCTCAGCGGTTCGGTGGGCCAGTTCCGGGCCAAAGCCGGCCTCGAGTGCCAGCCCCCGCCATCGCCGCGCCCGACTGGGCCGGTCTCCCTTCTGACACCAAAGGTTCACCCCCGATTCAGCGTCCCGCGACGAACCCGTGTACTTCGCCTGCTAGACAGGGGAATCGGTTGCGGGGTCTCGGCCACAGCGGCTCCGTGCGATACAGATTGCTCTTGGTGGGAGCTTTTGATTCCCAGGCCGAAGTGGGGCTATCAAAGGCACCACGGGTTGACACAGAGGCGAGCTGCCGGCGACAAGGGCGTGGTGTCTTGCCTGTGGAGGTGGTCAGGTCATGGGAGTTCGACGCGGTGCTCGTTCAGTACCGAGGGCTTCCCGGAAGCCGTCGCGAATGTTCGTCGCCTTCGCCCTGTGCCTGACTGTCGTGCTCACAAGTGCGGGCGTGCTCGCGGTCAGCCAGGTGTCGGGGGCAGCGATAGCCGGCACCTTGGTTCCCATCTGGAAGAACGCCGAATCAGCTGCCGGCGGGGGTTGCTCGGGTCCATTCACGGCCGGCTATGCGATGTCCGGCCCGTTCGGCTGTGGCTGGAACACGACGACCGTGAACGGCCGGCCGCCGGAGACGGTCAACCACGTCTCGATCCACAAAGGAGGGTCGGTTTCCTACACGTTCACTGTCGCCACGGGAGCCTTTCGAAAAGTCACCTACGGCATCCCGGCTGGTGGGTGGCTGAACAACGCTTCTGCGACGGTCACCGTGGATGACGGGGTCCCGAAGATCGTCACCTGGCTGGCGCCGTCCGGGACCACAGCTCCCAGTGGCCTCTCCCTTTGGACGAGCGCCTCGCTGGGTTCTGGATCGCACACGATCACCATCAAGTCAGACGGCAACTCCGTCAACGTCTACGGACTGTGGATCGCGAGCGCGACGTCGGCACCCAAGTTGAGCATCCAGACAACATCCCTACCGGCTGCGCCACTGGATCACCCCTACTCGACGCAACTCGGCGGATCGGGGGGCGACAGTCCCTACAGTTGGTCGACCCTGTCCGGCCAACTGCCCCACGGTTTCTCCCTCAACCAACGAACAGGAGACATCAGGGGTACACCGACGTCAGTGGCGACCAAATCCTTCACCGTCAGAGTGAAGGATTCACTGGGAAAAACTGCAACCAAGCTTCTTACGATCAAGGTGACTCCGGCCATAATCTTTGACGATACGTTCAAGGAGACCGCGCTCTCGAAGGCGTGGGATGACGTTGTCGGAGCGAGTCCATTCAACGAGGAGCAGGAGTGCTACACATCAGCCAACAACTCGTTGGGGAGTGACATGCTGACCGAGACCGCCGCCGTCGGATCGGTGGCGGCGAATTGCATCTGTCCTCCCAACGCTCCATCGAGCTCGGTCTGCCCCTACTCGTCGGGAGCTGTCCAGTGGGCGTCTCTCGGCTTCACCTATGGAACGGTAACCGTGCGAGCCAAGTTGGCCCGAGGAGTCGGGACCTGGCCGGCGATCTGGCTCTTGGGGACCGGCTGCCAAACCTCGATGACTGCCGATGTCGTGGGCTGGATCGGTTCGGGTACCGATTGTCCATGGCCCGCGCAAGGAGCCAACGAGATCGACATCGCCGAGGTCCAGCCGGCACCAATTGGAGATCCTTCA
>JBEKIU010000192.1:0-7361 GCA_050011635.1 Acidimicrobiales bacterium
AGGGCAGGCGAGGACCCGGCCGGCAGCTCGAGGTCGGGCAGCGGATTGGGTGAGCTCGAGGGCATCCGTCCGTATGTGCTCGGTGACCGGCTGAGCCTGCTCCACTGGCCGGCCAAGGCACGCTACGGGACCTGGTTCGTGCGGCAATTCGGCGCCGATGGGGCGAGCACGGTCCCCCTCGTGCTGGACGACCGGGCCGGCGTCCACCGGAAGGCCGAATTCGAGCGACTCCTGTCGGCCATGGTGTGGGCGCTGGACGATGCCATGGAGGGTGGGTGTCCGGTCCATCTCCTCACGCTCACGGGGAGGTCCGTCCTGGTGGAGCCCACCGCCGAAGGACGCGCCGAGGCCTGCCTCGCCCTGGCCGAGCTGCAGCCATCCATCGCCCGTGCTGCTCGGCATCCGGTGATCCCCGTCGGTGCGGTGCTGCTCACCACCCGGACGGGTGCCGAGCGTCTGGCCGGCTCACCCGGGTCCAGCGTCGGTGCGTGGACCGGCGGCCAACCCACCGGGGCCGCCGTCGGCGGGGCGCGGATGGTCGTCGTATGAGCGAACGGTGGGCCGTCGAGTCCGGCACGTTCGGGGCATCGATGGTGGGCGCCTTCGCGGTGACCCGCCTCGTCTCGGGAGCCGGCACCGCGGCGTTCGCTTCCGCGGCACTCGGGGCTGTCTCGGTTGCCGTGCTCCGGCGCCGGGCCGGAGTGGCCGTCGTGGTCGGAGTGGTCGCGGTGGGGGTCTGTTCCCTGGGCTGGGGCGTCCACGAGGCGACAGGCGGGCGACTGTCGTTGCGCGGCCTGTCCGTGTTACGGCGTTCGTTGCAGGCAGCGCGAGCACCGCTGATCGCCTTTCACGTTCCCCTCGCCCACACGCCCGGCATCGTCGCGCTCTGTTCGCTGGTCGCCGGACTCTCCGCGGTGGCCGGCCGTGCCCTCGGCACTCGCTTCCCCGCCCTCTCCCTGCTCCCAGCGGGTGGCTTCTTGGTGTGTTCCGCCATCCTCCTCCCGGCGACGGGAGCCGCGCTGGGCGGACTCGCCCTCGGCGGCTGCGGGTTCCTGGTGATCGGTGGCCAACCCGATGTCGCCCGGCGGGCGGTGGCCCTGGTGGCTGCCGTATCACTCGGGGCCGCCGCCCTCGCCGTGCTGTGGACGGCAGCCGGGCCGGGTTCGGGGGCGGTGACCCCCGGAGGGAGGACCGTCCCGGCAGTCAGCCCTTCGGCACTGTCGCTGGCCACCGATCTCACCGGGGTGGAGACGAGAGATGCCGACGTGGTGCTCTTCGAGGCCAGATCGCCCATCGCCACCTACTGGCAGGTGGCCTCGTTGACCAGCTTCACCGGCGACCGGTGGGTGCCCAGCCAGTCCACCGAGGCGGCCCTGTCAGGTGGCGCCCCACCGGCGCCCACCACTCCAGCGGTGCCGACGACCGGGCACCTGTTTGCCGCCCGGATCACCCTCTCCGGCTACGTGGGACGGCTTCTCCCCGCTCCGCCGTCCCCGGTGGGAGCGACCGGAGCACCGGCCCCGGTCGTGACCCCCTCGGGAGTGGTGGCCACCTCGACGCTGGGCCCGGGAAGCAGCTACACGGTCACCGCCAGTGTGCCGGCAGCCGTGGTCGACTCGCCGGCCGGCGCTGCTCCACCCACCTCCGACACCGCCGTCGGTCCCCTCCCGGCGTCGGTCCGCTCCCTGGCCCAGTCCATCACCGGCGGGGAGCCCACACCACTCGAGAAGGCCGAGGCCCTCACCGACTTCTTCAGGTCCGGCCGGTTCCACTACTCGGTGACCGCGACGGCGCCAACCGGGGGAAACCCGCTCGTCAGCTTCCTCACCGTGACCCGTACCGGGTCCTGCGAGCAGTTCGCCGGCGCATTCGCGGTGCTGGCCCGAGCCTCCGGTCTGGCCGCGCGGGTGGCGATCGGCTTCACGCCCGGAAGGCCGAGCGACGGAGTGCGCGTGGTCCGCGGTAGCGACGCACACGCCTGGCCGCAGGTACTGGTCGACGGCAACTGGGTGTCGTTCGAGCCGACGCCCCAGCTTCCCTCGGGTGAGCTCTCCCCACCGGGTGTCCTCGGACCCACCGGTCTCGGCCGGCCCAATCCGACAGGCCCGGGCACGTTCCCCAACGTCTCCATCCCCAAGCCCGCGGTGGTGCACCCCACCACACCGGTGGCCACCGTCCCGGTCCCGGCGGTCACCGGCCGGCACCCGGCAGGCGCCGGGGGATGGATCGCGGCCGCCGTGGCCGTGGTGGCCATCGGCCTGGCCGCCATCGGTCTGTGGCTGTTCAGGCGACGAACCGGATTGGATCGGGTCGTCTGGTCGTGGGGCGCCATCGACCGGGCGCTGGCCCGCCGTGGGCTGGCCCGTCCGGCCTCCTCCACCCCGACGGGTCACGTGCGAGCCCTGTCGGCCCACCGGGTCAGCCGAGAGGCGGTGGCCACCCTGGGTGAGATGACCGTCGTGGCCACGATCCTCCAGGACGTGACCTACGGGTTCGCAGAGCTCACACCCGAAGACGTGGCTCGGGCCGCACGGGCGAGCCGGCGCGCCCGTCGGGCCATCCTCTCAGGCGCCCTGTCCGGCGGGGTCCGGCCTGGGTTGGCGGTCGACAGCTCCCGCGCCCCGGCATCTTCCTAGCCCCGACCTCCGGGGTGTTGGGGTGTTCCGAACCGGCACGGCGGTGAGACGTAACTTACGCTCTTTCGATGACCGCCCACTCTGACATCGAGGCCCTGATCCACCGAGCTGACGCGCAGTATCGGACTGTCGAAAAGGAGAAGCGGGCCGAGTTCGCCGGCGTCACGGCCATGACCGGTCTCACCATCCTGGCCAGGCATATCGACGCCATCGTGGAGAGGCTCGACGGATCGGGCCGAACCGTCGCTCCGGCTGGCGTTGAACAGGACGTTGCCGACCTACGGAGAGCGGTGGAGGATCTGGCCCGCAAGCTGGGAAAAGGCGAGCGTGATCCGCAGTGAACGCCCCGCCGGTCGGGTGCCGGTCGGGGCCGACCGATCCACGCCACATCCTCGGCGTCGTCTGACTACTGTTGGTCGCCAACGGGGCTTGATCTGGGGCGGAAGGGCGATGGTAGATGCCTTCAAACGAAGACCCGAGGGAGTACGTGGAAGACGTTGGCACCAAGGCGCTCGAGGCGGTCAAGCTCGGAACAGCGCTCGATGAGGACCACCGGGCTGACCCTGGTGCCCTTCGCTCCATCGGCACCTGCCGCATGTGCGGCATCTTGAGCTACCAGGCAAACGACGGAACATGGAAGCACGTGCCTGCTATCGAGGAGTGCCACGAGGTGGCCACCTGGATCCGGCAGCATCGGCAGATCGCGCCCGCGTACCGCGGTCAAGCCGAAGTCCGCTATCCGTAGCCGGGCTCGCTCGCCCCTTTGTTGCTCGTCCGCCGACGTGAGCAGCGTGAGGAGCCGGCCGGCCGGTCGCTCGCGCCGGCTGGGCGACGGGGACGGTCGGGGTGAACGCGACCGGTCCGACCCGTTCCGGAGCCGTTACGATGACGGGAACGCCGAAAGGAGGGCCGATGAGCGACCTTCGACAGCTGAAGAGGCAAACGCGCACGCTGCTCACCGAGTTGGGGACATCCCCGGATGAAGTGTTCGAATCACTGAGCGCGGCCGGCGTACATGGAGTCCCCAAGGACAATCGCAGCTGTGCGGTCGCCCGCTATCTGACGGCGTTGATGGGATCGGATCCCCGCGTACGGACAGTCAACGTCGGACACTGCTCGTTGTTGATCGATACGGCTGCACCGCCGGAATTCCGGCCGGCCGGCCGGCTGTTGGTCCAACTGCCCAAACCGGTCCGCCAATTCGTGGCCGCGTTCGACGCCCGCCGCTATCCCGCCATCATCCAGGAGCAGCCCGCAGCGGCGAAGGCCTCGACCGTGGCGGCACGATAGAAGGAGAGCAAGGCCCCATCCCTGCGTACCCGACCCGTCTTCGCCGATCGAGGTCGTCGCCCCGAGCGGTAGTCGGCCGACGAGTCGCCGACCGTGATGCCCCGGTCAACGTGCCGGGGTTGGTGAGGCCAGCGGTCATGGTGGCGGTCCCACCGGGCTGAGCGGGACCGTTCCCTCGACGAGCATCCGGGCCTTCCCGGGTCCGACGCCTTCGGGGTCCGCCGCCGGCCCCCGGTGCCATGGCCATCCGGGTACCCTCGCGACATGGCGTCCGTGGTGACCGAGCCACGAGGCGGGCATCGATCTACGTCCCATCGTTCGGCCCGGCCCAGGATCTGGTCGGTGGGGAGGTATGTCATCGGCATCGGTATCGTGGCCGTGGCCGTGTGGGTGCTGAGTGCCCACACCGACGAGCTGACCGGTGTGACCACTGCATTCGAGAACCTGGACTGGTGGTGGGTCCTCCCGGCCGTGCTGGCCGAAGCGGCTTCGTTCGTCTGCTTCGCGCTGATGCAGTACCGGCTCTTGTTGTGTGGCGGGCCTGCGGCTCCTGGCATTCCCCTACTCAAGGTGGCGTTCGCGTCGCAGGCCCTCACCAATTCCCTGCCCGCTGGTAACGCGGTGTCGGTCGTGTACGGCTTCCGATGGTTCCGGCGCTTCGGTGCCGACGATCCACTCGCCGTCTGGGCCATCATCGGGACGACGATCGCGGCCATGTTCTCGCTGTCCCTCGTGGCCACCGCCGGCCTGGCCCTGGCAGCGGGGGAGGGCGCCTCCCTCGATCTGATCCCCGTCCTCATCGGCGTACTGCTCGTCGCCCTGGCGGCTGGTGCGCTGTTCGTCTACGAACGGCCGCTCTTCCTGGCCCTCACCTGGGGCATCCGAGCCTCCAGGGCGATACTGCGCCGGCCCAAGGGTGACGCAGTGGCCCAGGTCGATCGGATCATGCACCGGATCACCTCGGTCCATCTGCAGTTCCGAGAGATCGTCACCATCGTGTTCTGGGGCACGGCGAACTGGCTGTTCGACTGCTCGTGCTTTGCCATGATGTTCCTGGCCATCGGTTCGACCATTCCCTGGAAAGGCCTCCTGTTGGCCTATGGAGCCGGGCAGCTCGCCGCCGCCCTCCCGATCACCCCTGGTGGGCTGGGCGCCGTCGAGGGCAGCATCACCATCGCCTTGGTCGCGTTCGGCGGGGCCCATCTGGCCACGGTCGATGCCGTGCTGCTCTACCGTCTCATCAGCTTCTGGCTGGTCCTGGTGGTCGGCTGGTTGCTGTGGGGTGAGCTGGTCTTCGAGGTTCGGAGAGGGAAGTGGGGCCGGGAGACAATGTTCCCATCCGGCGATTCGGTGCCGCCGGATCGTCGATCCGAGCATGGGCCTTCGGTAGAGATCGACCAGTCATCGGCGGCCGGCTCGTGACGTCGAGGGAGGATGGCGGCCGACGGCCGGTGAAAAGACTGCTGGCCGGGTTGGTCTCCGGCGCGGTGGCCGCCGCTCTCCTGGTCGGCTGCACATCGGCGCGCAGCAACCTCGGTACGTCGGACAGCTCCTGCTACGTGGCCTTGCCCACAGCGACCCGGGCGGTCGACTCCCATGGCCGACTGATCGGCGTCCACCTGTCGACCGTGGCGACCCTGCGCCGGCAGGCACCACGGATCGTGGGCGAGCTTTCCGCTGCACCCGCCGCGGGGCAACGGGTCTGCGTGGTCGCCTTCATCGGATCGTTCACGACGGCGACGGTGTCCAAGCCGCTCGGCCGGCCGTCGGGCCCCGTGGCCGTGGTCGTCACGGTGTTCCCCTCCAACGAGCTGCTCGGAACGGCCATCGTCAACCGACCGCCCGTCCCCTTCGGCCATTCTCACTTCGGCTGATGGGCCAGCCAACCAGGTGTACCTACCCGCCGGACGAGGTGGTCGTTGTCGGTGGGGACGTGATGGTGGCGCCCGGCGGCGTCTCGAACAACGACGAAGGTGGGGATCCCGAATAACTCTTGATCTCGAAACTGGTGGAATCGGTCGCCACCTTCACATAGCCGAGGATGCCCTGATCGGTCGAGCAGATCGTGCTGGTCCCCGGGACCCCCCCCGCATCGAAGTCGACACACTGCAGGTTGAAGCCGTTGACCGTCATGGTCGAGGAGGTGACCTTGTCCCCGGCCAGCCCGGCGGCGAGCGAAAAGTCCCTCAGGAAGGTGATCCAGTGGGCCGGCGTGTAGAAGCCGAAGATCTGGTTCTCGGTGGCGGCGTCGGCAGTGGCCAATCGCTGACACGACCACGTGCTCGAACCGGCCGGGGGAGGAGAGCAGGAGAATTCGCCCGACGGGTTGACGACGATGTCCACGGCTCCGGCCCCGGCCGACGGCGTTTCGGTGAAGGCGAGTCCATGGGGCGGACGGACTGCGTACACAATCGTCGCCGGGGTACTCCCGGTGGTCACATAGGTGGCTTCGAACGTCGACGACTCGCCGGATTTCACCTTGTCCGTGAATGCGTCGATGGTGGCCCTGTTGCCCTCGATATCGTGGACCGCCCGCTTCGCCGCGTTGACGGCCCCGCACCCGGTGGCCACGATGGCGCACAGGAGAAGCACGGTACGGGTCGTGCGGGCTGTGCGATGAGGTCTGGTCGCAGACCCGGGCCGTTCCGTGTCCAGTTTCAACGCTCCGCCTCCAGCCTCGTGGCCCCGCAATCGCAGCGATCAGGACCTCCGGCTTCAGAGGATACGACGACGTCGAACCGAATACTGTGACCGCCACGGTCGTGCCGTGACCACAGGTGACGGAAACGAACGGACGGGGCATAGGATCCGGTGATGACCACGGCACCTCTCGCCCAGTCGGAGCGGGGTGTCCTGTGCGACCTGCTCTCGGAGCTGGGCCCGCAGGCACCGACGCTCTGCGCGGGATGGTCCACGGCCGACCTGGCCGCGCATCTGGTCGCCCGTGAACGGCGACCGGACAGCGGCCCCGGGTTGGTGTGGCGTCCCTTGGCCGGTCATACGGACAAGGTCCGTCGCTCGCTGCGGGACCGCACGCCGTGGGAAGAGCTGATCGCGACCGTGCGTGGAGGACCTCCGCTCCTCCTCCGCCCTGTCGACGGTCCGATGAACACGGTCGAGTTCTTCATCCACGTGGAGGACGTTCGCCGTGCCCAGCCGGCCTGGGAGCCGCGTCCGCTCCCACCGGAGTTGGGCGAAGCCCTGTGGTCGAGGCTCGGGGCAGGTGGGATGGCCAAGGAAGTCGGCGCCGCGGTCGAGATCATCTCGCCCGGGCACGGCTCCAAGGAGAGCGGCGGTGGACCGCTTGTCACCATTGCCGGCGATCCCGGCGAGCTGACCCTGTTCACCGCGGGCCGCCAAGGGGCGGCCAGGGTGGAGATGAGCGGCGACCCCCGGCTCGCCGACCAACTTCGTTCGGCCTCGCTCGGCATCTAG
>JBEKIU010000193.1:0-7236 GCA_050011635.1 Acidimicrobiales bacterium
GTCAGTGTGGTGCTCACCGCCTCGGCCCCGACGGCAGGAGTCCTGATCGCGGCGCGGCTGTTCGACGGCATCCAGGGCGCCGCCACCGGAGCCGCATCCATGGCGCTGGTCCTCCAGGTCTTCTCCCACGGGGACCGGGTCAAGGCCATGGGTTGGTGGGCCCTGGTCGGAGCGGGGGGTCCCGTCCTGGGTGTCACCATCGGTGCGCCGATCATCCAGTACTTCGGGTGGCGGGCGCTGTTCTGGGGGGAGCTCCCCCTGATGGCGGTGGCCGCCGTCCTGGCCGTGATCGTGCTGCCCTCCGGTGATCGCTCGGTGGGAATGGCCGGGCCTGTCGGAGCCACGGACCCGGCTCGGGACACCTCCGCCGCGGGCGGGCCGGCCACGGCGGCCGGCTCGTCGGCCGGTGACGGTGACGGCTCGACCGAGCCGGCCGGCCCGTGGTGGGTCCAGCTCGACTGGTTGGGGTCACTCACGCTCTCCACCTCGGTCACCGCCTGTCTGCTGGCCCTCAATGTGGGGCCGTCGTGGGGATTCGCGGCGCCGCCCACGCTGGTTGTCTTCGCCGTGAGCGTCCTGTCCGGGGTGGCGTTCGTGGTGCACGAGCGTCGGGCTCCCCATCCGCTCATCCCCCTGCGCTACTTCCGGATGCGGAACTTCGTCTTTCCCCTCGGAGCCCGGACCTTCGTCAACTTCTCCTACATGGGCGGGTTCTTCCTCTTCCCCATCCTGGTGGAGCGGGTCTACGGCTACAGCGAAACCCGGGCGGGTCTGGTGTCGACAGCCCGGCCGCTCATGTTCTCCATCGTGGCCCCGATCGCCGGCTATGCCGCGGTCAAGGTGGGGGAACGGCTGTCGACGGTGGCCGGAGCGGTCGCCCTCCTGCTGTCCATGCTCCTGTTCACCCAGCTCGGCGCCCAACCGTCCCTGGTGGTGATCCTGGTCGCCCTGGCCATGTCCGGGGTTGGGAACGGCCTGTCCACCCCGGCGACCGCAGCCTCGGCGTCCAACGAGGTGGCGCCCGACGAGCTCGGGGTGATGAGCGCCGCCCAACAGCTCATCACCCAGATCGGCATCGTGGCCGGCATCCAGGTGATGGTCACCGTCCAGGCTTCAGCCCACGGCGGGGTGGGCTCGTTGGCCTCGTTCCACCGGGCCTACGCCGTCGGCGCCGTCGGCGCCGTGCTCGCCGGGGCCTTCGGGCTCTTCATGCGCAATACCCCGGGCCACGGGCGGAAGCCTGCGGTGGCTGGGGCCGACATCGCCGGCAGCCGACCGGTTGACCAGGCCGAGTGACCTGACCCGTTGACCAGGCCGATTGGCCGTTATTCGGTCATGGCCAGGATCCGGGCGCCGATCTCCGCGGCCACCGGATCCGGGGTGAGCGACTGGAGGGCCATCAACTTGGCGATATCCCCCTCGACCTTGATCTTGCCTGACATGAACGCCTGGATCCCGGCTTGTGGGTTGCCCTCGACGAGAATGGCCTTGGCCACGTCGTACTCCAGCGAGACCTTGAGGTCGACCGGGTCGATGTGACCGGTGTCGAGCAGGAGCTCGCCCGTGCTCGTGTCCACGTGGGCCTCGACGGTCCCTTCGCCGAAGGGAACCACGGCGATGACCAGGTTCATCCGGATCGAATGCTCGATGGAGGCACCCTGGCCTTCGAACTCCGCCCGGATGGACCGGGCCTCGGCCAGCCATTCGTCGCTCAGAAACTGATAGGTGGCCATCGCTGCGCTGCTCCTTGGCGTTCGGTGGGTGCTCTGGCCGTCAACTCTACTCCGGCCCCTCCCGGCTCCCTCGAGCTCCGAGAGCGGCCGCCAGGTCCGAGGAGCCCGGCACCGTCACCGGCACGGGCGGTGGGTGCCCGCCATCTCCCTCCTGGGACCGACGAGCTGCGGCTAGCTCAATTGTCAGAATCGGCCGAATTATCGGCTGGGGCCGATAGGTGGTCCCATGTACTATCGGCTACAGCCGATAATTTGGCCGAATTGAAGAATTCGACCCGGTAGACCCGACGTCGGCCATGGCATGCACCGGTCTGTCCCGTTAGCCGCCGACCCGACTCGGCCCGGTAGCATCCCAACTCGTGACCGCTCCGATCATCCCAGGTGCCGAGCCGTGGTCCTCCCGAGGGGGGTCCCACGGCGTGCTCGTCCTCCACGGCTTCACCGGCAACCCCCAGTCCCTCCGGCCGCTGGCCGAGGCGGTGGCCAAGGCCGGCTTCACCGTCGACCTGCCTCTGCTGCCGGGCCACGGCACCGCCGTGGAGGACATGGTTCCGACGAGGTGGGCGGACTGGTTGGCCGCCGCCGAGGCCGCCTACCAGGCCCTGGCCTCGCGCTGTCAGAAGGTGGCCGTGACCGGCCTGTCGATGGGAGGGTCGCTCACCTGCTGGTTGGCCGAGGAGCACCCTGAGATCGCCGGGATCGCCGTCGTCAATCCGCTCATCGAACCACCGGTCCCGGAGTTCCTGGACGGCATCCGGGCCCTGCTGGACGCAGGCACCGAGGTCATCGACGGCATCGGCTCGGACATCGCCAAGGAGGGGGCCGTCGAGGCCGCCTACCCGGGGACGCCGCTGGCTCCGGCACTCTCCTTGTTCGAGGGGGTCGCCACCGTGAAGGAGCGGTTGGGCACCATCCACTGTCCCGTCCTGTTGCTGAGCAGCCGTCAGGACCACGTCGTCGATCCGGTGTCGGGCGACATCCTCGAGGCCTCCACAGGTGGAGCGGTCGAGCGCGTCCACCTGGAACGCAGCTTCCACGTGGCCACCCTCGATTGGGACGCTCCCCTGATCGAGAAGCAGGTGGTCGGTTTCGTCGAGGAGGTCCTCTCGGGACCGGGTTCCCCGTCTTCTTGATGGCCCGGCCCGAACGCCTGACCCGCGACGAGGTCGCCCACGTGGCCGACCTGGCCCGCCTCGAGCTGACCGAGGAGGAGCTGGACCTGTTCACCGGGCAGTTGGCCGAGGTGCTGGACCACGCCGCCGACGTCGCCTCACTCGACCTGGCCGGCGTGGTGCCCACCTCGCACGCCATGGCGGTGACCAACGTACTTCGTCCCGACGAGGTGGAGCCCTGCGTCGACCGTGACGAAGTGCTGGCCCAGGCGCCGTCGGTGGAGGATCACCGCTTCAGGGTGCCCCGCATCCTCGGCGACGCCCCGTGAGCCCGCCGTGCCCCTCGGCCGGGCTGGCCGGGGCCGTCCGCTCGGGGGAGCGGCGGGCCGTGGACGTGCTCGCCGACCACCTGGCCGCCATCGACGCCGGCGAGCCCGACGTCCACGCCTTCAACCTGGTGACGGTGGACGAGGCCCGCGCCCAGGCCGAGGACGTGGACGCCAAGGTGTCCGCCGGCGAGGACCCGGGACTCCTGGCCGGCGTACCCGTGGCCCTCAAGGACAACCTGTGCACCCGGGGGGTGCCCACCACCTGCTCGTCGCGCATCCTCGAGGGGTGGCGTCCCCCGTATGACGCCACCGTCGTCACCCGCCTGCGGCGGGCCGGTGCGGTGATGATCGGGAAGACCAACATGGACGAGTTCGCCATGGGCTCGTCCACGGAGGGCTCCGCCTTCGGGCCCACCCGGAACCCCCACGACACATCCCGGGTACCCGGCGGGTCCTCGGGTGGATCGGCCGCCGCGGTGGCAGCCGGGTTCGCCCCGCTGGCCCTCGGCTCCGACACCGGTGGGTCGATCCGCCAGCCGGCCGCACTGTGCGGGGTGGTGGGCATGAAGCCCACCTACGGCGCAGTGTCCCGCTACGGCCTGGTGGCCTTTGCCAGCTCGCTCGACCAGATCGGGCCGCTGGCCACCACGGTGGCCGATGCCGCCCTCCTCTTCGACGTGATCGGCGGGCACGACCCGGCCGACTCCACGTCGCTCAACCGTCCCATCCCCCCGGTCCTCTCGGTGCTCGACGACGGCATTGACGGGCTCACGATCGGCGTGCTGAGCGAGCTGCTCGATGGAGCCGCCCCCGACGTGACGGCCCGGGTGGGGGAGGCGGCCGACGCCTGTGCCGCCGCCGGGGCCCGGGTGGAGGAGGTATCGGTGCCCGAAGTGGTGCTCGGGCTCTCCGCCTACTACCTCATCGCCCCGGGGGAGGCCTCCTCCAACCTGGCCCGCTACGACGGGGTCCGCTACGGGCTCCGGATCGAGGCCGAGGACACCGTGGCCATGAACACCGCCACCAGGTCGGCGGGGTTCGGTCCCGAGGTCAAGCGCCGGATCATGCTCGGCACCTACGTGCTCTCCGCCGGCTACATGGACGCGTACTACAACCAGGCCCTGCGTGTCCGGACCAGGATCGTCGAGGGGTTCGCCAGGGCCTATGGCCACGTCGACGTCCTTCTCGGTCCCACCGCTCCGACCACCGCGTTCCCCCTCGGGGCCAAGACGGGCGATCCTCTGGCCATGTACCTCTCGGATGTGTGCACGATCCCGTCAAACCTGGCCGGGCACCCGGCGATCAGCGTCCCGTTCGGCACCGGCGAGGATGGGCTGCCGGTCGGGGTGCAGCTGCTCGGACCCACCCTGTCGGAGAGCACGTTGTTCAAGCTGGCGGCCGTGGTCGAGGCCGCCGCGCCGGGCATCTCGGCCCCGGTCCTGGCCGGGGGGGCCCGGTCGTGAAGCCGGGCTGGGAGATGGTCATCGGCCTCGAGGTGCACTGCGAGCTCAAGACGGCCACCAAACTGTTCTGCGGGTGCCCCAACCTGTTCGGCGACGAGCCCAACACCAATGTGTGCCCGGTGTGCCTCGGGCTTCCCGGTTCGCTCCCCGTGCTCAATCAGAAGGCAGTGGAGTTGGCCATGGCCATCGGAACGGCCCTCAACTGCGAGATCCGGCGGTCCACGTTCCACCGCAAGAACTACTTCTATCCCGATCAGGCCAAGGACTACCAGATCAGTCAGTATGACGAGCCGATCAACGTCGACGGTCACCTCCAGCTCCCCGACGGCACCATCGTCGGCATCGAGCGGGCCCACATGGAGGAGGACACCGGCAAGACGAGCCACGTCGGCACCTCGGGCCGCATCCACGGATCCGACTACTCGCTGGTCGACTACAACCGCTCGGGGGTGCCGCTGGTGGAGATCGTGAGCCGGCCCGACATGCGCTCCTCGGAGCAGGCCCGGGCTTACGCCACCGAGCTCCGTTCGATCCTGGTGGCGTCCGGTGCGTCCGACGGCAAGATGGAGGAGGGCTCGATGCGGGTGGACGCCAACGTGTCGGTCAGGCGGTCGGCCGAAGACGCGTTCGGCACCCGTTGCGAGATCAAGAACCTCAACTCGGTCCGCTCGCTGGGCCGGGCCATCGAGTACGAGGCGGACCGCCAGATCGCGTCGATCGAAGCCGGAGAGGTGGTCGTCCAGCAGACCCGTCACTGGGACGAGGAAGCGGGCCGCACGGTCACCCTCCGCTCGAAGGAGGACGCCTATGACTACCGCTACTTCTTGGAGCCGGATCTGGTCCCGGTGGCCCCCGACGAGGAGTGGATCCAGGCCGTCAGCGACAGCATGGGGGTCATGCCGGCCGTTCGACGGGCCCGTCTGGTCGAACTGCTCGACGACCCGGGTGGCCCGTCGGTCGCCCATGTCGACCAGGTGACGACGGTGGTCGACCTGGGTCTGGACGACCTGGTGACCGCGGCAGTGGCTGCCGGGGTGAGCGCAGGATTGGCCCTGGCCCGAACGGCCAACGAAGCCGCCACCGATGCGCCCGGCGCCAGACGGCTCGACCCCGGTGACTACGTCGCCCTGTTGACCATGGAGGCGTCGGGATCGTTGACCGCCACCCAGGCCAAGGCGGTCCTGGCCGACCTGCTGGCCGCCGGGGGCGGCGATCCGGCGGCTCTGGCCAAGGCCAGGGGGTTCGAGGCGATGTCCGAGGACTCGCTGGTCACGGCGGTGGCCGAGGCGGTGGCGGCGCACCCCGACGAGTGGGAGCGCTATCGGCAGGGCGAGGACAAGCTTGCCGGCTTCTTCACCGGGAAGGTCATGAAGGCCACCAAGGGCCAGGCGGATGGCAAGTCCGTGGCGGCTGAGCTGCAGCGTCTCCGGGGCTGACCGGCTGCAACCCCCGGGGCTGACCGGTTCCTACTTCGCCGGGTCCGCCCAGAGGGGCGTGGTTCCGAGCGCGGCGATCTTCGGAGGCGAGGAGTCGACGCCGAGATAGGGGCCATGGGGGCCGAAGCCGATGCGGGTGATCATCACCGGCCGTGGGGGGATCTGGACCAGGGGGACTGAGGAGTGCCACGGCGAGTAGAGCATCCATACCCCGCTGGAGTCCGCGAAGACCGACTCCTCACCGGGGCCCGACCCCTGGGCGTCGGAGGCGAGCAGCGGGAGCGGAGAGATGTCGGCGCAGGGCCCGGCCGGTCCCTGACAGCGAGCCGCGCCGATGGCGTAGTCCGCCTCGTTGAACCAGTTCCCCGAGTAGAAGAGCCAGAAGATGTTCCCGACGTGGACCATGTCGGGCGCCTCGACGATGGTGCCCTGCCACTGCTCGTCGGGGCCCATGAGCTCGGACGCCCGGCCGATGAGACCCAGCCCGTCGGGGGTGAGCCGCTGCGACCACAGCTTGGTGGGCGTGTTCGACCCGGCGATGTTCTGGTCGGACTTCCAGAGCATCCAGTTGGTGCCGCCGGCACCCGTGAAGACCCGGGGGTCGATCGAGCCGCCCTGGTCCTTCTGGCAGATGATCGGGTTGCTCGCAGGGCGGAACGGGCCGTCGGGCTCGGAACCGACGGCATCGCCGATGCACTCCATGGCCGGTGAGGTCCCCTGGACCATGGCGGTGAAGTAGAGGACGTAGGTGGATCCGAACTGATGGAGGTCGGGGGCCCAGGTGAACCCCGGGACCGCCCATCGGGGGAGGGTGGGTAGGGCATCGGTGACCGGGCTCCAGGTGCCGAAGTCGATGGTCGACGTCACCGGCACGTTGACCGGAGGCAGTCCGGGGATGCCGCTGGCCAAGAGGAAGTAACGGCCGTCCATGCGGTAGAGGACCGGATCGGACTCGTCCAGACGGGACGTCATGATCACCCCCGGAGCGGAGGGGTCGGGATCCAACGGCGGCCGATCGGCGGCGCTCGGCTGCGCGTGGCCGGCCAACCCGCCGGCAGTAGCGGTCACGCTCAGGGCCACGGCCACGCCCACGGCCACGGCAACGGCCAGAGTCGCGACCACGGCAACGGCCGCGGCCGGGACGGCGGTCCATGACCGCCAGA
>JBEKIU010000194.1:0-7227 GCA_050011635.1 Acidimicrobiales bacterium
GGCGGCGCTGGGTGGGCCCGACCGGCACCCCGTTCCACCGCACCGAGCCAGCATCGAGGTCAGTGAGCCCGAAGACGGCACGCATCGTCGTGGTCTTGCCGGCACCGTTCGGACCGAGGAAGCCCACGACCTGGCCGGAAGAGACCGTAAAGCTCAGGTCGTCGAGGGCGGTCACGGTGCCGAATCTGCGGTTCAGGCCGTCGAATTCGAGCAGCTGAGTCACGAGCGCATCTTCCGATTCTGCGTCTTGGTTGCCGGGGTCATCGAGACCTGCTCGCCAACGGGGGTGTCGAGCGCCGATGGCGCCTTGGGTGGCCGGCCCCGCCTGGGCATGGCTCCAGCTCGTTTCGGCATCCGTCCGGCGTCGTCGAGAGCACGGCGCAACAGCATCTCGATCTGGGCATTGAGACTGCGGAATTCATCTGCCGCCCACCGGGCCAACGCATCATGGACAGCGGGATCGATCCGAAGGAGTACCTGCTTGCGGTCACTCACGGTTCACGAGTAGAGCGTGCCCGTGTTGACGACCGGCGAAGCCGGTTGGTCACTGCAGAGCACAACCATGAGGTTGCTCACCATCGCTGCCTTACGCTCCTCGTCGAGGCTCACGATGCCGCGCTCATCAAGGCGTTCGAGCGCCAGTTGAACCATCCCGACGGCACCCTCGACGATGCGAGAGCGGGCTGCGACGACAGCGTTGGCCTGCTGTCGACGGAGCATCGCCTGGGCGATCTCCGACGCGTAGGCGAGGTGGCTGATGCGCACCTCGATGATCTCGACCCCGGCGATAACGACACGCTCAGCCATCTCCACGGCGAGCTCGCCCGCGACGGTGTCAGTCGAGCCGCGCAGGGAGAGTCCACCGTTGGCGGGATTGTCGTATGGATGCGTGGTCGCGACATGCCGCAATGCGGACTCGGCCTGGACCCGCACAAAATTGAGGTAGTCATCGACGGCGTAGAGAGCCCGTGAGGTGTCGGCCACCTGCCAGACGACGATGGCGGCGATCTCCACGGGATTGCCGTCGGCGTCGTTGACCTTCAGGTGGTTCGTCTCGAAATTTCTGACCCGAATGCTGACCTTCCGCCGGTCGGCGAGCGGCAGAATCCACGACAGACCGGTACGACGCACGGAGCCGACGTAGCTGCCGAAGAACCGCACGACCCGGGTCTCGCCGGGCTGCACGATGACAAGCGAGGACAAGACGATGACGGCCACCACGATCGGCACGGCGATGAGACCCTTGACTGAGCTGTAGGCGAGCGGGAAGGACGCGGCGATGCAGACCGCGACGACGAGGACTCCGAACCAGCCGCTTACGGACCACGCTTGCCGCTCGCAGATCTCGACGCGGGTCCCCGCATGGCCGACTGCAGTCGCGTCGGGCCCGCGGCCGGCCTCGGTCATGGTGTCCCCTGGAAAGCAGTTTCAGTAAAGTGATAGTTTGTGATATCTAAATGATATCATAATAGTCGAGGCCGTCCAGTCCCCGTTCCGACATCACCCGTAGCGGCGAGCGAGATCCACAAGCCCGGGAGCCACGCCGCCGAGGATCGCCGGGAGCGCGTGCAGGTGGCTCGGACGGAAGGGTTACCCCGTGCCCATCGGCGGCGGCCACAGGGGCTTGGACACGCGGTCAACGGCGCCGGGCGCGCATCACGATGTCGGCGATGTGCGAGCTGTCCGGCGGCGGGTCGATGCGCGGCTCGACCGCATGACGCTCAACCGTGAAGTCGTCGCCGAGCAGCTGGCCGAGGTCGTCAACATCGACGTAGTCCGCCGGATCGAAGCCCCGCGACTTCATGTGCTCGCGGTGCTCGTGGTCGAGGTCGTGGTAGATGGCGAGCAGCAGCCCGCCGGGACGAACGGTGTCCAGTAACGACCGCACGGCGGCCTGGCCGGCCGCCTTGGGCAGTGCCGGGTACTGCATCGACACCAGGCCGAACGAGCCGGCCGGGAACGCCGTCCGAAGGGCATCACCACAGATCCACTCGACCACGGCGCCGGCCAGCCCTGCTGCCGCCCGCGCCCGACCCACCGCCACCTCGGAGACGTCGATCGCGGTGACCGTCCAGCCGTTCCGAGCGAGCCAGATCGCGTCAGCGCCCTCACCGCAACCGACATCGAGCGCCCGGTCCGGCGTGAGGCCCGCGACCTCGACGACGAGCCGGCCGTTCGGGCGACCACTCCACATCGCATCACCGGGCTCGCTGTACCTCGCGTCCCACTGCTCGGCCTGCGCCGCCGTGCCGAACCGCTTCTCGCCGTCTTGGCCACCAAGCACGTTGCGAAGGATAGATCCTCACATCGGGCAGGGAGCGGCACGAAGAACGAGGGCAATCGCTCAACAGCGACTGCCACCTCCGGCCCCCGATCTGAGATAGTGCAGGACGATGGCGCATCGAAGAGGCGAGCGGCCTCGGGCATTCCAGGCGAAGCGGCGTTGATGCGTGGCCGGACCCGGTGAGCGTGGCCCGGTGGCTTGGTTGACCACCTCCCAGGCAACCTTCCTGGACGCCCGTGCGTCTTGGAAGGTATGGAAGTTCGGCTGCCGGCACTGGCACATGCTGACGTGGACCCAGGAGTCCACCTCCAGCCGGATGTCGTCGTGAGCAAGGCCTCGCCCGATCGCGAGGACCAGATCGCGGATCTGTTCCTCAAGCATTACGACGGCTTGTGCCGTCTGGCGGCGCTCCTGCTGAGCGATCGGGGTGGAGCCGAGGAGGTCGTCCAAGAGGCATTCCTGCGGACCTTCTCGAGTTGGTGGCGGATCCGACACCTCGAGCGTGCCCATTGGTATCTCAGGACGGCTGTCATCAACCAGTGTCGATCGCGGCTGCGCCGCCGCAGCACCGAGGACCGGTCGAACCGCACGTTCTACGCGACCGATCCGGAGCGCAAGACCGTGGGACGGTTGGGCACGGACGGCACCCACCCGTCGGACGACTCCCTCGTCGTCATGGACGCGATTCGTGGTCTCCCTCCCCGCCAACGCGAAACGGTGATTCTCCGCTACTACGAGGACCTTCCCGAAGCCGAGATCGCCACCATTCTCAGCTGCAGCGTGGGCACGGTGAAGTCTCAGCTGGCCAGGGCCCGTGCTTCCCTGTCAGTGGTCCTCGGTTCCATCAGCCTCGAAGGGGATGACCATGACGCCTGACGACCTCGACCTGCGACTCCGTCGGGCCTTCGACGAGGTTTCGTCGGCGTGGCAGCCCAAGGAAGGTTCCGCAACCGAGTTGGTGAGCGCTGTGAGTCGTCGTCGTGCGAGGCAGCACCGCAGTGTGATGGCGATCGGATGTGCAGTCGTTGCCACTCTCGCGTTGGTCGTAGGGGTGGGTGTCTACTCCACCACGTCGAAGCCGGGCAATCGGGAGGCATCGATTGGCCTGCATGGACCGACTGCTCCAACAGGCTCCGGGTCTCCGGCTAGCTCTGGGCTCTCGCCACGGGTGGTACCGCCGCAGCCCCAGGCGAATCGCACGTTGGAATGCGCCTTGGTGACGGTGGAGTCAGGCGTGTCCCGGTGCGGCGGCGTGTACGTCTCCACCCCGCCCGCCAGTTCGGGATTCTCCGCGCAGAACAGCACTGCGGACACGGCCAGCGCCACGTCAACCCCGGCATCGGTCACCGTCGAGGTGGGCCAGCACGTTACGGTCAGGCTGCCGGCGGCGAGCTCGGGGGCCTGGAGAGGACCGGGCGTCGTGGCCACTTCGAGGCTCTCGGCAACGCTCCGACAAGAACTACCCTCCAGCCAGTCCCCGGCGCACCCAGGTGTCGTACGTGTAGGCCGGATCCGAGGAGGTGCGAAAGGGGCGGTCACGGCGGTATTCGAGGCTGCCCAGCCAGGCGACGTGGTGCTCACGGCCACCCTCGCCCGCGCCTGTGCACAGGCCAAGGCCGCTCCCCCGTCGTGTCCCGGGACATCGACCCGGTGGCTCATTCTCCTCGTCGTCGTGCCCGATTGACCCAGCGCGCCTCCGCAACAGCGAAAGAAGGAGTTGGAATGTCCGACACCGCCTACGACAGATCTCAGATACCAGTTGATACCGGCCCCATCCCTGGTCCCGAGGCAGGCTTTGTTACCCGGATACACGACGCCGGACGTCGCCATCTGACCGTGCTCGTTGGTATCACAGCGATCGGTTTGGCCGGCCTCGCTGCAACCGGATGCGCATCAGCGGGCGCCTCAACGACGAACGTGCCGTCGTGCTCGCCCGACTCTGCCAAGTTGACCGTGCAGGGAACCGGGCTGGCCACTGGCACCCCCGACACCCTCACGATCGACATCACCATATCGGCCACCGCGGCAACGGCACAGACTGCCCTGGCCGACAACAACGACGAGACGACAGCGGTGATCGCGGCCTTGGCCGCCGGCCGGGTCACGAAGCAGAACATTCAAACCACCGGTCTAACCGTCCAACCGAACTACACCCTCACGAATGGGAACGAGGTACTCACCGGATACGGTGTCAATAACACCGTCAGCGCCATGATCACCGACCTTGCATCTGCTGGAAGCATCATCGACGCGGTCTCCAGCGCAGCGGGGAATGCCGGCCAGATCAACTCGGTTTCCTTCTCGATCAAGGACCCCCGTGACCTCGAGGACCAGGCCCGCACCGATGCCGTCCACCAAGCGGTGAGCCACGCGCAGACCATGGCCGCATCCGCGGGTGAGCGCCTCGGGCCGGTGTGCTCGCTCACTGACAGCACCCCAACCTCACCGGCCAACTCGGGGTTCAACGCCGCCGCAGGGATCGCCGCTCCGTCATCCGCCGTTCCGCTCGAACCGGGGACGCAGGAGGCGAACGCCCAAGTCACTATCGTCTATTCGCTGAAAGCCGATCGACCGTCGAGCTGATTTCTTCATGCTCAAAGGTCAACAGCGGCCTCTTGTGGGCTTTGAACCGCCCTTGCGACAGGAATGAGGATGGTCTCATACGCAACGATCGGTGAGAGCCGCCGCTGTCCAGCGACGAGTTCACGGCCCGTACCAGCCTGACAAGTTGAGGGCCGGCTGCTGGGCCAGGCATACCGGCCGACTCAGAGGGCACCCCCGCTTTTCCGGCTTTCTCCGAGGCTCTATCCTTCACGTGGGGACTGCTCGGCCCGGGAGTCGTTGCGCCGGGAGTTGATCGACGAGGGCCAGAACATGACCGATGACGACAGTGTCGAACTGGAGGAACGAGAAGACGCCCTCTGGCGCCTGGCGTCGTCGCTGGCCGGCTCCGTGACACTCCGTGACGTCGCCCAGTCCCTGGTCAACGAAGCCGGTCGAGCGGCCGGTGGCACCTTTGCCAACCTGGCGCTGCTGGTCTCGGGCGCCGGTGCTGTCAAAGTTCTGCACCAATCATCCTCCGAGACGGGTCCGGCCGGTACCCGCGAGTTTGATCTTGAGGCAACCGTGCCCGCATGCGACGCGATTCGGACCGGCCTTCCCGTGCTCCTTGGTTCGATCGATGAGATCGGCAAACGCTATCCCGGTGTACTCACCGAGATCACTGCTGCAGGATTGTCGGCTCGGGCCACCTTGCCGTTGCACGCCGCCCATGGAGGCATACTGGGCGCGATCGGCATCGGATGGCAGCTTCCACAGAACTTCGACGTCCCACAACTGCGGCGTCTCGACCTGGTGGCTCAGCTGGTGGCGCTGGCGGTGGAGCGTGCACAGATGGTGCAACCCGGTCAGCGCGCCGAGGAGCTCGGCCGTGCCCTGGAGACGATGCCCCACGCGTTCTTCTCCGTCGGATCCGACTTTTGCATAGCCCAAGTGAACTCGGAGGGAGCGCGGCTCCTGCATTCCACTCAGGAAGAGCTCAAAGGCAAGAACCTTCTTGACTTTCCCGAGACGGCCGGACGTGCCTTCGAAGCGCACTATCGAAAGGCCATGTCGATGGAGCAACCCGTGGTATTCGAGGAATACCACCAGCCGATGGATACGTGGTTCGAGGTCCATGCCTGGCCCGCTCGACGCGGCCTGAACATCTATTTCTCGGACGTCAGCAACCGGCATGACCTCGAGCGGCATGGGGCGTTTGCCGACATCGGTCCAAACGCCGACATCAACCGACTCAGAATCCTCACCGTGGTAGCCGAGCACCTGGTGGGCTCCGCTGATCGCACTGAGGTTCTCCAACGACTCACCCAGGTCCTCGTCCCGGACATGGCCGATTGGTGCACCATCGTCACTCCAGCCGACGAAGCGCTCGTCCGGGTGGCCGCACGCCATGTCGATCCTCCACTTGACGACCTGGCACAACGACTGGTCGGTTCGTATCCCCATGAGTACTCGGGGCCATCACCGGGCGTCGTCGTGTACAAGAGCGCGGAACCACTGCGGATGGCCCGCCTCGTCGAGGAGATCATCCGGGACTTGGACGACAGCATCGCAAGCACCGCCTACGGACGTACGCTCCTCCTGCTTGGCGACGGACCCGGACTGATCACACCGGTGATCGTCGACGGAGACGTTCAGGCCGTCATCACGATGATCCGCCGTACTGGGGATGGGTTCTCCGATGAGGACGTAGCCGTGATGACCGAAGTGGCATCTCATGTGGCGGTGGCGCTGGTTTCCGCTGATCACGTCCAAAACCAGCACGAAACGGCACGAGCCCTGCAAGCTGCAGCTCTTCCGAGCTCGTTGCCCGAATCGGCGAACCTCCAAATGGCGGCGGGTTATCGGCCGGCGAGCGACGGCGGGCAGGTCGGCGGCGATTGGTATGACGCCTTCGAGCTCGAGACCGGCCGGATCGCCATCGTCGTCGGTGACGTCGCCGGACACGGGATCGGTGCTGCAGCCCTCACAGCACAGATGCGAAATGTGCTGCGTGCGAATCTTTTTTCCGGCGTCGGGCCTCTCCGATCACTGTCCAAATTGAGTCATCTCATGGCCACGCAGGAACCGGACGCCTTGGCCACCATCGTCTGCGCCGAAGTGGATCCGGTGACCGGCGACGTGACCTGGGCGTCAGCTGGCCACCCTGCGCCGATCGTGGTCAGCAGACCCGGAGTATCGGCTTACCTGCCCGGCCGTCCGGCGCTGCCGATTGGCTGCACCAACCCTTCGCCCTCCGAGGAGACACGTGAACACCGCCTGACTCTCGAGCGGGGCTCACGGTTGTTCCTGTTCACCGATGGGCTCTACGAGCGCCGCCGGGTCGATCTCGACATCGGACTGGCTCACCTCATGATCCTTGCTGAGCAAAGCCTCAGCCTCCA
>JBEKIU010000195.1:0-7159 GCA_050011635.1 Acidimicrobiales bacterium
GAGGTCCGGGCGGACCTCATCGAGGTCGACGGGGGCACGGGCATCGGCCGCAGGGCCGGTGGCCGCGGCGGCCTCGATGACGGCCAGCGGCTCGCCGGCCGCCACCGTGGCCCCGGGCTCGACGTCCAGTGACACGACGGTGCCCTGTGCCGTCGCCCCCACCACGTGCTCCATCTTCATGGACTCGAGGATGACCACCGGGGCACCCATGACCACCACGTCTCCGACGGCCACCGGCACTCCGGCCACCGTGCCCTGGAGGGGGGCGCGGACGACGACCTCTGCGCCGGGGACCGGATGGCCGTCTCCGTGGCTCACGTCGGGTCAGGCGGCGGGCATCGGGAAGATGCTGAGCTCGTGCGCGACCGACGCCACGGCCCGCTCGCGCTGGGAGGCATCCATGGGCGAGTAGGCCTCGGCCGCACCGATGGCGGTGCGCAGCACGTCGAGGTCCCCCGGCGTGCACACGGCGTGGACGCCGGGGGTCGACAGCGCGAAGCGGATGCCGCGGGCCACGTCCGCGCCGGACGTGTACGGCTCGTACCAGGTACTCGAGGTGTGGACCCGGTCGGCCCACGGTCTGGCCGCCGCCGCCTTGATGGCCATGACCCCGACGTCGCGCTCCGCGGCATGGGCCAGCAGCGCCTCGGCCTCCCGGCGATAGGTGGCATCCGACCACAACTGTGGATTGACCGGGAACATCACCGTGTCGAGGTCGTACCGTCGCAGTGCTTCGAGATGAGCGGCCGGAGCCGTCAGGTTGTGCCCGGTGATGCCGACCCAACGGCACAGGCCCTCGTCCCTGGCCGCCAGGATCGCTTCGACGGCGTCGGCCCGTGCGTCCAGCTCCTCCAGATCGCTGACCGCGTGCAGCTGGTAGAGGTCGAAGTGGTCGCAGTTGAGGAGGCGGAGTGACTCCTCGAGCTGGGCCCGGACCCCGGCACCATTGTGCCGCAACGTCTTACAGGCCACGAAGAGCCGGTCCCGTACCGCGGGTATGGACGGTCCGAGCACCTCCTGGGCGCGGCCGTACTGGGGTGCCACGTCGAGATGGTTGATGCCGGCGGCGAGCGCCTGGTCGAAGGCCGAGGCGGCGATGTCGGGGTCCGAGTCCCAAAAGGCGGCACCGCCGAGGATGGCGACCGACGAGCGGTGCCCGGTCCTTCCCAATCGTCGTACGTCCATGCCTGCACCGTAGTGCGGTGACCTCCGGCGCGGGAGGGCGCGGGGCTTCCCCCCGGGCCCCGGCCGGTCACTCCCCGGCCGCAGCCTTCCGGGCCGCTTCCCACTCCCCCACCATGGCGCCGAACTTCATGGGGTTGTAGATGTCCTCCTCGTAGGACCAGCGACCGTCCCCGGCGTACTTGAGAAGGGTGAAGTTGTACTCCTGGTGGACGGAGCCGTCCCCGGGATCCTTCATCCGGTTCCAGACCTGGCAGACCACCCACCCGCGCCCCTCGTCGATGATGTACCACTCGATGGGGAATTCGGGCATGTCCCGGCCCGGGTAGTCCGCCATGCAGGCGCTGATCCACTCATGGATGGCCGTGCGCCCGTGGAACGTACCGAAGTGATGCTCGATGTAGGTGGCATCCTCGGTGAACTGGTCAGCCCATGCCGTCCAGTCACCGCTCCGGCCGGCGTCGGCCGCCTTCTGCTGGTACTCGGCGAATGCACGCTCGATCTCTGCTCTGCTCCACTGTCCCATGTCCACGGCTCCTTGCCGGCCCCGGTGGGCCGGCGATCAGTGTGGGGCGTCGCCGGGCCCGGGTCAACACCAGGGATGGTCGGGACGGGCCCGGAGGCGCGGCACCACCTCCGCTCCCAGCCTGGTGATCTGCTGCCTGACCTCGTGTGGCGGCATGCCCGGGAGGTGAATCCTGAGGTTGAGGGCGTCCGCGCCCGCCTCGCGCACCGCCCGGTCGAGCTGCTCGGCCAGGTCGGCGGGATCATCCGCGGCAACCGTCTGGTCGCGCCCGAACCCAGGGCCGGCGCCGGTGTAGCTGTCGTACACCCGCCGCTGGGCCTGGACCAGATCGCTCCGCACGTCTCCCAGCCAGGCCCGCCGGATGAGCACCTTGGCCCCCGCACCCCCGGCACCGTCGTACTCGGCCGTGAGGCGGGCCAGACGGGATGGAGGGGACATTCCTTCCATGAGGATGCCGGCCCCGCACCGCGCCGCCCGCCGCGCCGCAGCCGGCGACACTGCTGCGCTCAGCACCGGAACGGGCCTCGTGGCACATGCCTGCAGCGCCGGGTCACCCTGCAACTGGCGCAGATCCTGGCCGCGCAGCATGTCGACGATGCGCGGCAGTTCAGACCGGAACACCTCGACAGCCGTTCCGGCGGGCACATCCATGGCTTCGAAGTCGAGCGGGAGGGCGCCGGCGGCGACACCCAGCCCGACCCTCCCCGGATGCCGGGCGGCCAGCCAGGCCGCCTCCTCGGCCACCAGCGCGGTGGGGCGCAGCGGAAGCAGCAGCGGGCAGGCTGCGGCCCAACCGGTTGGGCACTGGTCCAGGATGAAGCCGGTCATCTGCAGGGGGTTCGGAAGGTACCCCGGGAATCCTCCGTGATGCTCGCTGGTCATGACGCCGGCGAACCCGGCCTCCGTGGCCAGCCCGGCCTGGGCGCACAGCTCGGCCACCACTCCGGGTGCGGCAAGGTCGTTGTGGGGGTAGAGGCGGAGCGACACCGAGCCGGGGGCGAAGGGGATGGCCTCCGAGGCCGACGTGTCGGACGGACCCGCCTCCTCCCCCGCTGAATGGCCGCGGCCACCGGCACCGACCGCTCCCGTCACGCGAAGACCATACGGCACCGGGCCGGGGGCGATGTCCCGTGCGCATCGCCGTCGGTCCGGACCCCGTCCCGCCACCCGACGGGGATATGGGACAGTGAGTGATGAGCGAGTTGGCCGGGCACCGTGGCGGAACCCCGCCGGCGACCGCAGAAGGGCGACGGGTCGTCTCCTGCGATCTCGCCTTTCAGGTCGTGGAGCCGAGCGAAGTGGTCCTCCAGATCATGGCGTCGGCCTCCGCCGGTCGAGTCCGGGCCGAGCGGTTCGAGGTCCGGGTCGACGGGGAGCCGGCCCCGGCCCCGGTCGAGCTCGCCGGGCCTCACGGCGCCAGGGTGCAGGTCTTCCACTCCCCGGCCGGGTCGATGACGGTCAGCTACCGGTCCGAGCTCGACACGGTCGCCCTCCCGACAGGCCGGAACCCTGGACGAGCAGCGGCCACGCCGGACGGGGGTCCGTGGAACCGGGACGCCGATCTCTTGCGCCTGATCTACCTGCGCTCGAGCCGCTACTGCCCCTCGGACCACCTCGTCGGGTTCGGGGTGGCGGAGTTCGGGACAGCTTCGACGGTTCGGGATCGCGTCGAGGCCATCACCGACTGGATCCGCGGCCGCGTCGGCTACGTGGCCGGGTCGAGCTCGGTGCACGACTCGGCAGAGGACACGCTGCTCACAGGCATGGGGACCTGCCGCGACTTCGCCCACCTGGGAGTGGCACTCTGCCGGGCCGTCGGCATACCGGCACGGTTCGCGGCCGTCTATGCCCCCGGGCTCTCACCCATGGATTTCCATGCCGTGTTCGAGGCCCGGCACCTGGACGGTCGGTGGTACGCCTACGACGCCACCGACCTGGCGCCGCGCCAGTCGATGGTGCGCATCGTCACTGGGCGCGATGCCGCCGATGCCGCGTTCGCCTCCGTCAACAGTGGCATCGCAACCCTTGGCTGCGTCGCGGTCACGGCAACCACGGGCGGGGACCTCCCGGTTGACGATCCATCGCTCCAGGTCGAGCTGGCCTAGCTGTCCCACGGAGCCGTCTGACGATCATGACCCGACGGTGGGGATGTTGGGTTCGCCGGGCCGGTGTTGTGTACGTTCTGGACATGGCCTCGACGATCGAGGACGAGCCGGTCGATCCACCGCCGGGACCGGCGCCGGCGGCCCGGTCCGATGCCCGCTGCCCAGGCGCCCGGTAGCGGGGGCGCACCGGTGACCCCGCGCCCGAACTCGGTCCGGACCAAGGTCGCCGGCCGCGAGCTCACGCTGTCCAATCTCGACAAGGTCATGTACCCGCGGTCCGGGTTCACCAAGGGGCAGCTGATCGAGTTCTACTCCCTCATCGCCCCGGTGATGCTCCCCCACGTGAAGGACCGTCCGCTGACCATGAAGCGGTACCCCGACGGCGTCGAGGGACAGTCGTTCTTCGAAAAGCACGTCCCGAGGCACGCTCCCGAGTGGCTCCGGCACGTTTCGGTTCCGACCTCGGAGCGCGGGACGACCGTCGACTACAGCGTCATCTGCGACCTCCCCGACCTCGTCTGGGCGGCCAACCTGGCCACCATCGAGTTCCATGTGCCCCTCTGGCGGATCGGGCGGAGGCGCAAACTTCCCGCCCCACCCGATCACATGGTCTTCGATCTCGACCCCGGAGAAGGTGCGACCATCGTCGAATGCTGCCAGGTGGCGCGGGCCATCGCCGATCAGCTCGAGACCCGGAACCTCGAGTCATGGGCCAAGACGAGCGGGTCGAAAGGCCTCCAGCTCTATGTGCCGGTCGGCAACCGCTCGACGTGGGAGCGGGTTCGCCGGGACGCTCGGGAACTCGCCAACGCGTTGGAACGGGACCGGCCCGACCTGGTCGTGTCCAACATGCGCAAGAGCCTCCGTGGCAACAAGGTGCTCATCGACTGGAGCCAGAACCACCCGGCGAAGACCACCGTCGCCGCCTACTCGCTGCGGGCGCGCCCGGATCCGACGGTGTCGACCCCGGTCACCTGGGAGGAGGTCGGCCGGTGCGCCGACGAGGCCGACGCCGACCTGCTCCGCTTCACCGCTGCCGACGTCCTCGCTCGAGTGGACGAGCTCGGCGACCTCTTCGCACCGCTCGGCCCGCAGACGTGACCTTCGGACAGAGCCACCCGGCCCGGGCCCATTGGCCCTTCGGAGTCAGCCGGGTCTGGCCTCGCTCAGCTCCGCAGGCTTCCGATTCCCAGTGAGCCGTCGCCGGGCCCACCCTCCGGGCCGGATCCCTCGGCCTCAGCCTCCACGGCGGTGATCGGCTCGGAGGTGAACAGATAGGTGCGCAGGTGCCCATCGAGCACCGGGTCGTTGCGGCGCAGCCATTCGATGGTCATTGCCGCGTGCTCCTTCTCCTCGTCACGATTGTGGGCCAGGACCGCGGCGAGGCTCTCGTCGGTCGTGGCCTCCACCCGCTGGTCGTACCAGTCGACCGCCTCGAGCTCCTCCTGGATCGAGACGATGGCCCGGTGCCGGTCGACTGCCCGGGATGAAAGCAGCTGCTCGGGCTCGTGGAGCCCCGCGCTCTGTGCCATTGCCCTACCTCCCACGGCCTTCCAGGCCGGTTGTGGTCTCACCCCTGCATACCGTGCCCACAGTACCGCCGGTCACCGCCAGCCGTCCGTCCTCACCGCGTCATCGGACCCCGGCGGATCTGAACTGGACACTGATACGCGGGCCCACGGCACGCGCTGTCTTCGGTACCGCGTGCTCCCACGTGCGCTGGCAGGTGCCCCCCATGACCAAGAGGTCCCCGTGCCCGAGGCTGAACCGGCGTACCCGTCCGCCGCACTTGGGTCGGAGCAGGAACCGTCGCGGCTCACCGAGCGAGACGATGGCCACCAGGGTGTCGTCACCCGATCCGGACCCGATGGTGTCCCCGTGCCAGGCCACGCTGTCCCGGCCGGTGCGGTACAGGCAGGCCCCAACCGTGCGGAACGGGCCGGCTGGCTCGTTCCGGTACCTCTCGCACAGCGCGGCCCTCACCTCCGCCACCGGATCGGGCGGTTCATCCCCCTCACCGTAGAAGGCGACGAGGCGGGGGACGTCGACGACGCGGTCGTACATGCGCCGCCGTTCGGCCCGCCAGCTGACGGTGCCGACCATGTGCTCGAACAGGGAATGGGACCCGGCCAGCCAGTTGCTCTCGAACTCGATCCACGCACCCGCGTCCAGCCATTCGCGGGGTGATCGGAATTCCGGTGGACGGGCACCTGCGCCCGGGCTCACCGGCTCCCCGGAATCGAACAATGAGCCCTGGCAGACGACCACGGTCGGGCATGCTAGTACGAACACCTGTTCGATACCAGCGCCGACCTGACCCCTTGGCGACGTGCACCTGATCCGCGACGTGGTCGCCTCACCAAGGGCTGCTCCGACCGCCTCGTCGAGATGGGTGGTGCGGCGCCACCCACCTTCGTCGACCACCTCGTTCGGCGCTGATCGTCCCCGCCGATGGCCAGGACGGCCCGTGGTACCGTGATCGGCGCAGGCAAGAACACATCAGGCCACTGCGAAGGGGAAGCCGGTCGAACGCCGGCGCTGGTCCGCAACCGTAGGCGGCGATCCCGAAGGGGACGCCGCAAGCCGGGATTCCTGAGCAGTGGATGAGCTCCGACTGTCGAGACACACGGTCCGGGGCTCGGAGGCTGCCCATGGCTCGATGGTCGTGACGCTTCCGGGTCTGGACCGGGAAGCGAGAGACCATGATCCGCCCACGCCTCCTGGCCGTCACCGCAGCCATGGCCCTCGTCGCCTTCACCGGTGTGGTGTCGGCGTCCGTGTCGGGTGCTGCGAGCCCACGGGTGGGGACTGCCGGCGTGGCCCGGCTGCCATCGGTGCCGATGGCCAGGCAGGCGGCGCGGTGGATCGCCGGCAACTTCACCTCGGAGGGTTACGTTCCGACGGCACCGGGGTCGGATCAGCCCGACCTCTCCTCCACCGCCGAGAGCATCCTCGCCCTGTCGGCCGCCAACCAGGATCTGTCCACCGCCCGATCCGGACTGGCCTACATGGGGGCGCACGTCGACCAGTACGTGAGATCGAACGGCGTCGACGGACCCGGCCAACTCGGACTGCTCATCCTCGACGCCGCTGCCCAGGGCGCCGATCCCCGATCCTTCGGGGGCAGCGATCTGGTGAGCCGCCTGCTGGCCACCGAGCAGGAGCGCGGTCCCGACCGCGGTCTCTTCGGAACGGAGGCTCAGGTCGGTGACTACGCCGCCGGGGGGTACCAGCAGGGCCTCGCCCTGGCCGCACTGGCCGCCGCCGGGGTCAGAGGGCAAGGACAGCTTGGCCCCGCCATCAACTGGCTGATCCACCAGCAGTGCCCCGACGGCGGATGGACCAG
>JBEKIU010000196.1:0-6986 GCA_050011635.1 Acidimicrobiales bacterium
CGGCAGACGGCGCCACAGGGGGGTCCTGGTCATTCTGAACTGGCGCGACCTCACGCACCCTGATGCCGGGGGAGCAGAAATGGTCTGCGAGCGCCTGGCCAGATCGTTTGTTGCGCGAGGTTGTGACGTCGTACTGCTTACCGCGGCTGTGCGTGGGGAGCGTCGCAGGGAGAGAATCGGCGGCTACATGGTCATCCGACGAGGCGGCCGTTTTACCGTCTATGCGTGGGCGCTTCTGTGGTTGGTCTTCCACCGCAAGCAGATCACCGGAGTCATCGACTCCCAAAACGGCATTCCCTTCTTCTCACCTCTGGCAGTCCGGCCGAGGACGCCCGTGCTGATGCTGCTCCACCACATCCACCAAGAGCAGTTCGGCCTCTATTTTTCCCCCTCCATGGCGGCCGTAGGCCGTTGGCTCGAACGGTATGGATCCCGATTCGTCTACCGCGATCGGTCCATCGTGGCCGTGTCGCCGTCCACCCGTGCCCGTGCGCGCCGGACGCTGGGGCTCAAGGGGGATATCGTCGTCATTCCGCCCGGCACCGACGCCGTGGTGTCCACACTTTCGTCGACACGGCCGCGTTCCGAGCATCAATCCATTGTTTGCGTGGGTCGATTGGTCGCTCACAAACGCACCTCGTCGATCATCGAGGCGATCCCACCGCTACTGGATGAATGCCCACACCTCGAGGTTCACCTTGTCGGCGACGGATCCGAGCGGTCAGCCATCGAAGCGTTGGTCGAGTCATTGAGTTTGAGTGATCACGTGATTCTCCACGGCTCCGTCAGCTCGTCAGAGCGCGATCGGATTCTGCACACGGCTTGGCTGTCGGTGAGTGCCTCCGAGGGGGAGGGATGGGGTCTTTCGGTGGTCGAGGCCAACGCGGCCGGAGTCCCGGTTCTCGCCTATCGACGGCCGGGACTCCGCGACTCCATTCGTGATGGAGAGACGGGCTGGCTGATAGACGAGAACCAGGATCTCAGCTCGGCCATTGGGCATGCGCTCCAACAGATGGGCGACGAGGATGCGGCCAGAGCACTGGGTACGGCGGCGCGGCAGTGGGCTTCACAATTCACCTGGGACAAGATGGCCGACCAGGTGCTCCTCCTCCTCGCAGCCGAAGCCGGTCGGTTGGCCCACTCACCCGACAACCGGCGAACGTCGACGGACCTCTCCGTAGTGGTACGAATGCCGGTCGATTTAATTCCGGACGGCATGGTCCCCACATTCCGCGACACCGATGTGTGCAGGATCAGCGACGCCGACCTTGTGGTCCTCCTACGGAATACGGATACGGAAGCGGCCATCGACGCCCTCCAGAGGGCCGGGATCTCCGCCCGAGGCATTGGTGATGAACGGTTGCAGATTTCGGTGGCCCGTCACATCGATTTGGTGTCACCGACGATCCCGGCCTCGACGCCGTCTGTGACATCGGACCGGCGTCACAAGAATCCTCTCGCCGGCTGATGGCGGAACAGGTGGATCTGGTCGGGGAGTTGAGCCGTGGTGGCACGGTCGTCCTCGGACCGCGGCAGGTCCTGTCTCTTACAGATGTGTTCGGCCCGCCACCGGCGCCACCAGTTCTTCTCGACGAAGCGCCACCAGTCGGTCGCGATGAAGCCCCACCAGTTCTTCTCGACGAAGCGCCACCAGTCGTTCGCGATGAAGCCCCACCAGTCCTTCTCGACGAAGCGCCACCAGTCGTTCGCGATGAAGCGCCGCCAGTCGTGCGGCCCTCGGTACCGCGGCGTCTCGTCACCAAGCGTGGGGCATGGATCATCGGCATCGGTGTCATCGCAGTGCTCGCCCGCCTCATTTCCCTCAAAACGGCCAACGACCTGTTCATCGATGAGATCACCTACACCAACATCGCCATCAACATCGCCCACGGACACGGGGTCACCCTCTACGGCCAGCCATTCGAACTCCACCCCCCGGCAGGTTTCGGTTTGTTCGCCCTTGTGATCCTGGTCTTCGGACTACATGGCGGCACGGAGTCCGTCATCTTCAGTCTCCGCACTGTCGACGTGGTCCTCGGCTCAGCTACCTGTGTGGTGACGTACCTTCTGGTCGAGCGGGCGTCCAACCGTTGGGTGGCAGCGATCGCAGCGCTCCTGATGGCAATCGATCCGCTGGTCATCACCTACGACAGCCGGGTGATGTTGGAGGCACCGGCACAACTGGCGACCGTCACGGCGATGTTCTTGCTGGTGGTTGCCATCCGCACGCCCGTCAACAGCGTCAGCCGATGGCGCTGGCTGCTTGCCGCCGGGATGGCCTCCGCGGTGGTCTTCTGCACGAAAGAGACGTTCGGCCTGGTCCTCGGCCTGGTCCTCGTCCTCCTCGTGCTCACCGGATGGTCCGTGAGCCGTCGGGAAGCCGTCTTCGTGCTCGGGGTTGCGCTCATTGGGTATGGGATATCCGTCGTCACGATGGGTCTGTCCTACGGGTTCGGGGTCTGGTGGCGTGACCAGATCGGCGGTGCCTCCCGCCTGGTGGGTACGAGTCAGATCACCGGGTTCAACTCCCCCCACGTACACGTGTCCATCGTGTCGAGGTTTCTGGCTGACCTGCCCACCTTCGCCATGAGCTACCTGATCCTCGGGTTTGGAATTGTGGCCGCTCTGGGCTTGTTGGTCAGGCTGAAGCCCTGGAAACCGAGTCCCGCACCGAGGGAGGCATGGGCCCTCGTGACTGCCCTCGTCGCAATTTGGACAGTGTCGGCCACCGCCTACCTCGTCTATGCCACCCTCATCGGCACCATCGAGGAGCAGATGTATTACATCCTGCTGCTCCCATCGGCAATCAGCCTCTGCCTGTGGTTCGCCGGCAGGCCCGAGCCCCGATCCCGCCAATGGCAAAGGATCGGGGTGGCCTTTGTGACTCTGGCCTTGCTCTTCGAGGCGGTGGTCTGGGTCAGTGTCCACTCGCACCAGGATGATGAATACCGCCAGATGTTGGCCTGGGAAGCGGTGCACGTCCCCCCGACTGCCGTCGTATCCGCCACCGAGGACCTGTCCCAGTTTCTGCTGTCGAGAGGGATCATCGGTCAATGGAACACGATTCCCGAGCTTAAATCGCACCACGTCGACTTCGTCGTCGTCAACCTGTCGCTCGTCGACCAGGGATACGGCCTGGCCGATACCTCGTTCGAACGCACAGTGCAGCGTGAGGGTCACCTGGTCTTCGAGGCTAACGGAGCCAGTGACATCAGTCTCCGCATCTATGACGTCCGGTCCATCACGGGGTCCCCCCGGTGACGTTGATGGCCGGCGCTCGAGACAACGTCGATGTGCGAGGATCCGCAAGGGACTCTCCCGCAAAGGTGTCCACCCGTCGGGTGGGAGACGAAGCGCTCGTGGTGTCCACAGCCGGCGTGGTGTCCCTGCTCAATTACGCCTACACCCTTCTTCTGCTGTGGCTGTTGCCGACGAGGGAGTTCGCCGAAGTTGGATCTGTCTCAGCCCTTCTCCTCATCTGCGGGACGGTCGCCGGCGCAGCCCTCCCGTGGGTGCTCGCCCAGGAGGTGTTGCATTCAAAGCAAGACAGGCCGCGTCGGCGTCGTGCGGTGACGTTCTGCCTGTTCGCCACCGTCCTCCAAGGAGTGGGGGCGGGCCTGGCCACGTGTCTGATCGTCGCGCGGTATACGAATAGCAACGGCGTCCTCGCAGCAGCATTCTGTTCGGTGCTCCTGATCTTCATGGCGGCCACAGTGACCGGCTACTTCCAGGGCAACGAGACCTTCCGGATGATCGCACTGCTCAGGGTGGCCGAGGTCGTGGTGAAGGTGGCCGCCGGCGTAGGGCTGATCGCTCTGGGTGCCGGGGCCAGCGGTGCCGTTGCCGGGTTTGCCCTGGGCGCCGGCATCGTCGCCGGGGTGGGGTTGATCTACATCGTCCCCGATCTCCAATTGTCCTGGTCGGCTCTGGCCGGTCGTCACCTCTGGGCCAGCACCCAGGGCCTGATGGCGATCCAGTCGGGGGTGGCCATCCTCGCCAGCATGGACGTCGTCATCGGCAGTCTGATCATCGGGGCACAGCCGGCCATGGCGACCTACCTGGCCGCCAACGTACTGGGCCGCGTGCCGGTGTTCATCGGGGCTGCGCTCTCAATCGTCATCTTCCCCAGAATGATCGCCCGTCGCACCCACCCGTCCGTCGTGATCCGGGACAGCTTTGCCCTCTACCTGAAGGTGTGCATCCCGCTCACGCTGTGCATGGTCACGCTCCCCCGGCCCTTCATCGACGTGATATTCCCGGCACGATACGGAGATGTCGCAGCCATTCTGCCCTGGTCGGCACTTGCCGGTGCCGTGATGGGACTTGTCAATCTCACGACGACCTACTTCCAGGCCGCCGGCATCTACCGGAGAACGACCTACCTACTGACCATCGGCGTCGTCACTTGTGGCTTGCTCGACGTGGTCGGACTGATGATCCACGGTATCCTCGGTCTGGCCATCGGCGTCGCGGTGGGAGGCACCTTGGTCGCAGGAACCCTGATCCGGGACATCTCACGTGTCTGGCCCGGGACCCTGGGACGCCTCGCCGGGCCGGCCGCGGTGATCACTGTGGCATGCCTCCCTTTGTTCCTGTTGCGGGGCGACGTCCTCCTGTGGGCGCTGTGGGCCTCCGTCTGCGGCGTCATCTTCTGCTTCCGGGGCCTTCTCACGGTCTCATCTGGCGGAGAGGGAACGAAGCCGACGAAGCCCCGCGTGCTGCACCTCGGATATGAGGATCCCAGCCGGCGTGGCGCCGGAGGCGGGTCGGTGCGCACCCACGAAATAAGCCGCAGACTGTCGGATTCGTTCGATATCACCGTCGTCTGTGCCCGCTTCAGGCACAGCCGCCCCAGAGAGGAAAACGGGGTTCGCTATGTCCACGTCGGCATCGCCGGCTTGCCCGGCGGAGACTTCACGGAGCGATTGACCTACTTCGCGCTCATTCCCTGGGCGCTTCTCCGCTACCGGTCGGACCTGGTCATCGAGGATTTCGGTGCCCCCTTTTCGACGGTCGCCGTTCCCTGGATGACGACGCGTCCCGTCCTCGGGGTCGTGCAATGGCTGTTCGCCAGAGAGAAGAGCCGGCAGTACCATGTGCCGTTCTCCTGGGTGGAGCGAATGGGCGTGCGCTCCCACTACCAGATGATCGCCGTCTCCGAAGATCTCGGCATGGCGCTCTCCGACCGCAACCGGCGGGCCGGGGTGACGGTCATCGCCAACGGGCTGGAGGACGGTGCGTTCGCCGGTCGCGACGTCCGACGGTCCGACATCGTCTATCTCGGACGCCTCGAGATCGCTCAGAAGGGGCTCGATCTGCTCCTCGAAGCGTTCGCGCGGATCGCTGACGATATCGAGCAGACCCTCGTCATTGCCGGAGACGGCCCTGATGAACAAGCACTGAAGGAGCTCGCGCTCTCGCTCGGGATCGGAGATCGGGTCCGGTTCATCGGCCGTGTCGCGGCCGACGATCGGTTCGAATTATTGGCCTCCGCGGATGTTGTTGCCATGCCGAGCCGGTACGAGACGTACGGAATGGTGGCCGCTGAATCGTTGGCCGTCCGGACGCCGGTGGTTGCATTCGATATCCCCTGCCTCCGGGCCCTGATCGACGACACCGTCGGGATTCGCGTAACGGCCTTCGATGCCAGCCAGTTCGCGGATGCCCTGCGATCCCTCTCTCTCAACAAGACAAGAAGACATGATCTCGGTTCAGCCGGCCCTGATCGTGTCAAAGGCCTGCGTTGGGACGACCTTGCCGCAGAGCAAGGCCGCATCTATGAGAACCAAATCAACGGAGCGAGATGTGCGAGCTTCGAGAATGGAGTGGAACACTGATGACCTCTGACCTTGAAATGCGATCGGGCGCCACCGTCGTTGACTGCGTAGCCGTTCTGGGAGATTCCAGCTCGACCGGATTCGGCACCGGGGGACGCAGCTACCCTGTCCTGCTCGGAGAGTCACTCGGTGCGAAGAGGGTGGAGAACCTCGCCCAATTCGGCCGAACGGTCAAGCTCATGGTCGAAGAGGACTTGCCACGGATTGCTGAGCTCCAACCTGACGTCGTCATTGTCGCGGCGGGGATGTCAGATTCGCTTCCGCATCCGGGTGAGCGAGTCCAGCGAATGCTCGAGCGCTTCGTTCCGAGTACCTGGCATGGCGTCGACGGCCTTGAACGGCGAGCGTACTTCTCCGGGACGCGTCGCCAGCGGGCCAGGCAGTGGGCAGTCGCCGAATCCAAGACGGCGATCAAGCGGGCTCTGATTACGCTCACCGGCGGATTCACCCGGATGAATCCCGAGGAGTTCCGCGTGTACCTCGATCAGCTTTTCACCGCGCTTGAAGCGACGGGCCCGGTCATCGTGTCCCTTGGATTGTACGACATAGATCAGCATGCCTTCCCCAAGCAGCACAAGCTCAATCTCCCCTTCCGAGCGCACCGTGATCAGGTGCTGGCCGAACATCCACGCGTCATCCCTGTCGAGATCGATCAAAGGCTCCGACGGTGGGGAGATTTTCATGAAGATCATGGTCATTTGAATGCGGCCGGACATGCAACCGTCGCCGAAGAGATGCTCCGAGAGCTCGGCTCGGCATTCCCGGGACTCATGATGGTGTCACCGGGCACCGTCGCGACGTCATAGCCGGCCGGTCGCCGTTCTGTCCGGCAACCGACCGGATGTGGCCGCCCCACAGCGGGCTGACACACCTGAGGCGATGCGCGGCATCGGATCACCAGGGAGGGGCAGCCAGGACGACGCGCCACTCGGTGTTCAGGCAGCACTACATGGAACGGGCGAGCACCGTCCACCAGTGCCTGCCCCCTTGGATCTCTTCCTCCAGCTGGATCGAGAATCCGGCCTCCCTCAACTGGGCTCTGAGAGACGCCGGATCCCGATAGACAAACCAACGCAACTCATCGGCGGCATACGAGACCGCTTCGTGCCTGGAGGACTCGCCGACAGCGGTGACGAGGGCAAGGGATCC
>JBEKIU010000197.1:0-6876 GCA_050011635.1 Acidimicrobiales bacterium
ATGTTGACGTGGGCGGCGGTGCCGCCACCGCCGTCGAGGGTGCCGAAATGGATCAGCACCGGGATACCCAGGTCTTCGGCCACCTCCCACACCCCGTAGAGCGACTCGTCGTCGAGTGGGCCGTCGAGAGCCGGGGCCAGCACCTTGTAACCGGACAGCCCGTCTTCGATGACCGACCTCCTCAGCTCGTCGGCGGCACCCGGCAGGAACGGGTCGTGGTGCGCGAATCCGAGCATTCGTGGTTGGTCGGCGATGGCCTCGGCCAGCAGCCGATTGCCACCCCCGGTGACGAACACCACCGCCTCGAGCTGGGCCGCCTCGATCTCGTCCGACCATCGACGGGCCTGGACATCGGGAGGCGGTTCATCCTCTTCCGGAAAGGGAAACGAGTAGGCCGACCACCACTGCTCCTGGTACCAGCGCCAGTTCCCCTTGAGGATGGCAGCCTTCCGTTCCCCATGGCGCTGACGGTACCGTTCCTCGGCGGCCGGAGGGTGTTCATGGCTGACCGGAAAGTGGGCATGGAAGTCGATGATCGGGAATCCCCAATCGCTGATACGCATGCGGCCGGGGCCGTGGTCCTCGGGCACCCGAACCTCAGCCACCGGATCCAACGGTGTCGACGGCGCCGATGCCGCCACCGCCACCTTGACCATGGCCATGCGTCCCGTCAGGCTCCACCGAACCGAACAAGGACGAAGGGTCGTGGACCGGCCGGCCGCCGATCATCGTCGCCACCACGCCGACGTCACCGATGCGGTTGATGTCCACGGCAGTGGGGTCGTCATCCAGCACGACCAGATCGGCCAGGCGGCGGGGGGTGAGCGCTCCCCAGGCCGACTCGGCGTGGGCCGCATGGGCTCCGCCGGCCGTGTAGGACGCCAGAGCCTCCGCGGCGGTCAGGCATTCACCGGAGCCGAATACCTGACCGGAGGCGGTGGTGCGTTCGACCATCGCCTGGATCCCCCGGAGCGGTGAGCCGGCGGCCACGGGCCGGTCCGAGCTACCGACCACGGGCACGCCGGCTTCGACCAGGCTGCGCATCCGAAAGTAGTTCGCGACGCCGTGGTCACCTGCGGACAACTCGACCAAGGGATCGCCGAACTCCCTCACGAACAGGGGCTGGACGACCACGGTCATCCGCAGACGGGCCAGGCGGGCCACCTGATCGGGTCGGACCATCACCCCGTGCTCGATCCGGTGCCGGGGGATGGTGCCGGCCCGGGCCGGATAGGGCCCGCCGGTGGCGGCTTCCTCCAGGGCGTCGAGGACCAGGTCGAGGGCGGCGTCACCGATGGTGTGGCACGCCACCTGCCAACCTCCCCGATGGGCATCGATGATCGCTTGACGCAACGCCCCCGGGTCGCTGTCGAACCCTCCGGCGGGACGGCCGTCATCGGTGGTGACGGCCGCGGTGTGACCGAGCCCGGACCCGTCGATCCAGACCTTCATGGCGCCGAGGGACAGCCATTCGTCGCCGAAGCCGGTATGAACACCGAGGTCGAGTCCGGTGGTGATCAGGTCGTCCGGATGGGTCCGCAGCGAGTGGAAGAGCTCGTTGTGGGCCATCAACCGGGCCCGAGTGTGTAAGCGACCCGTGCTGCGGGCCAGTTGGTACGCGGCCAGCTCGACGGGCGAGTGGTCGATACCGGGGCAGCCGATGCCGGCGTCGGTGAACCCGGTGATCCCCTCGGTCACGTAGTGGGCGGTGGCCCGATCGATGGCATCGGCCAACCGATCGATGGACGACGGTCCCACATGTTCCTTGATCAGATCCATGGCCGATTCCTCGATGAGACCCGTCGGCCGCCCGTCGCCGTCCACGACCACCCGCCCGCGTCCCGTTCCGTCGATGGCACCGGTGATGCCGACGGCTTCGAGCGCGGCACTGCTCACCACGCAGGAGTGGCCGGACAAGTGGGTCAGCCACACCGGACGGCCGCCGCCGGCACGGTCGAGCTCGTCCCGGTCCGGGTACTGGTGCGGGGGCAGCCCACTCCCGAAGCCGAAACCGATGACCCATTCGTCGGTGGCGAGGCCATCGGCGTAGGCGGCCACGGCCTCCAGGGTCGGGCCGATACCGACCACCTCGTTGAGCTCCAGGTGAACCAGGCCCAGCCCGAACGACGTGGTGTGGCAGTGTGCGTCGTGGAACCCCGGAGCGACGGTGGCACCGCCGGCGTCCACCGTCACGCGGGACTTGACCCCGGCCAGCTGCTCGTCGAGCCCGAGGATCCGTCCGTTCCAGATCCCGACGGATGTGGCGTGGGGGCGCTCGCTATCGACGGTGAGGATGCGGGCGTTGGTGACCAGCAGATCGAGCATCATGGGTCGGTGACGCCCGGCCGGAAGAGCTCGGCTGGGGTCGAACCCGCAATCTCTCGGTCCTTGGCCGGTCGAGCCCGCTCCGTCGGGCAGAGGTACCAGTTCTTCACTCCGCAGACTCCTCTTCGAGGGCCAAAGACGCCGCACCGATCTCCGCTGGCAATCTCGTCGGCCAGACGCCTGGCTGCGGAAACCGCCCTCGACGCCATGACCGCCTCGATTGCGTCCCACTCGGAATCGGTGAGCACGTCCGTCTCGATGGACTCCCGATAGGGCTTCGTCCGCGACCCCTGCACCGAGGCCTTCACCTGCGCCGGGGTCACCTCCATCGTGAGCACCTGACCTGGTCCTCCACCGCCGGATCCCACCACCGGTCGAAGTGTACGGCGTTGGTCGCCGCCGTCAGGGTCAGGCCGGTGCCACCGGCCTCGAGCGACAACAGAACCACCGGGCTCCTTCCGCACTCTGGAGATGCTCGACCATAGCGTCCCGCTTCGTCTTCGCCGCCCGTGCCTCACCCGGAGCGGGACGTTTATCGCCGGACTTGTTTGCTCGGTCTGGCTATCCTCGATCCGAAAACACGAGGACGAGCCGGTGAATACATGAAGAAACACCAATGTGCCTGAGGGACTGAAGACGGGGGAGGTTGCCGGCGAGATCACCAGGCACAGGAAGCACGCGAAGGATCACGGTGCCGAAGCGCCGGAAGAGGGTGGCCGCGAACATGATCGGGCACTCTCGGTTATCGAGGCCGTGCTCCTGGCGATCGTGGCTTTGCTCGCCGCCTACACGGGATATGCGTCAGCAAAGTGGAGCACCGAGTCGTCCGTGCGGCTAGCCGGTGCATCGGCTGCTCGGACCGAGGCCAATCGAGCGGCTCTCGATGCCCAGGACACCAAGAACTTCGACTCGACGACATTCAACGCGTGGTTCACCGCCTATGTTGCAGGCGACGCCTCAGCCGAATCGGTCGCTGAGCGGCGGTTCCGTCCCGCATTCAAAGTGGCATTCGACGCCTGGATCGCCACCCAGCCGTTCACCGACCCGTCTGCCCCTCCCGGCCCGACCTACATGCCTGAATACCGACAGCCACAACTTGCTCAGGCGGCGGCGCTCGATACGAAAGCGAGCACGCAATACGCGCTTGGGGTGCAGGCCGGCGCGAACTCCGACAACTACGTCCGGGACACCATCTACCTGGCCACGATCTTATTCCTCATCGGGATCAGTGGCCACTTCCGGTTTTTCCGGATTCGGCTGGGACTCGTCATTCTCGGAGGCCTGATGCTGATGCTCGCCGTGGTCGAGATTTTGACCTCGCCGCCCATCCCTTGATGATGAATCAAGGAAGTCAATCCCGTGGGGTGCCTCCGATCACGAAGATAGATGGCATGCCGGTGGCCAGATTGAGGGACCCTGCGAGCCGGCCGTCTCGATGATCAAGATCAACGATCGGCGACTGCGCCTCGACGAAGTGGACTCGATCGGTTCGGTGACGCTGCGCCATCGAGGCCGTCTCCACTACATCGGCATCGGTCGTGGCTCTGCCGGTTGGCGGGCGGCCATGCTCGTTGACGGCGGCCATGTGAAACTCCCCATAGACGGCCACTGAATCTCCCCGCGGACGGACACGCGAAGTCCCCGCGGACGGCCATCAGAATTCCCCACGGACGGTCATCACCCTCCCCGCGAGGGTCCACCCGTTCGAGGTTCCCCCCTGGCATCGATGGAGTCGCCAAGACACCCATCAACACCAAGGAGGAACACCTGATGTTGCCAAAGGAGAAGCAGATGGAAGTACTTGAGGCGTTTGACCTCACCAAGTCCTATCGGGCCGCCGGCCAACTGGTCGGCGTCGATCACCACACGGTGGCCCGGGCGGTGGCCGCCCGTTCGCTCGGCCATGGCGATGGGGAGGCGGTCCCGCCGCCGACAGTGGCCGAGGCGTTCTGCGACAAGATCGCCGAGTGGATCGAGCGGTCCGGTGGTCGAGTCCGGGCCGATGTCGTCCACGACAAGCTGGTGGCCATGGGCTATACCGGCTCGCCCCGCACCACCAGGCGGGTGGTCTCGGCGTTGAAGGCGACGCACCGGGTCGGGAACCACCGCATCTACAAGCCCTGGATCACCGAGCCGGGCATGTGGCTGCAATACGACTTCGGCGCCGGGCCGGTGATCTCAGGCGTGAAGGTGGTGCTGTTCATTGCCTGGCTGGCCTGGAGCCGGTTCCGGGTGATCATCCCGCTCGGTGACCGCTCGCTGCCGTCGGTGATCGCCGCGCTGGACCAGACGTTCCGCCTGATCGACGGAGTACCCACCTACCTGTTGACCGACAACGAGAAGACGGTCACCGACTACCACCTGTGTGGCATCGCCGTGCGCAACGCCACCGCCGTGGACGTCTCCCGCTACTACGGGGTCTCCATCGTCACCTGCGTGCCCTTCGACCCCGAGTCCAAGGGAGGCTCGGAGTCCTCGGTGAAGTTGGCCAAGGCCGACCTGGTGCCGACCGAGTACAACCTCCTCGAGGAGTACGACTCCTTTTCTGCCCTCGAAGTGGCCTGCACCGGGCTCATGGCCGAGCTCAACGGACGGCCCCACTCGGTCACCCGTCGGGCCCCGTCCGAGATGCTCGATGTGGAACGAACCAAGTTGCACCCGGTGCCCGATCTTCCCTACACCGCCGCCTTCGGGGAGTCCCGGTCGATCGGGTGGTCCTCGGTCGTGTCGTTCCGGGGAGCTCGCTACTCGGTGCCCCACACCCTGGCCGGGGGCCTGGCCTGGGTCCGGGCCACCGCCGGCGAGGTGGTGATCGTGGCCGGGGTGGGATCGACCGCCACCGAGGTGGCCCGCCATGACCAGGTGCCCGCCGGACAGGCCTCGATCAAGGACGAGCACTATCCCGAGCGCTCGAACCACCCCCTCGATCGGGCCCCGAGGCCGACCAAGGAGTCCGAGGCCAGGTTCCTGGCCCTGGGCGAGGGAGCCAGCCGCTACCTGGTGGAAGCGGCCGCCGTCGGCACCCGGCGCCTGGAGAAGAAGATGGCCGAGGCCGTCACTCTGGCCGCCCTGCACGGCGCCGACGTCGTTGACCGGGCCCTCGGCATCGCGGCCATGGCCGGGCGGTTCGTCGAAGGCGACCTCGAGTCCATCATCGTCCACGCCTCGGGTGAGACCCGGGGGGCTGCGGTTCCCCCGGTCGAGCACTCGCTCGCCGCCGGCACGGCCGGGTGGTCGGTGGTGGGTGCCACCGAGGAGGTGGCGCCATGACCGCGTCAGTCCAACTTCTGGCCGACGACGGCATCGAACTCGTCGAGCTGCTGTGCATGGTCATCGACCTCTGCGAGCGCTATCCGAGTGTCATGGGCGACATGCTCCGGGACTACTTGGGCACCAACGTGGGCTATGGCACCGAGGGCCTGCGCATGGACGCCGCCCGGATCGCCGATGAGCTGGCCCTGGCCATGGGGTTCGCCGATGCCTCGATGGAGCCACCGCGGTGAGCCGCCCGGCGAGCACGGCACCGGCCGAGGCCACCCTCGACGAGGTGGTGACCCTCTGTCGCCGGCTCCGGCTCAAGTACGTGCGGGAGCAGGTCGGAGAGGTCCTCCTCACCGCCCGGGCCCAGCGCTGGGACCCGACCGAGCTGCTCCGAAACCTCCTGCTGGCCGAGGCCGAGGGCCGGGACCGCTCCACCATCGAGGCCAAGCGCAGAAAGGCCCACTTCCCCGCAGGCAAGACCTTCGACACCTGGATCGAGAGCCGCTCGTCCATCCCGGCGGCCGCCCAGCGGGCAGTGCGCAGCCTCGAGTGGACGCAACGGGCGGAGAACCTGGTGGTGGCCGGTCCCTCGGGGACGGGGAAGTCCCATCTGCTGGAGGCCATCGGCCACGAGGCAGTGGAACAGGGACTGACCGTGGCCTGGTTCAGCGTCGAGGACCTGGGGGCCATCGTCCGGCGTCACCGGGTGGACGACACCGTGTCGAAGACCTTCGCCGCTCTGGGGGCGGTGACCCTGACCGTGGTCGATGACATCGGGCTGTTGCCGATCTCCCAGGACGCCGCCGAAGGCCTCTATCGCCTCGTCGACGCCTCCTATGAACGGCGCTCCCTGGCCTTGTCGTCGAACCTGCACCCCTCGGGGTTCGACCAGCTCATGGACAAGACCATCGCCTCGGCGCTGGTCGACCGGCTCATGCACCACGCCCACGTGATCATGACCGACGGCGAGTCCGTGCGCCTGGCCGACGCCCTCTCGGGCAAGGGGGTGGTGCCCTTCACCGACTAGCGGTCAGGCCGCCCGCGGGGAGTTCCCGTGGCCGTCCGTGGGGAGAAACCATGGCCGTCCGTGGGGACTTTTCGTGGCCGTCCCTGGGGAATTGTGGTGTCCGTCCCCGGGGAATTCCGATGGCCGCCTGTGGGGAGTTCGCGATGGCCGTTGACAGTAGTGATACCGAGTCGGACTTTCGAGGTCTGGACGGCATCGCCGTTACCTTCAGCCACGTGGGGCCATCCCTACAGCGTGAAGTTGCAGACATCTGGAGCGAGCCC
>JBEKIU010000198.1:0-6855 GCA_050011635.1 Acidimicrobiales bacterium
CCCGTGGCGCCCCCGGCTGTCGGGGGCGGGCGGAGATGAGGTGACGCGGCCGCGCAACGGCTCCGAAGGGTTGTCCACCGGCGACGGTCGATGCCGCCGGAGTCGGGTCGCCACTCTCACTGCAGGCGAGTGTGGGGTCAAAGACCAGGTCAGCCGCCCGCAGCTCACGAAACAACTCACCGGAAAGCTCTCGAATCAGAGACCGACGACCGATCAGGAGGACCGGCCGACACCAGAAGTAGCACCCGAGTGGATCAACCAGGAGGCGAGCAGTGGACGTGATCATCGCGCATGGCAGGAGAATCGTGTCCGACGATGTGAGGGCTCTGACCAAGGAGAAGGTGGGCCGGCTCGGCCATCTGTGCCCGGGTCTCGACCGGGCCGAGGTCCGGTTCTCCGAGGAGCACAACCCGAGGATCGCCGACCGCGAATGCTGCGAGGTCATCATCATCGGGCACGGGCGCTCCATACGGGCCAGGGCCGCGGCGCCGGTTCCGCTGGTCGCCGTCGACCTGGTGGTGGAGAAGCTCGAGCACCAGCTCGAGAAGACCAAGGGCCGGCTGGTGGGCCGGTCCCATCCCCGACGGCGCCCGGCCAATTCGGTCTCGGTCCTGCGCGAGAAGGTCCGAACCGCCTGAAGGTGCCCCCGGGCCCGGCGGAGCCCGGCCACCGACCGGCCACGAACCGGCCGCGAACACGTCCGAAGGTAGAGTGAGTACCCCATGAGCGTGCTCACCAAGGTCCTCCGCGCCGGTGAAGGCAAGAAAGTTCGTCGCCTGGCCGAACTGGTGCCACTGGTCAACGCCCTCGAGCCGGAGATGGAAGCGCGCTCCGACGACGAGCTGGCCGCCCTCACCGGCATCTTCCGCCAGCGGCTCGCCAACGGGGAGAGTCTGGAGGACATCCTCATCGAAGCCTTCGCGCTGGTCCGGGAGGCAGCCTGGCGGGTACTCGGACAACGGCATTTCGATGCGCAGTTGATGGGGGGCATGGCCCTCCACTTCGGGTGGATCGCTGAGATGAAGACCGGTGAGGGCAAGACCCTCGTGTCCACGCTGCCCGTCTACGTCAACGCACTGGCGGGGAACGGTGTCCACGTCGTCACGGTCAACGACTACCTGGCCACACGTGACTCCGAGTGGATGGGCCAGCTCCACCGGTTCCTCGGTCTGACGGTGGGTCGGGTCGGCCCCGACATCGAGGACTCGGCGGCCAAGCGGGAGGCGTACTTCTCGGACCTCACCTACGGCACGAATACCGAGTTCGGGTTCGACTACCTCCGTGACAACATGGCCCGGTCCTCGGAGGCCATGGTTCAACGAGGGCATCACTTCGCCATCGTCGACGAGGTGGACTCGATCCTGATCGACGAGGCCCGTACGCCCCTGATCATCTCGGGGCCCGCGGCCGAGTCGGCCCAGCTCTACTACCAGTTCGCCGGAATCGTACGCACCCTGCGGGCCGAGGACGACTACGAGGTCGACGAGGAGAAGCGCATCGTCGTCCCCACCGAGGCGGGCATCGAGAAGGTCGAGCGCCAGCTGGGCGTGGGCAACCTCTACGACGCGGTGGCCGTCAACTACGTGCATCACCTGACCCAGGCCCTGTTGGCCAAGGAGCTCTACCGTCGGGACAAGGACTATCTGGTGGCCCAGGGTGAGGTCAAGATCGTCGACGAATTCACCGGCCGCACCCTCGACGGGCGGCGCTGGTCCGATGGCCTCCATCAGGCGGTCGAGGCCAAAGAGCGGGTCCGGATCAAAGAGGAGAACCACACCTGGGCCACCGTCACCCTCCAGAACTACTTCCGGCTCTACGAGAAACTGTCGGGGATGACCGGTACGGCCGAGACCGAGGCATCGGAGTTCGCCAACACGTACGAGCTTCCCGTCGTGCCCATCCCTCCCAACAAGCCTCTCATCCGCGACGACAACCCCGACCTGATCTACAAGTCCGAGGACGCCAAGTTCGCCGCCGTCGTGGACGACATCGCCGAGCGCCACGCCGCAGGCCAGCCCGTGCTGGTGGGCACGGCGTCGGTGTCCAAGTCCGAGCATCTCTCCCGGCTTCTCGAAAAGCGCGGGATTCCCCACGAGGTCCTCAACGCCAAACAGCACTTCCGTGAGGCGGAGATCGTGGCCCAGGCCGGCCGCGTGGGCAGTGTGACCGTGGCCACCAACATGGCCGGCCGCGGGGTCGACATCATCCTCGGCGGGAATCCTGAGGGGCTGGCCATCAGGGAGGCATCGGCCCGTGGCATCGACGTATCCACGGACGAGGGCAAGGCCCAGCTGAAAGAGATCGAGGCGGAGTTCGCCACGATCTGCGAACGGGAGGGTGACGAGGTTCGTGGCCTCGGTGGGCTCTACGTGCTCGGAAGCGAGCGCCACGAGAGTCGCCGCATCGACAACCAGCTGCGTGGACGGTCGGGCCGGCAGGGTGACCCGGGCGAGAGCCGGTTCTTCTTGTCCCTGGAGGACGATCTGATGCGGCTGTTCGCCACCGGCGCCATGAACTGGGTGATGGGCCGGGCCCTGCCCGACGACGTCCCCATCGAGGCGAAGATGGTCACCAAGGCGATCGAACGGGCCCAGAACACCGTCGAGGGCCGCAACGCCGAATCCCGCAAGGACGTCCTCAAGTACGACGACGTGATGAACGAGCAGCGCAAGGTGATCTACCGCCGACGCAACCAGATCATCGAAGGGGAGGATCTGCACGAGGACACCATCGAGCTGCTCGAGAGCACGATGACGAACGTGGTGGCCTCCTCGTGCCCGTCGGAGTACTCCGAGGAGTGGGACCTGCCCCGCCTGGTGACCGAGGTCACCCAGTACTTCCCGACCAAGTTCGTGGCCGACGATCTGGCCGGTGCCACCACGGTGGGCCAGATCACCGAGAGCATCCTCACCGAAGCCCTCGACCAGTACGCGGAGAGGGACGAGAGCATCCCCGGAGGCGCAGAGACGGCCCGCCAACTCGAACGGGACATCATGCTGCAGATCATCGACCAGCGGTGGCAGGACCACCTGGCCGAGATGGACTATCTCCGCGAGGGCATCAACCTCCGGGCCATGGGGAACCAGGATCCGCTGGTGGCCTACCAGCGCGAGGGCTTCGCCATGTTCGGCAAACTCATGGACGGGATCAACGACGACTACCTGCGCTACGTCTTCCACGTCCAGGTCATGGCCGAACCGGCCGCCGAACCGGATCTGGAGCGGGCCAATTACATCGCCGCCGACGACCCCGTCCAAGGTGATGACGCAATCTCGGCCGCATTCGCTGCGGTCACCCCGGCTGAGATCGAAGAGGTGGCCGCCTCGGCCGGGCTCCCGGGGGGGAACGGCAGTCAGGTCGGGGTGACGAACCGACTGGCCGAGGACGGGGAGACCCAGCTGCCCATCGTGAAGTCGGATCGCGAGAAGCTCGGGCGGAACGACCCGTGCTGGTGCGGGAGCAACAAGAAGTTCAAGCTCTGCCACGGCGCCAACTGAGATGGCCACGCCGGATGGCCCCCGTCGGGGGGCCGGCGAGCCCGAGCGCGTCGACATCCCGTCGGCACTGGCATCGCTCGCCGAGCGCCTGGAGGAGGCCGCACGGATCCTCGGCACCGATCGCCTGCACGATCGGCAGGCGGAGCTGGAGAAGGCGGCCTCCGAACCGGGGTTGTGGGACGACCCCGACCACGCCCGTGAGGTGACCACCGAGCTCGGCCGGGTGAACGAGGACATCGAGCTGTTGGCCGACCTGACCGAAAAGCTCTCCGATGCCGAGACGCTCAACGAGCTCATCGAAGAGGAGGAGGACGACTCGCTACGGCCCGAAGTCGAAGGGGGGATCGCCGACCTCGACCGTCGGCTGCGGACCCTCGAGCTGCGCTCCCTGTTCGCCGGAGAGTACGACGACGGTGACGCGGTGGCCGAGATCCACGCCGGTGCCGGTGGGACCGACGCCCAGGACTGGGCCGAGATGATGCTGCGGATGTACTCGCGATGGGCGGAGCGGCGCGGCTTCGACATCGAGGTGGAGGAGGCGACACCGGGGCAGGAGGCCGGTCTGTTGTCGGCCACCTTCATCGTCAAGGGTCGCTACGCATTCGGCCTCCTGGCCGCGGAACGTGGTGTGCACCGGCTGGTGCGCATCTCTCCGTTCGACGCGCAGCACCGGCGCCAGACCAGTTTCGCCTCCCTCGACGTCGTCCCGTTTCTCGACGATGTCTCCGACGAGGTGGAGATCGACGAGAAGGATCTCCGCATCGACACCTACCGGTCGTCGGGGGCGGGCGGACAGCACGTCAACAAGACGGACTCGGCCGTCCGGCTCACCCACCTCCCCACCGGGATCGTCGTGTCGTGCCAGAACCAGCGCAGTCAACACCAGAACAAGGCCAAGGCCATGCAGGTGCTCGGGGCCAAGCTGGCCGAGAGACAACGAGCCGAACATCAGGCCACGCTGGACCAGTTGTCCGGCGACCGCACCGACAACGCGTGGGGAAACCAGATCCGCTCCTACGTGTTGGCTCCGTATCAGCTGGTGAAGGATCTGCGCAGCAACGAGGAGACCGGCAACGTGGAGGCGGTGCTCGACGGCGATCTCGACGATTTCATCGAGGCCGAGCTCCGACGTCGTGCCGAGGTGCGTCGGGCCAACCCCTGAGATCACGTACTCGGAGGTCAGAGGGGTTGAACCACTCCCCCAGCGGGGCGGGGTAACATACATCGGAATGGCAACGCCGGCCCGCAGATTTGGCCCCACGCCGTGACACCTCTCTCATGATCACATTCGAGAACGTCACCAAGACGTACAAAGGCACCACTGTCGCTCTCGGAGACTTCTCCGTTCAGATCGACAAGGGCGAATTCGTCTTCCTCGTCGGTCCTTCGGGCTCGGGGAAGACCACGTTCATTCGCCTCCTGCTCCGTGAGGAGATGCCCGACTCCGGCCGCATCTGGGAGGCCGGCAAGGAGATCGGGCACCTGGCCAAGTGGCGGATCCCCTATCTCCGCCGCAACATCGGCTGCGTGTTCCAGGACTTCCGCCTCCTGCCCAACAAGTCGGTGTTCGAAAATGTGGCCTTCGCGTTGGAAGTCATCGGCCGGCCCAAGCACGTCATTGCCGCGCAGGTTCCCCAGGTGCTCGACCTTGTCGGGCTGTCGAAGAAGCGCGACAACCTGCCCCACGAGCTCTCCGGCGGAGAGCAGCAACGGGTGGCCGTGGCCCGGGCCTTCGTCAACCGCCCACTCATCCTCCTGGCCGACGAGCCCACCGGCAACCTCGACCCGACCACCAGCCTCGGGATCATGCGGTTGCTCGACCGGATCAACCGGACGGGGACGACGGTGATCATCGCCACCCACGACTCGGGCATGGTGGACCAGATGCGCCGCCGGGTCATCGAGTTGGACCGGGGCATGCTGGTTCGTGACCAGGCACATGGGGTCTACGGCATCGACAGCGCCGTCGCAGCCGCCGGCGCCGGTTCGCCGACCGGTTCGATGGCCGACCAATTCCCGACCAACGAAGTTCCGGGCGGCTTCGCCACCCGCACCTGATGCCAGTCTCCGCCGGCTACGTCTCACGGGAGGCGGTCACCAACCTGTGGCGCAACCGTCTGATGACGGTGGCCGCCATCCTGACCGTTGCCGTCTCCCTCGCCCTCGTCGGCTCGTCATTGCTCCTGAAGCAAGGCGCGTCGAAAGCCACCGTGCAGTGGCAGAACGGGGTCAATGCCGTGGTGTGGGTGAGCCCCAACGCGTCGTCGCCCCAGGCCAACGCCATCCACACCGAGCTGATGCAGTCCCCTTACATCAAGTCGTGCATCTTCCGCAGCCAGGCCTACGACTACAGCGAGGCCAAGGTGATGCTGCCGGCGGACGAGGTCCAAGCGACCACCCAGAGGGACTATCCGTCATCGTTCCGATGTGTCCTCAACGACCCGTCCCAGGCGCCGGCGGTCTACCAGGAGTTCGTCGGGAAGCCCGGAATCTTCAACGTTACGTATCCCGGTCAGCAGATCAAGACCATGCAGAGCGTGATCCGTATCCTCCAGTGGGTCTTCTTGTCGGTGGCCGTCGTGCTCCTCCTGTCCGCCTCCGTGCTCATCCTCAACACCATCCGCATGGCCATCTTCGCCCGTCGCCGGGAGGTGTCGGTGATGAAGCTCGTCGGCGCCACCAACTGGTTCATCCGATTGCCGTTCATGGCCGAAGGACTGATCCAGGGTCTGCTGGGCGCGGGGGTCGCCGTGCTGGTCGTCCTCGCCCTCTACTGGGGTATCGGATTGGACGCCACCAAGACTGCGGCCAACTCGAACAGCATCATCGCCCAGATGTCGCTCGGCGGGTGGGAGGTGGCCGGCACCTGCATCCTGGTGGCGGTGGTCGGTGTCGTAGTCGGTGTGGTGGGTTCGGCGTTCGCCGTGCGCCGCTTCCTCGACGTCTGACCGCTCTAACCGTTCACCCCGGCAACCTGGCCGCCAAGGCGGCCCTCACCTCGGACACGAGTCGACCTCGGGCCCGTGGGCCAACCTCGACCGGATCCAGTCCACGATGACCGAGCCGCCCTCGAGCAGCGCCCCGCTGTGGCTCGCCCCCGGAATGGGCACGTAGGTGACCGCGTCGTGTTGGGCACGGCAGAGCCAGTCGTCGACCAGGTTGGTCGTGGTGCGGTAGGGGACCAACGAGTCATCGACCCCCTGGACGACCATCACCGGTGCGAAGCTCGGGGCCCGTCCGGGCTCGTTGACGGCGTTGTCGGCCCGCACCGCCCGGTCGGTGCTCCAGTTCGATCGGAAGAGGAACCTGGTGGGGGTCGTGTCGAGCGCGGCTCCGACCGCGCCTGCGCATGACGAGG
>JBEKIU010000199.1:0-6835 GCA_050011635.1 Acidimicrobiales bacterium
ACCAGAAAGCAGGAGAGGCGATGGCCTTCTCATGCTCCCCCGGCCGCATCATGACGTACGACTCGATGCCGCTGCCGACCAGCAGCTGGGGCAGCGTGCCGGCATGACCGAACGAATCGATGTTGTACCCGACCGTGGCGGTGACCCCGAGGTGCTCGGCCAGATACCGCTGGCCGTAGAGAAACTGACGGCACACCGACTCACCGCTCGGCAGATTGCAGTCCGGTTCGACCCATTGGCCCCCGGTCACGATCCAACGGCTCTGGGCCACGAGCTCCTTGATGCGTCCGAACAGCTCCGGTGAGACCTGTTCCACCCAGTGGTAATAACTGGCGGAGCTGGCCGTGAACATGAGAGAGGGCTCCTCGTCCAGCCGGTCTACCGCCGATCTGAACGTCTGGAGGACCTCGTGCATGCCTTCCCGCCAGTCCCAGATCCACATCGGATCGATGTGGGCATTTCCCACCATGTGCAATCGGACACGCTGGTTGTCACGGCTCATGTCGCGGCTCCCCTCGACGGACGTTCGCCCCATCATGGTGGCCCGTCATGGGCCGATCCACTCGGAACACCGTGTCGGGCGGCAGCGCCCACCCAGCAACCCGAGCCGGGGCCGAACCCGGCGGGGTCAGTCGATCCCTTCGGCGGACATCACAGAACGACGCGGCGGCGTCGCCTCCATCAGTTGCACCGTCTGGGGAACATCAGGCCGAGAAGCGCTCCGTGTCCGCACGAGGCAGACCACGGCGAGGACGACGAAGCTTCCTTCGACGATCAGGCTCACAGTACCGAGGAGGTAGCCCCAGTTGCCGACGTCGCCGGGGTCGCCGGGTAGCCCCACGCTTCGCGACAGGAGGTATCCGGTCAGGGGCCCCGCACTTGACGCCAATCCGAGAATCCAGCCGAGGGTCTTGCCGCGAATGATGAGTGCGGCGCTGATGGTGCTGCTGATCTCGACAAGGTAGTAGCCGTACTTCAGCCACGTGGGTGATTGGTCGCCGAGGAGACCTCCCTGATCCTGCAGATGGATCACGGCGATGGCCAGCGCCAGACCAGCGCCCACGACGAGCAGCGGAACGGGGGTCTGGGTGTCGTCGCGAAGGAGGAACCTCATGACAGGTTGGTGCGAAGGGACTTGCATCGGCGACGCTGCTTGCATGGCCTGACTCCTTTGGAGTGTTCGAGGGGTACGGCCCGGGCAGTGGGTCGTGCTGTAGGTCTACGAGCAGGGTGGTGGTTCTGTTCACCGTTTCTCCCATCCCCGGGGTGGTCTCGACGCGCTGCGATGCGTCGGTCGGCTGGGTATACGGTGATGATCGAGCGAACGCCCAGGTGGACCGGCGCCACGCGGATTACGTCCGAACACGGAGCCGCCGGTACCGGGAACCCGTCGAATCAGAGGAGCACCGATGAGTGAACTGTTGGCGATCTGGCGGGAGGTGGCGGACGGATTCACGGAACGCCTGGCGGCTGTCGGTCCACAAGAGTGGTCGACACCCACCGGTTGCCCGGACTGGGACGTCAACCAGCTCGTCGACCATGCCATCGGAGCACAGAGGATGATCCCGAAAGCCCTCGGGGCGGCCGGCGCCATCGACGCCACCGGCGATGATCTCGTCCGGGTCTGGGGGACGGTGCGAGAGGCTGCCGATGTTGCACTCAGTGCGCCGGGGGCGCTGGACGAGACGGTGAAACTGCCGTTTGGGACGATGACGGCCAGGGACGGACTCAGCTTCCCGCTCAGCGACCTCCTGGTCCACACATGGGACCTGGCCCGCGCCATCGATGCCGACGACCGGCTGGCTCCCGACGCCTGCACGATGGCGCTGGCCAACCTCGTGCCCATCGACGACCTCTTACGGAGTCCTGGTATCTACGGCCCGAAGCTCGAGCCGGCCGCCGATGCTGACGATCAGGACAAGCTGCTGGCCTTCCTGGGCCGCCCGGTCTGACCGCACTTCCACCGTGATCGGTCGATCCAATCGACCGATCGGGCTGGCGAAGGAGAGCTTCGGTCGTACCCCGTCTTGCTAGCGTTGCCACGTGACCGAAGCGACCGACAGGGCCCGGCGCGACGTACAAGAGGCACTGCGGTCGGGCGACCACATCTTTTCGTCGCTGGGCATGACCGACGTCCATGTGGAGGACGTGGATCTGGCCGTGGAGATGCCGGTGACTCCCCGGTTGTCAAATAGCCGAGGTGGTCTCCAGGGAGGGCTGATCGCCACGCTGGTCGACGTGGTGGCAGGTCGGTTGGCGATGGACGGTGCCAGACCTGGGCACAGCTCCGCCACCAACGACCTGAGCATCCATTTCCTGGCACCGATCGTCGAAGGACCGGCCCGCGCCGAAGGGAAGGTGCTGCGCCGAGGTCAGCGATCGGTCGTCGTCCACGTCGAGGTGCGCGACCTGGCCACCGATCGGCTGGCCGCGGTGAGCACCATCTCCTTCACCGTGCTCGCACCCCTACCCGGCTGAACAGATCACACGGCGGTCGGCGCCGAGCGCTCACCGGCATTCCAGCCCGGACGGCGAGGCCCGCCTAGCAGCGGTAGACGCGCTCCGCGTTGCCGGCAAAGAGCTTCTCGCGGGATTCACTGTCCAGTCCGGCCGTCACGGCGCTGAACGAGGAGTAGAGCTCGTCGAACGTGCCGTACATCGCGTCGACAGGGAAGTTGCTGGCGAACATGCACCGGTCGACGCCAAAGGCCTCGATGGCGTACTCGAACCACGGCGCAAGGGCGTCGGCGTTCATCGACCCGAACGGCATGGCCAGACCGGAGAGCTTGCACACGACATTGTCGCCGAGGCCGGCCAGGGCATCGATGCCAACCCGCCAGAGGGTGCGCTCCTCATCGGCCGCGGAGCGCGGCCATCCGGTGTGCTCGACGACAACGGTCAGATCCTCCAGGCCGGCAAGTTGCTCCGCCGCCACCCGGAGCTGATCCGTATGGGTCATCAGCTCGAACAACAGGTTCCGCTCCCCCAGGGCCTCGAGGACTCCGACGTCAGGGAGGGGCCCGTCGTGGATACCCATGGGGCGCACCCCGCGGAACCGTGGGGCGGTCATCTGCCGATCGAGAAGCTCGATGGCCTCGGCCACCGTGTCCGTCGGCGGAAGACCGCCGACGATGGCGTCGGGACCGCCGCTGGCGTCGGCGTTGTCATCGAGCTCGATGGTCTCCTCGATCGAATGACGACCGGTGGCGGCGGCGACGTTGATGAACTTTTGGACGTTCCACCGGGCCGACTCGGCCTGATAGGTCTCGACATCGAAGCGGCGATACATCCTCGACGCATCGCCGGGGCCTTGTTCCGGAGGGCGTGAGAGGTACGGGTACCAGTCGGTCCGGGCGGGGTCCCACAGGTGCACGTGAGCGTCGACGACACGTGTCGGCCGGACCGCCATCAAGCCTCCATCCGCGCCGGGTCGCCGGTGGCGCCGACGATCTCCCGGAGCGTGGCATCCAGCCATTCGGGGATTGCCGGCCCACCGTACGTGATGCTTCCTATCGGTCGGGGGTGGCTACGAAGGCCGATCCAGCCGGTCCCAACCACCAGCTCCGCACCGGCCAGAGCTGTTGCCTCGGCCTGGCCGAGCAGATGGGCGACGAGTTCACCGACCGGTTGTCCGGCTGACTCCTCCGCAGCTTCGATGCTCACGGCGAAGGCCGCGACACGTCCGTCCGTCGCACCCAGGGCGACGCGCGCGTGCTGCGCAGCCGCCTGAGCCCGGCTTCGACCTCCCGAGGTGACGGCGTCGGTCAGTGTCACCAACCGGACCGGCCGGTCGGCGCCGGCGGCGTAGTCGGCGGTCGCCCGGGCCCATCCGGCGTCGGAATGGATGTCCTCGACGATCCCGCGGTGCTCTGCGAGCACCCGCTCCCAGCCTTCGGTCGAGGCAGCCCCCGTCTGACCGCCGGCGGGCGCGACGACGACGGCATCGATCGGCCCTGCCGCGTCGATCACCGAGCTCAGGGCGTCGGCAGCGTCGCCGAAGCCGCCATCGACGACCTCGACGAGGTGGCAGCTGATCGATCGGGCCTCGAGCGAGGCGGTAAGCGACGCGGCCATAGCCGGGCGGTCGGTGACGACGGCGCAGGAATGCACGGGCGATGTGGCAACCTCGGTAGGGCCCGGCTCGTTGAAGATCGGACCGAACCGCGGGTTTCCGCCGCCCTCGCTGGCCTGACTGGCCTCGGCTTTGGCAAATGCCGGGGGCACGACCGCCTCGAGCACCCGGGCCAGAGAGACCGCGTGGTCGCTCCGCACCACCTCGAGCAGCCGCGGCTCGTCGACCACCGCCACCTCCGAACCCCCGGCGAAGAGCACCCGGCCGCTGCACCACCCGAAGTCCTCACTGACCAGGTAGGCACCGAGCGGCCCGAGATCCTCGGGGCCGGCCACCGACAGGAACGAGATTCCGCCACCGCCCGACCGGCCGGCCTTCCTGGCGCGCTCGAGGGCAGAGGCCATCATCCGGGTGGCGGCAATGGGCGATGTGGCGTTGACGGACACGCCCGGCGGCGCCTGTCTGCCCACCTGCCACGTGAGGGCGGCGACGGCGCGTTTGGCACAGCTGTAGGCACCGGCATCTGCAGCCCTCCATCCCGACCCGGAGGTGACACCGAGGACGTGCCCGGTCCCGGCCGAAGCCATGAGCGGCAGCGCGGCGTTGAGCACGTTGAGGTAGCCCTCGAGGTGCACGGCCAGGACGGCAAGCCAGTCCTGCTCGCTCCCCCGCCCGAAGTAGGTCTGCCGGGTGATACCGGCCACGTTGACCACCGCGTCCAGTCCGCCATGCTCGTCGACCAGATCGCGGAACAGGCTCTGGACCGCCTCGCCGTCGGTCACCGACACCGACGACGTCCGGGCCGAGCCGCCCGCGGCCACGATGCGCCCGGCAGTGGACTCTTCCGGCTCGGGCAGCCGCTCAGAGCCGTCCAGGGTCACAAGGGGGTCGACGGTGACCACGAACCAGCCGCCACGCCCGAGCTCCTCGGCGATGGCGGCTCCGATCCCACCGCCGCCGCCGGTCACGACAGCGACCCGCCGGCGCGTGCTCACGATGCCGTCGACCGGACCTTGAGCTCGAGGCCCTCGAGGTTGCCGGCCTCGAGCCATCCCTCGAGCAGCTCGCGGTAGGCGAACCAGTCGCCGAACCCGCGGCCGTAGTTGGTGTTCCTTGGGTTCATCGCTTCCGGGTGGCCCTCGTTGTTGATGCGGGACGGCGTGCACGCGGCCATGATGGAGCTGGCGTCGACAAAGGTGTCGACGATCTCTTTGGTCCACGCCTCCTCTGCCTCGGCGCTCACGTCGAAGACCTCCACACCCCGCTGCTCGAGCTGTCCGACGGCACCTCCGATGAACTCGGCCCCCAGCACGGCCAGCTGGGTGTAATTGACGGTCACCACCGCTTGCTGCCCCGGCGCCGGCATGACGAACATGTTCGGGAAGCCGCGGCTCATCATCCCGAACAGGCTGGCGGCGCCGTCGCCCCATTTCTGGGCCAGGGTGATGCCATCGCGCCCGACGATCTCATGGCCCACCCGCCGGAAGAGGGGGGTGAGCTCGGCCTCGAAGCCGGTCCCGTAGATGATGCAGTCGACCTCGTACTGCTCTCCGCCGACGACCGGTCCCTTCTTGGTGATCTTTTCGATGCCGCCAGGGCAGTCGATGACGGTGACGTTGGGGTTGTTGAGCGCCGGCAGGTACTCGTCGTGGAAACAGGGCCGCTTGCACAGGTACCGGTAGTACGGCTTGAGGATCTCGGCCGTGGCCGGGTCGGCCACCAGCTCCTCGACCCGGCGCCGGTGCTCATCCATGATCCGGTAGTCGACCTCCTCGCCACTGCGCAGGTAGTCGGCCATCGTCATGCCCTCGGTCCGTGGTGGGTGCTGGACGGCGGCATAGTGGCGCGTCCATCCGTCGTCCACCTGATCAGACTCGACGGGCCGGCCCATGATGATGGCCTGGAAGTTGTCCATTCGATCCCGCTGCCAACCGGGCTCGAGCCCGTCGGCGAAGTCGGGATCGGTGGGCCGGTTGCCCCGCTCGCCGATGGCCGAGGGTGTGCGCTGGAGCACGTAGAGGTGCTTGGCCGACTCGGCCAGCGGCGGCACGCACTGGATGCCGGTCGCCCCGGTGCCGATGAGGGCCACCACCTTGTCGGCCAGGCCGGTGAGCGGTTGGTGCGGCCCGCCGCCGGTGTAGGCGTAATCCCACCGCGCCGAGTGGAACGATCGTCCGGCGAAGTCCTCCATGCCTGGGATGGTGGGCAGCTTCATCAGGTTGAGGATCCCGACCGCCAGCACGTACCAACGGGAGGTGACCTCGTCGCCGCGGTCGGTGCGAATCCGCCAGCGGGCCTCGTCCTCGTGCCATTCGGCGCGGGTGACCCCGGTGTGGAAGAGTGCGTCGTCCACGAGGTCGAAGCGGTCGGCGACTGCCTGGAGGTGGCCCAGGATCTCCTCGCCGTAGGCGTAACGCCGGGTCGGGATGTAGTCCAGCTCCTCGAGCATCGGAAGGTAGATGTACGACTCGACGTCGCACATCACGCCCGGGTAGCGGTTCCAGTACCAGGTGCCCCCGATGCCGCCCGCCTGGTCGACGATGCGGATCCGCTCGATGCCGGCCTTGCGGAGGTTGGCCCCGGCGAGGATCCCGGCGATCCCCCCGCCCACGATCACCACGTCGACCTCGTCGGAGAGCGGATCGCGCTCGATGAAGGGGGTGTGGGGATCGGCGCGGTAGCCGGCGAAGTGCTCGTCGGTCCGGAGGTCGCGGATGGCGGCGCGGCCGGGGACCAGCCGCTTGTCCCGCTCGGCCAGGTACT
>JBEKIU010000200.1:0-6819 GCA_050011635.1 Acidimicrobiales bacterium
GGTCCACCCGGGGTCGGATCCAGGTCCACCCGGGGTCGGATCCAGGTCCACCCGGGGTCGGATCCAGGTCCACCCGGGGCCGGATCCAGGTCCACCCGGGGCCGGATCCAGGTCCCACGGTCACCAGAGCCCCTCGAGCCGAATGACCCCCCCGCCAGCCACTATCGTCGTTGTCCGTGACCATCGAAACGCAGGCGCCCGATCGAAATCTGGCCATGGAGCTCGTCCGGGTTACCGAGGCGGCCGCGCTGGCGGCCTCACGGTGGATGGGGCGGGGTGACAAGGAGGGTGCCGACGGGGCTGCGGTCAGTGCCATGCGCATCGTGCTGTCGTCCATCGCCATGGACGGGGTCGTGGTCATCGGCGAGGGCGAGAAGGACCATGCGCCGATGCTCTACAACGGGGAGCGCATCGGGGATGGCACCCCCCCGAAGGCCGACATCGCCGTCGACCCCATCGACGGCACCACCCCGACGGCACTCGGCCGCGGCGGGGCCCTGGCCGTCATCGCCGTCTCCGAGCAGGGGACGATGTTCGACCCCGGGCCGTGCGTCTACATGGAGAAGCTGGCCGTGGGGCCCCGGGCCGCGGGCTGCATCGACATCGCCCTGCCCATCGAGGACAACCTGAAGGCCGTGGCCAAGGCCAAGGGGACCACCGTCCGCGCCCTCACCGTGGTCATCCTCGACCGACCCCGGCACGCCGAGCTCATCGCCCAGGTGCGGGAGACCGGGGCGCGCATCCGGCTCATCACCGACGGCGACGTGGCCGGCGCCATCGCCACCTCCTGGCCCGAGACCGGGGTCGACCTGCTCGTCGGCATCGGGGGGACCCCCGAAGGGGTGATCGCGGCAGCCGCCCTCAAGTCGATGGGCGGGGAGATCCAGGGCCGCCTGTGGCCGCGTGACGAGGGAGAGCGACGGGCGGCCATCGAGGCCGGCTACGACCTCGATGCCGTCCTCACCACCGACGACCTGGTCAAGGGCGACAATTGCTTCTTCGCCGCCACCGGGATCACCGACGGCGAGCTCCTCCACGGGGTCCGCTACGACGAGTTCGGGGCCATGACCCAGTCGCTCGTGATGCGGTCCAAGTCGGGCACGGTGCGACTCATCTACGCCAAGCACCCGCTGCACAAGCTGGCCGAGTACAGCGCCATCGAATTCGGCTGAGGGCGAGCTGGCCGTCGGCACGTCCGGCGACTCGTTGGTGTGCGCTTCGTCGTAGGCCTGGTCGTCGGCCTGGGTCGTCGGCCTGGTGCATCGGCCTGGTTGCATCGGCCTGGTTGGTCGGCTTGGGTGGTCGGCTTGGGTCGTCGGCCTGGTGCGTCGGCCTGGTGGGCTCCCGTTCGTCGGCGGGTCCGGAAGCACCCGCTCGGCGGCGGCTTGGTGGTCCTCGGCGGCGGCTTGGTGGTCCCCCGTTCGTCGGCGAATCGGGAGGATCGTCCCCCGTTCGTCGACGAATCCGGAGGCACGCGTTCGCCGGCCCGGTTGTCACAGCCGTGTGCTGTGATTTCCGTATGGCCAAGGCAACCTCGGCGACGACGAACTTCACCGGCGAAGCCGCGACCCTGGCTTCAGCTGTCGAGGTGATCGCCTCGTTCGTGGCCCACTTCGAGCCCGCGCAGTACTCCGTCTCCGATGCGGCGTCGCTGGTGACCCTGTTGGAGCGAGGGAAGCGCCTCTGTGCTGCCGGGGAGACCCTTTCGGCATCCCGGGCGGCCGAAGGCAACGCCCATCACCTGTCCGGTCACCGCACTCCCGATGAGTGGCTTTCCGCCATCACCGGTTCCTCCAGGGGCGAGGCCGTGGGAATCCTCAAGGTCGGGGAGGCGCTCTGCTCCCAACCGGAGGTGGAGGAGGCGTTGCGGGGCGGGAAGCTCACCTCCTCGCAGGCCACGCTGGTGACTGATGCCGTCAAGGTCAATCCGAACTGCGGGCAGGACCTGGTCAAGCGGGCCGAGCAGGACTCACTTTCCCAGTTGAAGGAGCGCTGCCTCCGGGCCAAGGCAGAGGGACGGTCCGCCGACGATGCCGCCCGCCATCGGAAGGCGCTTCACGACAACCGGCGCTGTCGGACCTTTACCGATGCCGAGGGCGCGTTCCGCCTCGAGGCCCACCTGACCCCGGAAGCTGGGGCCACCGTGCTCGCCGCCCTTGACTCCCGGGCTGACCGGTACTTCAAGGAGGCCCGGAGGTCCGGGACATTCGAGGCAGTCGACGCCTACCGGGCCGATGCCCTCTGTGCCCTTGTCACCGGCACGGCGACTCCTGGCACCGCGACTCCTGGCACGGCGACTCCTGGCCAAGGGAGTGCCGAGCCGTCGGGCGATTCGCGGGCAGCCGCGGAACTCTCGACCCGGGCGGCCGCCACCGACCCGCCAACCGGGTGCGGAACAGCGACGCTCAACATCTCCATGCTCATCCGGGTCGACCTCGAGTCCCTTCGGAGGGGATCGGTCGGACCCGGTGAGGTCTGTGAGATTCCCGGGGTCGGTCCCGTCTCGGTGCAGTGGGCTCGGGAACAGCTCGGCGATGCGCTCTGCGACCTCGTCATCACCGACGGGGTGGATGTGAGCACCGTGGTCCGTCTGGGCCGGCACATACCTGCGCCGCTCATGACCGCCATCCTGGAGCGGGATCAGCGCTGTGTGGTGCCCGGCTGCAACAGACGTTTGGGACTGGAGTTCGACCACTGGCAGGTCGCCTACGCAGACGGCGGAGAGATGTCCTACGACAACATCGCCCGCCTCTGCAGCCACCATCACTATCAGCGGACCCACCAGGGTTTCGTCCTGTCCCGAACTGCGGGCAAGTGGTGCTGGGACCCGCCCGACCACCCCCCTGATCGCATACGCAAGAAGGGGCCCAAGCGACGCAAGCAGGGCCGGGCCGATGGGAGGACGCACCCCCGATCGGACCCCCCGTTGTTCGCAGACGACGGCTGAGGGTTCTACGCGCCCGACAATCAGGCGTCGCCACAGATCAGGCCGCGCCCGGCCCGACCATCCTCGGCAAGATGCACAGCCCGACCGCCCGGTCAGGCACGCCACGGATCGGGCCGCGACCGGCCCGATCATCATCCGCAATCTGCACAGCCCGACCGCCCGGTCAGGCGCCGGCGCCCGTCCCCGCGACTCCGGCCGACTCGTCAACCGCCTCGAGGCGAACCTGGGCACGGAGCAAGGCCGCCTCCGCCTCGATCAGGTCGTGGTCGGGTTCCTCCCCCTCACCGGATCCTGTGCCCGTTCCCCGGCCCCCGGCCCCGCCGAGCTCGGCGACCCGCGCTTCGGCCGTCTCGAGGGCGGCCCGAGCCCGGTCGATGTCGATCTCCCCGGACAGCTCGGCCACGCCGACCAGCATGGTGACCCGGGTCCCGGCGGCGGCCGGACCGGCCGCGACGTCCTCGGGGACCCCTTGTTCGACCTGGACGAACCCTCCGTGTACGGCCACCCGCTCCACCTCGTCGCCGGCCCGTACCACCCGGATGACGCCGGGCTCGACAGTGCCCACCAGCGGGGTGTGCCCGGCCAGGAACGTGACATCGCCCTCACGTGTGCGCAGGATCACCTCGGTGGCCGAGCCGGTGACCAGGATGCGCTCCGGTGTCACGAGCTCGATGGCGAACTGGTCCTCGTCAGCCACGATGCGCTCCGGCCCCGGTCATTCGCTCTCGAGGGCGTGGGCCTTGGCCAGCGCCGACTCGGCGCCGCCCACGTTGAGGAACGCCTGCTCGGGGACCTCGTCGAGGTCACCGTTGACCAGGGCCTCGAACGATTCGACCGTCTCCTCGACGGGGACCGTCACACCCTTCAGCCCGGTGAACACCTCACCTACGTTGAACGGTTGGGACAGGAACCGCTGGATCTTGCGAGCCCGGGTCACCGTCACCCGGTCCTCCTCGGACAGCTCGTCGAGGCCGAGGATGGCGATGATGTCCTGGAGCTCCTTGTAGCGCTGCAGCACCCCCTGCACCCGCCGGGCCACCGTGTAGTGGCGTTCGCCGACGATCTCCGGGGCCAGGATGTTCGAGGTCGAGGCCAGGGGGTCCACCGCCGGGTAGATCCCCAGCGAGGCGATATCGCGGGAGAGCTCGGTGGTGGCATCGAGGTGGGTGAAGGTGGTGAACGGCGCCGGGTCGGTGTAGTCGTCGGCCGGCACGTAGACCGCCTGCAGCGAGGTGATCGAACGCCCCCGGGTCGAGGTGATCCGCTCCTGGAGCTGGCCCATCTCGTCGGCCAGCGTGGGCTGGTAGCCGACGGCCGACGGCATCCGGCCGAGCAGGGTGGAGACCTCCGAACCGGCCTGGACGAACCGGAAGATGTTGTCCACGAACAGCAGCACGTCCTGGTTCTTCACGTCCCGGAAGTACTCGGCCATGGTCAGGGCGGCCAGGGCCACACGGAGCCGGACCCCGGGAGGTTCGTCCATCTGCCCGTAGACCAACGCAGCCTTCTCGATGACGCCCGACTCCTGCATCTCGATCCACAGGTCGGTGCCCTCACGGGTGCGCTCCCCCACCCCGGCGAAGACCGACACACCACCGTGATTGGTGGCCACCCGGTTGATCATCTCCTGGATGAGCACGGTCTTGCCCACACCGGCGCCGCCGAACAGTCCGATCTTGCCACCCTGCACATACGGCTCGAGCAGGTCGATCACCTTGATGCCGGTCTCGAACATCACCGCCCGGGGCTCGAGGGTGTCGAACTCCGGGGCGTCCCGGTGGATCTCCCAATACGCCTCCGCCTCCCCGATGGAGTCGGTGTCGAGCGGCTCGCCCAGCACGTTGAACACGTGCCCGAGCACGGCATCGCCGACGGGAACCTGCAGTCCCCGACCCCGGTTGCGCACCACCGCGCCCCGGGTCAAGCCGTCGGTGGCCCGCAGGCAGATGCAACGGACCCGGCCGTCGCCGATCTGCTGGGCCACCTCGGCCACGATCAACTCCTTGTGCCCCTCGAGCTCGACGTCCACCTCGACGGCGCCGTTGATCTCGGGGAGAGCGTGGGGGGGGAACTCGACATCGATGACCGGCCCGGCGATGGCCACCACCCGACCGGTGGGGAGGGCGGCATCGGCATCGGTGGATTGGGGGGCGGTGGTGGTCATGGGCGCTGGGCTTCCTTTGGTTCGTCAGCTAGTGGTTCGTCAGCTGGTGAGTACTGTCCGGCGGAGCGTCGGTGAGGGGCGCGGCCGGCGGCGTCGTGGGTTGGGGTCACGGGTTCAGACCTTGGTCTCGATGATGAGTCCACGCTCGTCCGTGTCGGAGCCGGCCCGCAGGGCCTCGGCCCCGCCGACGATCTCCATGATCTCGGTGGTGATGGTGTCCTGGCGGGCCCGGTTCATGATCCGCGAGTACTTGGTGATCAGCTCGCCGGCGTTCTCGGTGGCCGCGGCCATGGCCCGCTGGCGCGAAGTGACCTCCGACGCCGCCGCCTCGAGCAGGGCGGCGAAGATCTCCGTCTCGGCCGCCCGCGGAGCCAGCGTCTCGAGGAGGATGGCCGCGTCGGGCTCGAACTCGGTGTAGCCCAGGGGTCCCTCGGACGCGGCGGACGCGGCGGACGCGGCGGACGCGGCAGACGCGGCAGACGCGGCGGGTGCCGGGTGCCTCCCGGGTGCGGGGTGCCCACCGGATGCCCCGGGTGCCGCCTCGGGCGTCGCCCCATCGTCCGTGTCGGCCAGTTGGCGGGGGTCGATCAAGGGGAGGAGTTGGCGCACCTCGACCCGCTGGGACCCGGCCGACAGGAAACGGGTCGACACCACCACCACCTGGTCGACCTCCCCGTCCACGAACGGGGTGAGTACGGCGGCGGCCACGTCGCGGGCGTCGGTGAAGGTCGGTCGTTCGCTGATCCCGGTGAACGACCGCTCCACCTCCTGGCCGCGGAACCGGAAGTATCCCTGCGCCTTCTTGCCCGCCGTGAACAACCGGTACTCGACGCCGTTCGGCGCGCCGGCCGCCATCAGCCGTTCGGTGGCCCGCAGCACCGACGTGTTGTAGGCGCCGCACAGGCCGCGGTCGGCCACCACGGCGAGGACGGCGACCTTGCCGATCGTCTCCGGCGTCCCGAGCAGCCGGCCGGCGGCGACGGGATCGCCCAGCGCCGTCTCCAACACGATGCGGGCCATGCCCCGCTGGTAGGGCTTGGCCGAGGCGATCCGGCCCTGGGCGCGCACGATCTGTGACGCGGCGATGAGCTCCATCGCCTTGGTGATCTTCTTGGTCGACTGGATGCTCTTGATCCGCCGACGGAGTACGCGCTCCTGACCGCCGGCCATGGTCAGTCGACCTTCCCGGCGCCGAATACCTCGCCGAAGGAGCGGAGGGCGGTCTCCAGCTTGTCCCCCTCGGGCAGCTTCCCGGTGGTCCTGATGTCCTCGAGGAGATCGGCATGGCTGGCCCGGAAGTAGGCCCGCACCTCGGCCTCGTAACGCTGCACGTCCGGGACGGGGACGTCGTCCACGAAGCCCTCGGATCCGGCGAAGATGATCAGCACCTGCTCCTCCACCGGCACCGGCGCGTTGAGACCCTGCTTCAGCAGCTCGGTGAGCCGGTAGCCGCGGTCGAGCTGGGCCTGGGACACCTTGTCGAGCTCGGACCCGAAGGTGGCGAAGGCCTCGAGCTCGCGGAACTGGGCCAGGTCGAGCTTGAGGGTGCCCGACACCGACTTCATGGCCTTGATCTGGGCCGCACTCCCCACTCGGCTGACCGAGATGCCGACGTTGATGGCCGGGCGGACCCCGGCGTAGAAGAGGTCGCTCTCGAGGTACACCTGGCCGTCGGTGATCGAGATCACGTTGGTCGGGATGTAGGCGG
>JBEKIU010000201.1:0-6816 GCA_050011635.1 Acidimicrobiales bacterium
GTCGGTCCCGCGGGCGGGGCTCCGTAGGAGGTCTCGATGCCGGGGAGCATGGGCCCGCCAGCGGCTCTGGCCGCCGGTCCTCCTCCGGGTACGTCGGCCGGGCTCCCGGCCAGCGCCTCGGAGGACACCCGCTGCCCGACCAGCACCGGCTGGTCGGAGTGGTTCCCGCCCGCCGAAGACGAGCTCCGTGCCGCGACCTCCGCCGATGCCGGCGTCCCCGGGGTTGCGGCCACCTGCGAACCGGCCGGCTCAGGCCCGACGGGATCGTCGTCCAACCGATCCTTGATCACCTTGAGCGGCAGGAAGTGCTCGCGTTGCTGACGGAGCACCCACCGCAGGCGCTCCACATCGTGCTCGTAGAACTTCCGGTAGCCCGAAGGAGTCCGCTCGGGATTCACCAGTCCCTGGCTCTCCAGAAAGCGGATCTTCGAGATGGTGACGTCGGGAAATTCCTGTCGCAGGAGCGTCAACACGTCGCCGATGGACAGATACGACCTGCTGCTCATCGGGCCTCCGCGCCGACGGCCATCTTGGGCACCGGTGCGCTCATTCGCCCGCGGCCACCAGATACAAGAGCTTGAACTTCCCGATCTGGACCTCGTCCCCGCTGGACAGCTGGACCTCCTCGATGCGCTCCCGGTTGACGTACGTCCCGTTGAGGGAACCGACATCCCGCACCGTGGTGACCGTTCCCCTGGTCACGAACTCGGCGTGCCGACGCGAGACGGTGATGTCATCGAGGAAGATATCGCTCTCCGGATGGCGTCCGGCCAGGGTGACGTCGGCGTCGAGGGTGAAGCGCGCCCCGACGTCGGTCCCCCGCTTGACCACCAGCAAACCGACGCCGCGGGGAAGCTCCAGCAGGCCGACCGCGCTCTCGTCGTCGGCACCGTCACCCAGCTCCTCGATGGGGTTCATCGACACCGACGTGTCGGGAGCTGTTGTCACCAATGCCGCACCGCACGACGAACAGAAGTTGACGCCGGGGGGATTGAGATGGCCGCAGGTCGGGCAGAACACCTCAACTACGGTAGCCGCTCCCATGTCCGTGCTCGTGAGGGTCAACGCTCCCGCCCGCGACGATCAGCTGTCGGTGAGCTGCCGGTAGCCGGCCGGGTCGAGCAGCAATTCCAGCGCCGACGGATCCACCGGGACGATCTCGCAGATCCAGCCGTCCCCGTAGGGGTCGGTGTTGAGCGTCTCGGGAGCGTCGGTCAGCACCGAGTTGACCTCGGCCACCTCACCGGCCACCGGCGCATAGATCTCCGACACCGACTTGGTCGATTCGACCTCGCCCAGGAGACCTCCCGCCTCCACCGTTCTGCCCGTGCTGGGAAGGTCGACGAACACCACGTCCCCGAGGGCGTCCTGGGCGTAGTCGGTGATCCCCACCCGGATGCGCCCTCCCTCATCTCTGGCCCATTCGTGGTCCGTGGAGTAGCGCAGGTCTTCGGGCACGTTCATAGGTGCGGACCATACCTGACACGCACTCCCGACGCCGAGGCTGCCAATCAGCGCAGGAGCTGCTCCAGGCGGACGACGTACTCCTTGGCCCTGGTCTCGGCAGCCGAATCGCTGCTCCCCTCCGCCCATACATGGGTGAGCGGCTCCTCCGGGTCGGGGAGCACAAGGGCCCAGCCGTCGTCCTCGATCACCTTGACCCCGTCCACCAGCACCAGGTCACGCCCTTGTGAGCCCTCCACCAGGGTGCGCATGACCATGCCCTTCTGGTCCCACGGGGTGTGCACGGCATGGTGGACGATGTGCACCTTGGGGAGCTCCGCCACCAGCTCGGACAGCTTCACGTCCGCAGCCGTCAACAAGGCCAGCAGATTCACCAGGGTGGCCGCCCCGTCGTAGGCGGGCAGGAAGCGGGGGAAGATGAAGCCTCCCGACTGGCTGGCCGCCAGGGTGACGTGCTCCGAGCGGGCCACCTCCATGAGGTGGGAGGCGGAGAGCTTGGTCCACACGATCTCGGCGCCCGCCTTCCGGCAGATCTCCTCGGCTACCCGGCTGGCGGCCACGGGTAGCGCCACCCGCGCCGAGGGCGTGGACTCGGTCACCAGTCTGAGCAGCACGAGGAGCGCCTCGTCATCGGTCAGGGCATGGCCCAGGTCGTCCACGATCACCACGTGCTCGCCCCCGGGGTCGAGGACGGCGCCGAGGTGCGCCCCCGAGGCGCGGAACAGCTCGGTGACGCGTGCCGCGCTGGTCTGGCGATCGAAGCCGAGCACGCCGGCCGTATTGGCGTAGGGGTTGACCACCAGCACCTCGGCCTCGAGCTTGGCCAGCAGATTGGGCATGACGAAGCTGGTGGTCCCAAAGGAGTAGTCGAGCACCAATTTGAGCCCCGCGGCCCGGGCATTGGAGAGGTCGACCGACTCGATCAGTGCGGCCGTGTAGTGCTCCAACGACCGGGGTGGGAACCCGATATCACCGATCTCCCTGGCCAGAACCCGGCGGAAGTCCTCGCGGTGGTAGAGCCGCTCGATCTTGCGTTGGGTGGTCTCGTCGACGTCGATCCCCTCTTTGTCGAAGAATCGGAAGACGACGGACTGGGGGTCGTCGGGAGCGAGCCGGACGGTGACTCCGGCCATGCTGGCCGAGGAGGTGATCTGGAACCTCGTCACCGGGACGGTGGCCGCCTCGAGGTCGTCGACGTTGACCCCGGCTGCGTTGCAGCCCACCATGATCGCCCGCTTCAGCACCCGTGCCGCCCGGCTGGTGTCCCGGGACGTGGTGATCGTCGCCCCCTTCTCGAACGTGGAGGCCCAGGCCATCGAGAGGCGCACGGCCAGCTCGGGGCTGATGTCGACATTGGCCAGGCCGCGGACGCCGTCCCGGCCGAACAGGGATCGGGCCCCCATCGACTCCCACACGATGGAGGAATTGACCGTGGCCCCCGCCTCCACGGTCTTGAAGGGGTAGATCTTCACGCCGGCCCTGATCTCGGCGTGGGCGCCCACGAAGCACTGGTCTCCGAGGACCACCCCCTCTTCGCACCGGACCCCCTCACGAAGGTCGGAGCCTCGGCCGAGGACGCTCCCGTCGACCCGGACTCCCGAACCGAGGTAGGTATTGTCGTGGACCACGGAGCGCTGCAGGCCGGCGTTGTCGCCGATGCGCACGTTCCGACCGAGGGTGCAGTACTCGCCGAGGATCGCCCCCGGTCCGACCACGCAGTTGTCGCCGATGACCGCCGGACCCTCGATGACCACCGTCGGGTCGATTTCGGCGCCCTTGCCCAACCAGACCCGTGGCCTGAGCTGGAAGCCGTTGATGTCCACCTGCACCCGCTGGTCGAGGATGTCCTGATGGGACTTGAGGTAGGCCTCGAGCGTGCCCACGTCCTCCCAGTAGCCGTCGGCCACGTAGCCGTAGAGGGGTTCCCCGGCCGCCAGGGCCTCGGGAAACGTCTCGCCGGAGAAGTCGACGGGCTGGCCTTCGGGGATGAAGTCGAAGACCTCGGGCTCGAGCACGTAGATGCCCGTGTTGATGGTGTCGCTGAACACCTGTCCCCAGGTCGGCTTCTCGAGGAACCGTTCGATCGAACCGTCGTCCCGGGTGATGACGATCCCGAACTCGAGCGGGTTGTCGACCGCTTTGAGGGCCAGGGTGGCCAGACCGCCGCGTTTCTCGTGGAACGACACCACCTGGGCCAGGTCGATGTCGGTCAGCACGTCGCCGGAGATGACCAGGAATCGCTCGTCCAGCTCGTCTCGGGCGTTGCGGACCGAACCTGCTGTTCCCAGGGGAGTGGACTCGGTGGCGTAGACCATGCGCACCCCGAACTCCGAACCGTCCCCGAAGTAGGTCCGGATGGCGTTGGCCATGAACGCCACGGTGACCACGATGTCCTCGAAGCCGTGCTGGCGCAGCAGATTGACGACGTGCTCCATCATCGGGATGTTGGCCATCGGAAGCATCGGCTTGGGCTGGTTGGAGGTCAGCGGACGCAACCGGGTGCCCTCGCCACCGGCCATGATGACCGCCTTCATGAAGGTGACCTCCTGGCTCTCGACCGGCGCCCGTCGGCCAGTGCACTGCGGGCCAGCGGAATGTAGGAAGCGGCCGCGATCCAGGCCAACGTCAGCCCGACGATGCCGGTCACCCAGGCGATGACCCTGATCGGGCTCTGCCACTGGGCGGTGCCGTCACCGAGCAGAAAGGCCGGGTAGGAGAACATGAGGGCGAACGTGCCCGCCTTGCCGACCCACAACACGTCGATCCGCCTGGCTCCGAGTGAGGCCAGCAGCAGGACGGCCCCCGACACCACCACCTCGCGGGCCAGCGTGGCCGCACCGAACCAGACCGGGACGGCCCCGTACACGATGATGGCGACCACCGCGGTGACGACCAGGATCCGGTCCGCCACCGGATCGAGCACCTTCCCGAGGGTGGAGACCTGGTGGTACCGGCGGGCGACGAACCCGTCCACCCAGTCGGTCGCCCCGAGCACGGCCAGCAACACGGCCGCGGCCGCCTGGTGCCCGGTTCCGAACAGGAGCCAGAGGAACAGGGGGATACAGGCCAACCGCACCAGGGTGATGGCATTGGGTGCGGTCAGGATCCGGTCGAGACCGGGATCCTCCACCTCTCCGGCCGTCGAACCAGTGATCGGTCCCCCCCTGAGCTCATCGCCGACGCGCTGCATGCGAACGAGTCTACGAGCAGGGTCGCCGGCCCGGGAGCCGAAGCCGTGTACCGGCCGCCCCACTGGGTTTGGCCGGCCCGTCCTCGCTTCTAACCTGGGATTTCGACACCGACCGTGACCGCGTTGCCGGAGGACCGGGCCGATGCACCCACCGGAAGACCATGAGGGAATGGGGCCGTGGATGGTGGCGCTGTTCGCCGTGGCCTGTGGCGTCTCCGCCGCCAACCTGTACTACGCCCAGCCCCTGCTCCCCCTCATCTCCAAGGAGTTGGGCACCGGTTCGGGTACCACGGCCCTGATCATCACCGCGGCCCAGATCGGCTACGGCCTCGGCCTGGCCCTGATCGTCCCCCTCGGGGACATGGTCATCCGCAGGAGACTGGTGCCCGGGATCCTGTCGGTCGCCGCCGTGGCCCTCTTCACCGCCTCGGCCGCTCCCGACATCGTGGTCCTGATCGGGGCCGTGGCCGTCGCCGGGCTCTGTTCGGTGGCCGCACAGATCCTGGTGCCCTACGCGGCCACGCTGGCCAGCGACCGCCAACGGGGTCGGGTGGTCGGCACGGTGATGAGCGGGCTACTGCTCGGGATCCTGTTGGCCCGGACCTTCTCGGGGCTCATCGCCGAGGCGGCCGGGTGGCGGGCCGTCTACGTGTCGGCCGGGGTCCTGGTCCTGGTGCTGACGGTCGTGCTGGCCCGACAGTTGCCCGCAGAGGGGAAGCGGGAGTCCCTCGTCTATTCGCGCTTGCTCGGCTCCGTGGTCCACCTCATGCGAACTGAACCGCTCCTCCGTCTGCGGTCGGCCATCGGGGCCCTGGCCTTCGCCACCTTCAACGTCATCTGGACCAGCCTGGCCTTCTTGCTCGTGGCCGCGCCCTACCACTACAGCGAGGCGGTGATCGGCCTGTTCGGCCTCCTCGGTGCGGCCGGGGCGTTGGCCGCCTCGTTCAGCGGCCGCCTGGCCGACCGGGGCCTCGAGCGCTGGGTCACGGGCGGTTCGCTGGTCCTCATCCTGGGTTCGATGGCCCTCCTCTCCCTCGGGTCAAGCCGGCTGTGGGCGCTGATGGTGGGCATCCTGCTCGCCGACCTGGGGATCCAGGCCGTCCACATCCAGAACCAGCACCTGATCTTCTCCATCGATCCGGCGGCGCGCTCCCGGCTCAATACCGGCTACATGGTTTCGTACTTCGTCGGCGGAGCCATCGGATCGGCAACCACCGGGCTGGCCTACGGCACCGGGGGCTGGCCGGCGGTGGTCGTCCTCGGGTGCTGCTTCTCCGGCGCAGGGCTGCTCCTGTGGGCGGGCAGTCAGGTGGCCCGGGTCAGACGGGCCCGACCCACCGGATCCGCCGGACCCACCGTCAGCGCGCCACAGCCCCGCTGAACGGAGCCGGCGGCTCGGCCGGGCCAGGGTCGGGCGAGGGCCGGGGAGCCGGTGATGTGCTACGCAGTGGCCATGCCCCGATTCGAGCCGTTCGCCGGAGTCCGGTACGACGCGGCACGGGTGGACATGTCCGCGGTGGTGGCGCCGCCCTACGACGTCGTCGGGCCGCAGGATCGGGCCCGACTGGCCGGGAAGCACAGTGCCAATGCCATCCGGGTCGAGCTTCCCGAACCCGATCACCGCGCCGACCTCGACCGCTACGCCAATGCGGCCCGCCAGCTCGATCTGTGGCAGGAGGAGGGCATCCTCGTCCGCGATCCGGTCCCCTCGTTCTACGCCTACCGGATGACCTCGCCCGACGGGCGCGCCACCAACGGTGTGATCGGCGCCCTGGGCATCGACGAACGGAGCGCGGCGGAGACCCTTCCCCACGAGCTGACCCTGTCCAGGGCGAAAAGCGATCGCCTCGACCTCCTGCGCGCGACCAGGGCCAATCTCTCCCCCATCTGGGGTCTGTCGTTGAGCTCGGGCCTGACCAAGACATTCGAACGCCACGTCCCGCCTCAGGCGGCGGCCACCGACGAGGACGGGGTGCGACATGAACTGTGGGTGATCGATGAGCCTGCGCTCGTCGACGCCATACGCGAGACGGTGGGAACCGCACCGGTGGTCATCGCCGACGGGCACCACCGCTACGAGACGGCCATCGCCTACCGCCAGGAGCGGTCGGCCGGTGAAGGCGGAGCGGGCCGACCGGACGATGCCGATCTGGTGATGGCCC
>JBEKIU010000202.1:0-6779 GCA_050011635.1 Acidimicrobiales bacterium
AAGCCCTACCGCTCCCTGTCACGGGACGTCATCGACCTCCTCGAACGACTCGGCTTCCTGCTCCGGGGGGAGATCGTCTGGCAGAAGAGCCACGCGGCGGGAGGATCGTGCGCCTGGGGTACCTATCAGCGACCCGGCAACCCCGTCCTGCGGGACGTGTCCGAGCGGATCATCGTCGCATCCAAGGGTCGCTTCGACCGGGCCGTCGCCCCGGGCCAGCGCGCACGCGACGGGCTCCCCAGCGAGGGGACGATGACCATGGACGAGTTCGTCGATGCCACCATCGACGTCTGGGACATCCCTTCCGAGTCGGCCACCCGGGTCGGTCACCCGGCGCCGTTCCCGGTGGAACTGCCACGGCGGCTCATCGAGCTCTACACCTATCGCGGCGACCTGATCCTGGATCCGTTCATGGGATCGGGTTCGACCGCCGTCGCCGCGGTCCGGACCGAACGTCACTACATCGGATTCGACACCGACGAGGAGTACGTGGCGCTGGCCGAGCGCCGGGTCGCCGACGAACGGACCGCCATCATCCGCTCGGCATCAGAGGGAGCCGCCCGCCGGCGGGTCACGGTGAGCCCCGGCCGGTCGTCACCTCCCGGTGCCGGCACCACCCCCGAGGAGGACCAGGGGGTCACGCTCGGACGGAAGGCCAGCGAGCTGGCCCACCGGGCGCTGGAGACCTGCGGTTTCGAGGACATCGAACGAAACGTGGCCTACCGCGACCTCGGCCTGACCGTGGACTTCAGGGCCCGGGACGCAGGCGGGGGTCTGTGGCTCTTCGAGCTGTCCGGGGCCTATTCGGCGACCCGGCCCGGTCTGCGGCGACCCGATGTGCTGTGGCGGGCGCTGGGCAAGGCCTGTGTCCTCCACGAGGTCCGGTCGCGGGAACCGGCGCGGGACGACCTCGGCCCCCTGATCCTCCTGTCGACCGACTCCCCTGCGGACCGGGCCGACGGCGCCAAGGCGCTCCGGGCGGTGCAGGGTGAGGACCGGTCGGGTCCGGTCTACGACGTCCTCGAGCTCCTCGACGCGGAGTCCATGCGGCGCCTGCACACCTACGCCAAGCGGCGTGACCGGGCCAAGCCGGCACGGCGAACACGATGAGCTCCGGGCAGCTCGGCGATCGACCCCGTGCCGGATAACCGGACGATGGCCACCGAGCTCGGCACCGCGCTCGGGACGTTGCCCTTCACCGATGTCGGAGCCGCTCTGGCCCATCGCCCGCGTCAACTCCAGGTGGACGACGAGGTCTGGGACCGCCTCGACGCCATCGCCACATCGGGTCGTCTCTCCGCCGAGCTGAGCTCGGCCTTCGCCAATGGGCGGGCCATGCTCGAAGCGCCCGACGGACTGCGCGGCCGCACACCGCTCACCATCGAATGGACCGGGGGGCGGAGGCCTCCAGGGGACGAAGTGGCGCCGATCGACCTCCGGATCGACCACGTGTACCTGATCAGCTGCAAGTACGAATCCGACATCGTGGCCAATGCCTCGCCCGGCAGGCTCTTCGATGGCCTGCTGGCCACCTCGGGGACCTGGGACCGCAGGGACTGGTACGAGGTGGTCGCACCCGAGGAGCTCGGCGAGCTCTACCGGGCCTGCCTGGTGGCAACCGGCCTCGCCGGTTTTCCGACGGCCCCGTCGCTCTGCAGCCGGGAGCAGATGGCCACCTTGCGCGATGCCCTGGCCGGGCGCACCTATCCCGACGGCCCGTCGCGGGCGGCCTACGCCAACCTGTGCCACGCCGTCAGCACCGCTTCGGCGCAGCGGTGGGCCGGGCGGCTCCAGTCCACCGGAATCGCCCGGGAGACGATGCTGTGGAGGTTGCTGCGGATCGGCAGTGCCCCCTACTTCGTCCTCGGCAACGACAGGCGCACCGGCCTCCCGGCCAGATACAGGATCGCCAGTCCCTGGGACTGGCGAGACCAGTTCGAACTGGCGGAGTTCACCGTCTCGCCGTCGGAGGCCGGACAGCCGCGGGTCGACTGGACCTGCACCTACCGGTCACGGGACGACGACGGGGAAGGCACTGTCCTCGGGCACGTCGAGGTCCGCTGGAGCCACGGCCGGTTCGCGCAGCCGCCCGAGGCCAAGGTCTACCTCGACACGCCCATGTCGCTCCTGCCCGGCTATCACCCATTGGAGACGGCCGACCAGCCCCAGCTCACCTTGTGGCCCGTCGCCCGTTGATCCGACGGTGAGCTGGGACGGCCGGGCCTATCAGGAGCGCTTCGACAGGCTCGAGGCCTCCGGTGCCGACGTGCACGGAGAGGCCGAGTTCGTCATCCGATGGCACCCGTCGTCGGTACTCGACGCCGGGTGCGGGACCGGCCGTGTGGCGAGGGAGCTCGCCCGCAGGGGTGTGGACACGGTCGGGGCCGATCTCGACCGGTCGATGATCGAAACCGCCCGCTCGCTGGCACCCGATCTCGCCTGGGTGCTCGGGGACCTCGCCGTCATCGAGCTCGGGCGACGATTCGACGTGGTGGTGATGGCCGGCAACGTTCCCATCTTCGCCCCGGCCGAGACCCGCGCCGCGCTGGTGGCGGGGTGCGCCCGGCACATCGGACCCGGTGGATGCCTGATCTCGGGATTCCAACTCGACCGGGGGTACTCCCTGGACAGCTACGACGAGCACTGCCGGCAGGCCGGGCTCGAAGGCGACGGACGATGGGCCACCTGGTCGGGAGCGCCGTTCACCGAGGGCGGAGGATACGCGGTCTCGGTGCACCGGGCCCAGAGCTGACCCGGTACCGCCGGCCGGCCCTGTCGCCGACGGGCTTCGGGGGCGGCACCATCTCTGCGAACATTGGCGGCACCGGAAAGGACACCATGCGAAATCCCATGTTCGTCTTCGACGAGGAGCTGACCACGCTCATCCTCGACTACTGCCGTTGGAGGCTGGCCCTCGACCCGGTGCCGCTGGACTTCGGAGGCGCCCAGGCCTCGTCGCTGGCCCACAGCTTGGACGGACTGATCAACCCGGAGGGCACCGACCCCCGCCGGATCATGGCGATCTTCGACAACGAGCTGGCCACCGCGGTGGTGTCGTGCGACAGCCCCCGCTTCCTCTCGTTCATCCCGGCGGCACCCACCAAGGCTTCCCTTCTCTTCGACATGGTCGTGGCCTGCTCGTCCCTGCAGGGCACCTCGTGGATGGAGGCGGCCGGGGCAGTGGCCGCCGAGAACCAGGCATTGGGAGTGCTGGCCGACCTGGCCGGGCTCCCCTCCGGAGCGGGCGGGTGCTTCGTCTCGGGCGGCTCTGCCGGCAACCTGTCGGCGCTGATGGTGGGCCGGGACACGGCCGCACACCGGATGGGCGACCGCGCCCCCCGTCACCCGTTGATCGCCATCAGCGAGGAGGCCCACTCGTCGGTGGGCAAAGCACTCCGGGTCCTCGGCGTCGAGTCGCTCCTCGTGCCCTGCGAGGATCACCGGCTCACCGGCCGAGGACTGCGTGCCGCGCTCGACGGACACCCGAGGGGCGGCGACGCCATCGGCGTCGTGGCCACCGGTGGGACGACCAACGCGGGGATCATCGACGATCTGGCCGGAGTGGGCGAGGTCGCCCGGGAGCGGTCCCTGTGGTTCCACGTCGACGGGGCCTACGGGTGCGCCGCGCTCCTGGCCCCTTCCATCCGCCACCGCTTCGACGGCATCGAGATGGTGGACTCCTTCGTGGTCGACCCGCACAAGTGGCTCTTCGCCCCCTTCGACTGTGCCGCCCTCATCTACCGGGAGCCCCACCTGGCCAAGGCTGTCCACACCCAGGATGCCTCCTATCTCGACGTGCTCCACAAGGAGGCGCCGGGCGAGTGGAACCCCAGCGACTACGCCTACCACCTGACCCGGAGGGCCCGAGGGCTTCCTCTGTGGTTCTCCCTGGCCGTCAACGGCACCGACGCCTACCGGGACGCGGTCGAGACCGTCCTGGCCGTGACCCAGGCCAGCGCCGATGTCATCGAACGGATCCCCTACCTCGAGCTGGTGCGCAGACCGGAGCTGTCGGTCGTCCTGTTCCGGAGGATCGGTTGGGATCGGGATGCGTACGAACGCTGGTCAGCTCAGCTGCTCCATGACCAGATCGGCTTCGTGGTTCCCACCACCTGGGAGGGTGAAGCCGTGGGCCGACTGGCCCTCCTCCATCCCGATACCACCGTCGGCATCATCGAGGAGATCCTGGCCACCATGGCGGACTGAGGGAGGACCCGGCCGCTCTCACAGAGGTGCTCGGGCAACCGGGTCGAGGATCCGGTGGCCGGTGTGCTCCGCCGGATCCCCTCCGAGCCTCATGCGATCATGTGACCTTGATGACGAGCACGGCGGTGGCGGTCTCCTTCGGTGAGCTGTGGTCGGTCACCTTGAATTCCACCCGGTCCGACCCGGCCTTCACCGTCTTGGCCAACGTGCCCGACAGCACCCCGCCTGAGCTCAACTTGAGTCCGGAAGGCAGCTTGCTGCTCGTCCATGCGTACGGGGCCTTGCCACCCGAAGCACGCACCGCCGTGGCCTTGTAGGCCGCTCCCGGCTTGGCCGAGGGCAGGGCTGCCGTGGCCACGAAGAGCGGCACGGTCAGGGTGAAGGCCTGGCTGACCGCCTTGGCCGAGCCGACCTTGGCCAGGAAGCTGAACTTGAACACCCCACCCACCGCCGGGTTGCCCGACAGGATCCCACCCGTCTTGGACAGGGTCACCCCGGTCGGGAGCTTGCCCGACTCGGTGATGACGGGAGCCGGGCAGCCGGTGACGACCACGCTGAACTTGTTGGTCCTGCCGTGGATGAACCGGGCACTGGCGGCCGAGTGGAACACGGCCGGTTCGGGGGTGCAGCTGTTCGACCACACGAACTTGTTGGGGTCGGTCGTGCTGGCCGTGAAATTGACCGGGGTATTCCAGTAGTCGCTGACCACACCGTTCTTCGCGCAGGCGATGCCCGCGTCCCAGGCCCCGGTCTTGTTACCGGCCGCGTAGAGCAGGGTGTCGAGGCTCAGACCCTTCGAGAGCAGCGGCGCGAACTCGAGGTTGTTGGGGATCTCGACGATCTGTCCGGTCTTGACGGCCGTGTTGGCCTTGCCGTAGTACTCGCCGGTGCTGGTGACGAACCCGTAGCCGGTCGATGGGAACCCATTGGCAAACGACACCGAGGTCGGCTTGACACCCTGGTGCACCATGTAGCTGAAGACGAGATAGCCGTGGGTGGCGGTATCAGCGGTGCAGTGGGCAGGGAGCGTGCCGACCTTCGGGAGGCTCACGGTGAACTGCGTGGTTGAGCCGCCCGAGGTCAGGGGCCTGTTGGTCACCGGGTTGGTGATGGTGGCCACCCCGTTGAGGGTCGACGCCGCCACTGGGGTCACCCCGGCCAGGGTCAGACCGGCGAACGTTCCCAGGAGGACGAGCACGGCGGCCACTCCGACCTTCGTGCGCTGGGCCGTCGAGGGCCGGGCCCTCTCGGACCGGGTCTCGAGGTGATGCGTCCTGTCGGCACTTGACGTGTTCATGGTTCCGTTCTTTCGCTCGTGTCGATCTGCGGTGGGTCTCCGGCGGGCTTGGCCGCCGCCATCTGCCGTGCGCCGCAAACCTGCGTCAGCGGCGGCGAGACGACCGAAGCCGGATTGATCAACGGCTGCCCCCTTCGCAGCGTTACCCGATGGTCGGCGCCCCAAAACCCAACAAAACCTAGTGGATTACTCACATTAAGTTACGGCGGCACCAACCGGAAGTCAACTCAAAGGTCTGCGCACCCGCTGACCTGGACCGGAGGCCGCAGCCCGATCATCGGACAGACCGCCCGGCCCCCGGTTGCGGCTCTGTCATCGCACCCGCGCCGGCCCCAGGGCGGGAGGGAAGGTGACCGCCGGACCGAACCGACTACGGGAGGACGGGCTCCGGCGGAGCGGACTCCGGGGCGGTGCGAAAGCACCGTCCCGGAGTATCGCTCACATCTTGGGTGCTACTTGAGCACGACCAGTTTGAACTTGGTCGATGCCGACTGCTTGGTCGGCTTGGTCGAGTCCTTGACCGTGATGGTGACGGTGTAGGTCTTCACCCCATCCGAACTGCTCACGGTCCCGGACAGGATTCCGGCCGAGCTCAAGGTGAGACCCTTCGGGAGTCCGGTGGCCGTCCACTTCTCGGCACCCTTCCCGTTCTTCGCCGCCAGGTGGACGGTGGCGTACTTCTTGCCCTTGGTGCCCTTGGGCAGCGACTTGGTGGTGATGTAGAGCCCGTTGGGGGTCACCGACTTCGAGGGGGCGGAGGCTGGACCGGTGCCCGACGCGTTGGTCGCCGCCACCGTGAAGGTGTAGGCGTGGCCGTTGGTGAGCTTGGTGATGGTGTCACTGGTCACGTCGCCCACGGTGACCGACGAACCGGTCGAGGGCTTGATGACGTAGTGGGTGATGGTCGACCCGCCGTCGCTCGCCGGTGCTTTCCAGGTCAGCTTGACCGACCCCTTACCGGCCGTGGCCGTGACGCCGGTGGGCGCGCCGGGCACAGCGCCCGCCGGGGTGATGGGGCTGGAGAACGGCGAGGTGAGGATGGTGCCCACCGAATTGATCGCCGCCACCGTGAAGGTGTAGGCGGTTCCGTTGGTGAGTCCGGTGACGACACGGGTGGTCACGTTACCGAGGTCGATCGCCGTCTGGGCCGTCGACCCGATGTACGGGGTCAGGACATACCCGGTGATGGGGGACGAACCCACGTCGGTGGGCGCAACCCAGTTGACGGTGGCCGATGCGTTGCCCGATGTTCCCGTGGGCGCATTGGGGGCGGCCG
>JBEKIU010000203.1:0-6747 GCA_050011635.1 Acidimicrobiales bacterium
CGGTGGCCGACTCGATGGCCAGCAGGGTCACGGGTCCGCCCTCCACGATCCGAGCGCTTGGGCCAGCCCGTCCCATCGACCGGACCAGACGCCGTCGAGCGCGGAGATGGTGATCACCCGGCGGTCGTCGTCGTCGTCCATAGCCAGCTTGACGGTGAGGGCTCCCGACCCGAGCACGGGTTGTGCGGCGTCCCCCCACTCCACCAGGGCCACCCCACCGTCGTCGACCAGCTCGCCGAGCCCCAATTCGACGATCTCGTGCAGACGGTCGAGCCGGTAGACGTCGGCGTGGACGAGGACCCTGACCGGTGCCCCGTCCCCCATGGGGTACTGCCGGACGAGCACGAAGGTGGGACTGGTGATGGGCTCGGTGACGCCGAGGGCTGCTCCGAACCCCTGCGCGAAGGTGGTCTTTCCCGCACCCAGGTCCCCGACCAGCAGAACCACGTCACCGGGCCGGCACAGCGGAGCCATGGCCCGGGCCAACCGCCGGGTCTGGTCGGCAGAAGCCGTGACGAGCACAAGGGCGTCGGGCAAGGGCGTCGGGTCGACCTGGGCGGCGGGGCGGGTCATGCGCTCCACCCCAGCAACGCCTTGGCCCGGATGAGGTCGGCCCGCATCTCGGCCACCACCACGCCCCCCGACCGCAGGGCGGCCGCCGGGTGGTAGGTGGGCACCAGCTGCCACGCCCCCATCGGGTACGAGCTTCCCCGCACTTTGGTGATCCCGAGGTCGGTCTTGAGGAGCAGCTTGGTGGCGAAATTCCCCAGGGTGACCACTACGACGGGTTGGATCAGCTCCAGCTGGGCGGCCAGGTACGGTCGGCAGGCCGCGATCTCGTCCGGTTTGGGATCGCGATTGTCGGGAGGTCGGCACTTGACCACATTGGCGATGTAGCAACGGGACCGGTCGACACCGAGCTCTTCGAGGACCAACCGGTCGAGCAGCTTGCCCGACCGGCCGACGAAAGGCTCCCCCTGAAGATCCTCGTCGTGCCCCGGCGCCTCGCCCACGAACATGAGATCGGCGGCCGGGTCCCCCACACCGAAGACCACCTGGGTGCGGGAGCCGGACAGCGGGCAGCGCGTGCAGCCGGCGGCCTCCCGGGCCAGTGCAGCCAGTTCGGTCCCCGGTGCCACGGGCGAATGGTACTGCCCGGTGCTCTCCGTGCTGCACCGGACGGCCGGGCCTCCCGTGCCGCGTGGGACGGACGCTCCAGTCTCAGCCTGCACCGACCGGCCGGGACTCCGTCAGCCCGACGGCCGGCCGCTACCCTCCACGATGAGGCGCGGAACCCTCGGCCCGATGCCACACAGCACTTCGTAGCTGATGGTGCCGAGGAGCCCCGCCCACTCGTCGGCAGTGATCTCCTCGTCCCCCTGGCGCCCGAGGAGGACCACCTCGTCTCCGACCTCGACCGGGGCGCTACCGACCGGTCCGCAGTCGACGATCACCTGGTCCATGGTCACCGTGCCGGCAAGGGGCCGCCGGATCCCGCGGATCAGCACCTCACCCCCCTGGTCGAAGAGGCGGCGGGGGACGCCGTCGGCATAGCCGATCGGTGCCGTGGCCACGGTCGAGCGTCGCTCGAGGGGCCGCTTCCGACCGTAGGACGGCCGTTCACCCGGATCGAGGTCCCGCGTGTAGGTCACGCGGGTCCGGAACGAGAGCACCGGCCGGAGCGTCTGGCCGCCGGTGGCTGCTGCGATCCGATCGGCCAGGGCCGGGGTCGGGGCCACCCCGTAGACGGCGATGCCGCAACGCACCATGTCGTGCCGGGCCGCGGGGATCCCGATGGCGCCGGCCGAATTGGCCACGTGGGTCATCGGGGGTCGGAGCCCGGCGGCCGAAAGTGAGGCCACGACGGCGTCGAAGCGCCCGAGCTGTGCGTCGGTGAACTCGCGGTCGATGGCACTGGCGCCCTCGGCCACCGCCAGGTGGGTCCACAGGGCGCCCATGGTGAGCCGGGGATCGGCGGCCACGGTGGCAGCCAGTCCGGTCGCGTCCACGGCATCGGCCCCGACCCGGTGCATGCCCGTGTCCACCTTGAGATGGACCTCGCACGGCGGGCCATCGGCCACCGTCGCGCTCAGGTGCCCGAGGGCGCCGTAGGTGTAGAGGGTCGGGACCAGACGGCGGGCCACCACCTCGGCCATCGCCTCCACCGGGGGCTCGGAGAGCAGCAGGATCGGCGCCTCGATGCCGGCCTCGCGCAAGGCGACCCCCTCTTCCACCAGGGCCACGGCCAGCCAGTCGGCGCCTCCTTCGAGCGCGGCCCTGGCCACGGGCACCGCTCCGTGGCCGTAGCCGTCGGCCTTGACCACCGCGCACAGGGCCGCGGGATGCGAGAGGCGGACCAGGACCGAGGCGTTGTGTCGCACGGCATCCAGGTCCACGTCGGCCCATGCCGGTCGCCAACGGTCAGTCACGGGCACCGGCCTCTGACCCACCCGGCGACTGCAGCAGGGTCAGCACCCCGGCCACGAGGTCGGGTAGGTCGCCCGCCATCAGGCCCTCGGCCCGGCCTCGGGCCCCGGCCCGGCCATGCACGTGGGCGGCCAGCGCGGCCGCCTCGAGGGGGTTCATACCGCGGGCGAGCATGGCCCCGATCATCCCCGAGAGCACATCACCGGTGCCCGCGGTGGCCAGGGCGGTGGTACCGGACCGGCCCAACAGGACCCGACCGGCAACATCGGACACCGCGGTGGTGGGCCCCTTGAGCAGGGCGACGGCACCGGAGGACGCAGCCAGCCGCCGGGCGGCGGCGATTCGGTCCGGGCCCGGGTCGGCGCCGGTCAACCGTGCGTACTCGCCGTCATGGGGGGTGAGGACCACACGCGACCGGGCCTGGAGGGAGTCGTCACCACCGACCCTCCCGAGGGCGAAGAGGCCGTCGGCGTCGACCACCACCGGTACGGGCGACTCGGCTACCAGACGCTGCACCTCCCCCGCCGTTCCCTCCTCGCGCCCCAGTCCGGGCCCGACCACCACCGCGGCACACCGGGATGCCGCCTCCAGGGCGTCGGCCGACCATCCGGTTCGGGGCAGCTGGACGCTCACCGCCTCCGAGGCGGGCGACCCGGACAGATCGGCGCCCGGCACACCGAGCCGGACCATCCCCGCCCCCGACCGGTAGGCCGACCGGGCACAGAGGGCCGCGGCTCCGGTCATCCCGGGCGACCCGGCCACGACCATCAGGGCGGCGGACCATTTGTTCCCTGCGTGGCGACGTGGGGGGAGCAGGGCGCGCACGTCACCGTCCTCCATCACCGAGATGTCCGGATTGCCGGTCGGGAGACCGATGTCGGCCACCGACACCTGACCGGCCAGGCGGGCCCCCTGGCCCTGGAGGAGCCCGGGCTTGAGAGCCACGAACGTGACCGTGCGGGATGCGGGGCTCGGGCTGCCCGACGCCTCCCCCGTGTCACCCTTCACCCCCGAGGGGATGTCGACGGCCAGCACCGGCGTCCCCTCGACCAGTGCCGGGGCGCGGTACTCACCGCGGAACCCGGTCCCGTAGGCGGCGTCGATGACGAGGTCGACCGGACCGATGGCGTCCGCCGAGCCCGCCTCGACGATGCGCAGGCGGGCCCCGCGGCGGCGGAGGACGGACGCCGCCACCCGACCGTCGGCCCCGTTGTTGCCCCGACCGGCGACGACGACCACCCGGCGCCCGTAGGCCCCGCCGAGCATGTCCATGGCCGCCAGGGCCACGGCCAGGCCGGCTCGGCCGACCAGCACGTCGAGGGACGAGGACTCGAGGGCCGCGGCGTCGATCTCGTTCATCTCGGAGACGGTCAGGACAGGCAGCATGGCCGCGACGCTACGGCTTCACGGGCGGGCCCGCGGGGAGGATACGACCGGGAACACCAGGTCCTGGGCCAGGCTCGCCGGCTCCCTCGCCGGCTCCCTCGCCGGCAGCCTCGCCGGCACCCTCCCGGGCAGCCTCGCCGGCACCCTCCCGGGCTCTCTCGCCGGCTCCCTCGCTCCCCCGGCCGCCGCCTTCGGCCACCACCACGGCCATGGCCACCTGATCGGTGTGGGTCAGGGAGAGGTGCCACCGCAGCACGCCCGCGCCCTCGGCCAGTTCGAGGGCCGAGCGGTGGAGCACGAGGGAGGGGGCGTCGAGCCCGTGGCGGACCACCTCCACGTCGGTGAAGGGAAAGGCGCCCAGCCCGACGCCGAGGGCCTTCATGGTCGCCTCCTTGGCCGCAAAGCGGGTCGACAGCCGCGGCACCGGGTCGGACGCGGCGCCGGCGTAGGACCGCTCCCCTCCGGTGAAGAGCCTGTCGGCCAGGCGGGTGCGCCGGCCGAGCACCCGGCGGAACCGGTCCACGTCCACTGCGTCGACCCCTACGCCCACCACCGTACCGGCGAGCCCGCTGCGGGCGGCCAGCTCCCGGGCGGCCCCTGCCAGTGTGGCGGACAGCGGCCCGACCGGGTCCGCCGGGCTCACTCGACGGTGACCACCTTGGCCAGGTTGCGGGGTCGGTCGACGTCGTGACCGTGGAGGCGGGCCAACGAGTAGGCGAACATCTGCAACGGCACGACGTCGACGATGGGTGCGAACAGGTACGGGGTCTCGGGCACCCAGAGCACGGCGTCGGCCTGGCGGGCCGTCTCCTCGTCGCCGTCGTTGGCCACCAGCACGATCGTCGCACCGCGGCTCTTGACCTCGGCCACGTTGCTCATCATCTTCTCCCAGATCGGCGTGCGGGTGGCCACCCCGATGACCACCGTCCCCGGCTCGACCAGGGCGATGGGACCGTGCTTGAGCTCGCCCCCGGGGAAGCCCTCGGCCCGGAGGTAGGAGAGCTCCTTCAGCTTGAGGGCACCCTCGAGGGCCACCGGGTACCCGACCTGGCGCCCGAGGAAGATGAACGAAGGCGAGTCCCGGTAGAGGGTGGCCACCGCTTCCACATCGGCGGCCCGCTCGATGGCCAGGGCCACCTTGGCGGGGAGGGCTCCCATCGCCCCGAACAGGGCCCGGGCGTCCGCGGGGGCAAGGGTCCCCCTGACCTGGCCCAGATAGAGGGCCAGGATCTCGAGCGCGGTGATCTGGGCCAGGTGGGTCTTGGTGGCCGCCACCCCGATCTCCGGCCCCGCTCTCGTGTAGAGGACGGCATCGGCCTTGCGGGCCATGGACGAGTCGACCACGTTGGAGATGACCAGCACCTTGGCGCCGAGCCGCCGCGCCTCCACGATGGCCTCGAAGGTATCCGCCGTCTCGCCCGACTGGCTGACCCCGATGACCAGGGTGGTGGCGTCGAGGACCGGATCGCGGTAACGGAACTCGCTGGCGATGTCGATCTCCACCGGAAGCCGGCCCCAGTGCTCGATGGCGTACTTGGCCATCAGCCCGGCGTGGTAGCTGCTCCCGCAGGCCACGATGAACACCTTGTTGAAGGCCCGGAACTCCTCGTTGGTGATGTGGACCTCGTCGAGGACGAGGGTCCCGTCGGGAAGCACCCGGTCGAGCATCGTGTCGGCCACCGCCCTCGGCTGCTCGCGGATCTCCTTGCTCATGTAGTCGTCGAATCCGTCCTTGCGGGCCGAGTCGAGGTCCCAGTCGACGGTCATCCGGTCGGGCTCCACCTCGGTCCCCGCCAGGGTGGTGACCCTCACGGAGCCCGGTCGCAACTCGGCGATCTGGTCGTCCTCGAGGACCAGGAAGTCGCGGGTGAGCCCGAGGATGGCCGGAACATCCGAGGCCAGGAAGGCCGCCGAGTCGCCGATCCCCATGAGCAGCGGCGAGACCCGGCGTGAGGCCACGATGAGATCGGGTTCGTCGGCGTGGACGACGGCCACCGAGAACGACCCCCGGATCCGCCCGAGCGCATCGCGCACCGCGGCGACCAGTCCGTCGTCGGGATGGGCGGCCAGTGAGGCCTCGATGAGATGGGCCAGGACCTCGGTGTCGGTCTCCGATTCGAAGAGGTGGCCGGCGGCCCGGAGCTCGTTCTCCAGCTCGACGTGGTTCTCGATGATCCCGTTGTGGATCAGGCCCAGCCGGCCCGAACAGTCGACATGGGGATGGGCGTTGGCCTCGGTCGGCCCGCCGTGGGTGGCCCAGCGGGTATGGCCGATGCCGGCGCTCGCGCCTTCCGGGGCCCCTTCCGCCCGCTTGACCAGGTCGTCAAGGGAACGGGTTCCGTTGGCCGCCCGGGCCCGCCAGACGCCCTGCTCGCCGGCCGCCCCCACCAGGGCCAGCCCGGCGGAGTCGTAGCCCCGGTACTCGAGGCGGGCCAGACCCTCGAGGAGCACATCGACCACCGCCGCGCCATCGGATTTCCCCGGGCCGACGGTGATCCCGATGATGCCGCACATGGCCGCGAGGCTAGTGGCTCACCCGTGGGTGGCCGCGGCAGCCTGGAGCTCGAACTCCACCAGGTTGCCGAGCCGGTTGGCGATCTCCTCGGCCACCCCCTCGCCGACGGCCTCCACCATGACCCTGACCAGGGGCTCGGTCCCGCTCGGACGCAGAACGACCCGTCCGCCGTCGCCGAGCCGTTCTTCCTCCTCGGCCACGGCTGACCACACCGCCTGGGCGGTGTCCAGGAGCTCGGTGTTGGGCACGGGCACGTTGACCAGCACTTGGGGCACCCGGACGACCAGCCCGTCCAACAGCTCGGTCAGCGGCTTGCCCTTCCGGGACACCAGGTCGGCCAGGACGAGCCCGGTCAGGAGCCCGTCACCGGTCGTGGCCAGGCGCCGGAAGACGATGTGCCCCGACTGCTCACCCCCGAG
>JBEKIU010000204.1:0-6661 GCA_050011635.1 Acidimicrobiales bacterium
GTGACGTGAAGCTCTCACTGGAATTCTACGGACGTCTCGGCTTCGCGACCCGGGAGTACGACAGAGGTGGTGACGGCTATGTCACTCGTGACGGCATCGAGCTCCACGGTGGGGTAGTGCCCGACGGTTCGAACGCGGGTCCAGCTTCTGCCTATCTCTGGGTCGAGGACGCCGACATCGTGGCTCGGACGTGGAGCGCTGCCGGAGCCGACGTCAGGCTTCCCGAAGACACTGCGTGGGGACAGCACGAGGGGGTTCTCATCGACCCCGACGGCAACATCATTCGATTCGGCTCCCCGGCCGAAGACGAAGACACCGGGCACGAGCCACGGATTCAGGATGGAGGCCAGCGTCCGACGGCATGACCGTGAGCGGTTCCTCAGGGCCCCGGGCGCCGTGCAGGCTTGATCGGGCACGATGCCCTGGCCCGGGAGTGTTGGGGCCTCGGGTCTTCTGGGCCCCAGTGGGCTGGAGCATCGATTCTCGGCTCGGCGGATCCAGTCCCCACCCCGCTTGCGAAGTTGCGCACACGCGACGAGGACGGGGCCGAAGCCCCGTCCTCGTCGGTGCGGCGTGCCCGATGGCTCGGGCGATGTTGCAGTACTAGCCCAGGCTGATCGGGGTGGTACCCGGCTCAGTCTCGATGGCCAGCGACTTGAGGCCGGCCGAAGACGCACATGCCGTGGCCAGGGCAGTCGTGGTTTCGGTCGTCTGGGCCACCGTCTTGTCCGAGGCACCCTTATTGGTCCCGAGGAACGACCCGGTGGCTGTTCCCTTGACCTTGCCCGGGATGGTGAAGGTGCCGTGGCTGCTCTTTACGGCTCCTGCGACGCTCTTGATGTTGAGCACCGAAGGTGCGGCCGCCGGCGTTGCCGTCCACTTGGTGGTCAAGGTGCCGGCGTCGGTGATGCTCGCAGCCGTCAGTCCGCCGCAGGTGCCCCCTTTGCCTTTGGTGCTCTTGATCGTGCCGGACGCTGTACCGCCAGTCACCTTCTCCTTCGTGGAGCCCTTGACCGTGCAGCCTGACAGCGTGGTCTTGACGGTCGTGGTCGTCACGCCCGAGGTATAGCCCTTGAGAGTCAGCGCGGGTGAGAAGGACACTGTTCCCTTCAACGTCTTGCAGGTGATGGTGTCGGTGCCAGCAGTGTGGGGGTTCGACGCCCCGGCCAGACCGCCGCTGACGGCGACCACGCTGACGGGCATCGCGATCGCCGCAGCGACCACAAGCAACTTGCGAATCATGTTTGCTCCTTTTTTCTTCCATGCACCCATGGAGTCGAAAACGGGCGACAGGTGTCCCCCACTTCGGAATCGTCAGACGACGTTTCCACCCAGTAACAACGCAGGGTGTGGTCATTTCGTTACAGCCGGTCTTCGACCGTGGGTCGGACTGCCGGTGGTCGACCACCGATCCTGACCGTCCCGACCAGGTCAGGACCCCAAGACCAGTTCCCGTCCGGCATGCCCGAACGGCGCCGTACACGCGACGAGGACGGGGCCTGAGCCCCGTCCTCGTCGGTTCGGCGTGTGTGCCCTGTGAACCGGGCCAGTGGTCAGCCGAGGCTCACCGCCTTCTTTCCCGGGTCAGTCTGGATCTTCAGCGAACTGACACCGGCTTTGCAGGCGGAGAGGATCTGGGCGATCGTGTCACTCGTCTCGGCGTTGGAGACATCTGATGCGCCATGGTTGCTGCCAAGGAACGAACCGCTGGCCGTGCCCTTGACCTTGCCTGGGATGGTGAACGTCCCATGACCACTACTACTGGTGGCACCTGTGACACTCTTCACTCCGAGGACGGAATTGGCGTCTTTTGGACTGGCCGTCCACGTCGTGGTCAGGGTGCCGGTATCCGTGGAGCTCCCCTCGAGCCCGGCACACGTACCAGCCTTCTTGCTGGCTGTTCCCTTGACGCCGGTGATCGTTCCCTTCACGGTGCCCTTGGTGACCGTTGTCTTGAACGATCCAGTGGCCTTGCAGCCGGTCAACGTGGCGGAAACCGTCGTCTTGACGGCCTCGTTGGTGTAGCCGGTGTCGTTGAGCTTCGGCGAAAAGGTGATCGTTCCGGTGATGGCCGTACAGGCAACATCGTCAGTTGCCGCGCTCCCGGCTTTGGCGTTGGCGCTGGCTGTGCCACCGGTGAGGGCAACCAGGCTGAGAGGCATGGCGATCGCCGCAGCGACCACAAGCAGCTTGCGGATCATGTTTGCTCCTTTTTTCATCCATGGACCCATGGAGTCGAAGACGGGGCGACGACGTGTCCCCCACCGGGCGACTATTCCCCCGTCGGGAACGGTCAAACCGACGATTCCACCCAGGAACGAGGCTCCGGGCTGCTCTGTGTTTCCAGCCCGGTGCCCGCGGGAGCCCGGCCCGGCGGTGATTGGCCGCCGGCCCCGACCCCCAACCAGACCGCCGGTCCCAGAACCACGTTCCACTCCGGTCCTTGACGGGTAGAGAGCAGCCTGCCACCATGGAGTGCAAGATGTTTACTGCCACCGCCCCGGAACTCCTCCTTACCTGACGGCGAACGCCACATCGCGTTCGCCCGCAACCTCCTGAGCCGAAATGGCCAGGGGGTTTTTTATTGGCCCAGTCTTTGCCGGGCCTAGCCAGACCAGACCAGAGCACCAGACACACCGCACACTTGGGAGCAGCAATGACGAACCAACCGCACGCCGGATCAACGACAGGGCAGAACGGGAAGAACGCCAGGCTGGACTGGCCCTGCGACGTCTCGCCCATGCCGTTTCACCTCTACCGGCCCTACCGCCCGCTGACCCTGCCCGACCGGACGTGGCCGGACCGCGACCTCAACCGGGCACCACGTTGGGCCAGCGTCGACCTGCGGGACGGCAACCAGGCACTGGTCGATCCCATGGACCCAGAGCGCAAGCTGAAGCTCTTCAGCACCCTGGTCGACATCGGCTTCAAGGAGATAGAAGTGGGATTCCCCGCCGCCTCCCAGACCGACTTCGACTTCCAACGTCAGATCATCGAAGGGGGGCTCATCCCTGACGACGTGACCATTCAGGTGCTCGTGCAGTGCCGCGAGGAATTGATCGAGCGAACCTTCGAGTCGCTGGTGGGTGCGCCCCGGGCCATCGTGCACTTCTACAACTCGACGTCCGAGTTGCAACGCCGGGTGGTCTTCGGCCTCGATCGCGCCGGTATCGTCGAGATCGCGGTCAACGCGGCCCGCCTGTGCAAGAAATTCGAATCGACGATTCCGGGCACCGATGTCCGTTACGAGTACTCACCGGAGAGCTTCACGGGAACCGAGCCCGACTTCGCGGTCGAGATCTGCGAGGCGGTGTGCGCGGTGATCGAGCCCACGCCCGATCGCCCCATCATCATCAACCTGCCCAACACGGTCGAGATGTACGGGCCCAATGTCTACGCCGACGTCATCGAATGGTTCGGTCGGAACATCAACAACCGCGACTCGATCATCCTCAGTGTCCATCCCCACAACGACCGGGGAACGGCGGTGGCCGCAGCCGAGCTGGCCGTCCTGGCCGGCGCCGACCGGGTGGAGGGAACGCTGTTCGGAAACGGCGAGCGCACCGGCAATGTCGATATCGTCACCCTGGCCATGAACCTGTTCTCTCAGGGTGTGGATCCGGCACTCGACTTCGGCGACATCGACCGGGTCCGCCGGGTCGCCGAGTACGCCACACGTATGCCGGTCCACCCGCGTCATCCCTATGCCGGAGACCTCGTTTACACCGCCTTCTCCGGGTCGCACCAGGACGCCATCAAGAAGGGGTTCGCCGCCATCGGTGACGACTACGACCACTGGGAGGTCCCCTATCTTCCCATCGATCCGAGCCACACCGGACGGACGTACGAGGCCATCATCCAGGTCAACAGCCAGTCGGGAAAAGGTGGCGTCGCCTACGTGATGGACACGGAGCACGGACTCGACCTCCCGCGTCGCCTCCAGATCGAGTTCTCCAAGGAAGTCCAGGCCATCACCGAGGACAGCGGCACGGTCATCCGGGCCGGCGAGATGTGGGACGTCTTTGCGAAGACCTACCTCACCGATGCCGGTGTCCGGCTGATCGGGAGTGAGGTGACCACCGGCGGGCACCGAACCACGGTCACCGCACAATTGCTTGTCGACGGTGAACCCCGAACGGTGATGGGCGAGGGCAATGGTCCTATCGACGCGCTTGTGGGTGCCTTGCGGACCGAGTTGGGCGTGGAGTTCGAGGTGAAGGACTACAGCGAACACGCGCTCACCGCGGGCAGCGGGGCATCGGCCGTCGCCTACGTGGAGGCGGAGGGAGCCGACGGATCGACGTGGTGGGGAGTGGGTATGGACTCGAGCATTCTCGACGCGTCCCTCAGTGCCGTGGTCAGCGCGGCCAGCCGGGCGCGGGAGCGACTCGCTTCAACCTGACCGGCGTGGACGGGTACCGCCCCGTGGGCGCGGCGCCCCCGGTGCCACCCCCACGTGCCCTCCCGATTACGATTCATCGGGCGCCCGGCGTCGACGGGTGGGCGACGGGAACGCGTCGTGAGCTCGAGATGGGGTGTGGACCGGTGTCCAAGGAGTTGAACGGGTCGGCCCACGGGCATTCGCCGGTGTTCGGTGACGTCAAGAGGAACGACGCCATTACCCGCCGGGACCGGTTCATCAACGACCACCTCGTCGGCCTGGACGCCGATTCGCTGGTCGTCAACGTCGGATGCGGCGTCGTCCGGAGGTTCGAACCGACCTGCAGCGCCCGCTACCTGGCCACCGACCTCCGGGTGCTCTCCAGTGTCGACTTCGCATCGGACGCCACCGGCATCCCGCTGGCCGATCACTGCGTCGACACGGTGCTCGCGCTCGAGCTCCTCGAACACGTCACCCACCCCCAGGCCGTGCTCCGCGAGCTCGCACGGGTCCTCAAGCCCGGTGGCACGGTGATCGTCTCGGTGCCGTCCGCCGTCCCCCGGCACGACGATCACGATTACTGGCGGTTCACCGCCGAAGGGCTGGGACAGCTCGGCTCGGACGTGTTCGGCCATGGCGACGTGCACGTCTTCGGCGGGACGTTCGAAGCCCTGGGCTACCTGCTCTCGTACTACATCGCACTGGTGTTCCACGTGGTCGGGCTGCCCAGCCGGCGGTTCAGGGAGCTCTTTCCGTCCTTCGGCCACTGGCTCGACAAACGGAACGACTGGTCGACCTCGCCGACCGCTCTTCACACCCTGGCCTTCGACCTGCTCTTCATCGCCACCACCGACCAGACCACGAACTGAGAACTCACCGGCAGGGCACCCCGGCCCCACCCGGAGCCGGCCCGCGGCGCTCAGAACCTGTTCAGCCTCTTGAAGATGCCTTTGGTCTGCTTGTAGAGGGTGACGAACTCGTGGAAGAGGACCTGGTACTCGGAGGCGGTGGACCGGTCGGGCGTGAAGGTGCGCCTGATATCGACCATGTCCGGTATCTGGTCGACGGTGATCCGGCCCAGCGCCACCAGAGTGATCAGCGCCGCGCCGCGGACATTGGCCAGGACAGGGTCGGCCACCTGGCGGATCTCGCGTCCGAGCACGTCGGCGTGGATCTGGGCCCATTGGTCCGAGTTGGCCCCGCCGCCGATGAAGGCCAGCGAGTCGAACCGGCGTTCGGCGAATTTCTCCACGGCCTCGAGGAGCCACCTCGAGTTGAGGGCCACCCCCTCGTAGACGGCCCGGACCATCTGGGCCCGAGTGGTCGACAGGGACAGGTTGTGGAACCCGGCCCTGATGGTATGGTCGTCGACCGGTGACCGTTCGCCGTTGAGCCACGGGGTGAACAGCACCCGACCGCTGCCGGGAGCGACGGTGGCCACCATGGCGTTCATCTCGTCGAAATCGTCGGCGAACCCCAGGTTGTCACGCAGGAAGGTGAGGCAGGCACCGGCGGTCTCGTGCTCGTCGACGATCACGTACTTGCCGGCCAGGGCGGCCGGGATGGAGGCCACATTGGACGACGGTGCCGTTCGTTTGAACGGGACGTGACCGGAGATCCACGACGAGGTGCCGATGTACAGGTGGGCCTCGTCGTCGCCCACGGCCCCGGACCCGAAGACCGCCGAATGCACGTCGCCCGAGCCGGCGGCCACCGGAACACCGGCGGGCATGCCCAGATCCTCGGCGGCCGAGGCGGTGAGAGCGCCCACAATGGTCCCCGGTGGGACCAGGTCGGGAAGCTTGGACCGCTCCAGTCCGGTGATCTCGAGCAGCCGGCTGTCGTAGACCACCCGGTCGATGTCCCGGTTGTCGGTGACCCAGTGGGCGGCGATGGAGTCGAAGGAGGCACAGGTGCGCCCGGTCAATCTGAGGTTGAGGTAGTCGACCGGTTCCAGGAAGGTGGTGGTTCGCTCATAGACGTCGGGGAACGTGTCCCGGATGAACAGGATGTGGGAGACCGGGTCCTTTCCGGACAGCCCCGGCGCCCCACCGGTGACCTGTACCCACCGGAGGATCTTGCGCGGGTCGTAGCCGAGTACGTTGACCGCTCCCCCGGCCACCTTGCGGATGGCCTGGTTGCCCCGCGAGTCCATCCAGATGATGGCCTCCATCAGGGGGGAGCCGTCCGAGCCCACCGCCACCGTGCCCGACCACTGGGCCGTGCACCCGACACCGATCATCTCCTCGGCAGGCACACCCGCGGCCCCGATGGCCCGAC
>JBEKIU010000205.1:0-6632 GCA_050011635.1 Acidimicrobiales bacterium
GTCGACCAAGCATTGACCAGGTTGTGACTGAGATAGCCCAGGTTGGACCGGTCTCGTCGGCCGTGTCCGTCATAAGTGATGATGGCAATTGCTGCTGACCAGATATACCGTGAGATATGGGCACCGGGGCAAGGTCGAACAACAATTCCATCGGCCAGGCGCTTTCCACCTCACCGAACAGCCTCAATCTCGTGCGCCTTCTGTTGGCAGCAGCGGTCATCTTCTCTCACGCGATGACTCTCGGCGGTTATCGATCCGAGGTCGTCTTCCACTCGACACTCGGGGTGGTCGCCGTTTATGGGTTCTTTGGAATCAGCGGTTATCTGATCGCGGGCAGTGCCGCCAAGAACAACGTCGGCCGGTACCTGTGGCACCGGTGCCTGCGGATCTTTCCTGCATACTGGGTCTGCCTCGCCGTGACGGCCGCAGTGTTCGGTTGGATTGGTTGGCTTCATTGGGGCCATTCCTGCGTGTTCTGGTGCTATGTGAAACAGCCCGATGGACCGGTGGGGTACGTCGTGCACAACTCTTGGCTTCGCCTCAACCAGCTCTCAATCGGGGAAACACTGCGGGGTATCCCGCTGACGAGTTCCTGGAACGGATCGCTCTGGACTCTCTTCTACGAGTTCTTGTGTTACCTGTTGCTCGGAGCTCTCGCGGTCGTCGGACTCTTGCGCCACCGGCTGGGGATCGTAATTCTGGCTGCCGCACTGTGGACGGTGGAGCTCATACTGACGGCCGTTCCGAGCTTCAATTCCTACTTTCGTGGCGCACCGTTCTACGAGACCGCACTGTTGAGTCTGGTCCCCATCTTTCTGGTGGGGGCAGCCATCTACTCCGGTCGTGATCGGGTCCCCGACTCGGGTTGGATCGCGCTCGGTTGTGTGGTCGCGGCATGTGTCGGCTCCCTAATTTCGGTGGGCTATAGCATTCCGGTCTTCACCCTGACCCGTTCGAATGTGGTTGCCCCCCTGCTCGTATACCCGACCCTTTGGCTCGGTGCGCACTTACCGTGGCCGCAGATCGGTGCCCGCAATGACTATTCCTACGGCATCTACATCTACGCATTCCCGGTGGCTCAGATCCTGGCGCTCTGGGGCGTGTATCGGGCGGGATACCTTGTCTACACCGCATTGACGCTCATCATGACGGGGGCTTTCGCTGCGGCCAGTTGGTGGCTCATCGAGAAGCACGCACTTCGACTCAAGGATCTGGCTGTGCCTTGGCGCACCGTCGGTACACGGGTCGCCGATGATGACGAGTCTCCAGGGGCCTGCCATGCCGAAGAAGATGGCCGCCAGGACGCCGAACCCCTGATTTAGAGCGGAGCTGTGGAGATCGGGATCGGCGCAGCCGACTGGATGGATGCCGACGCCTGCTCCTCGGGATCCACGACACTCCCTTCGACTGAGTCCTACGAGGCTCACTCGGTGCACAGGACAGGCCCGTGCGCTGAAGGCGCCAACGCACGAAGCGCCGACTCGAGCTGGAGGCAGTGCATAGGGTCGCTCGAGCCGGCGGACCGCGCCGCAGAGACAGTCTCGACCCTGGCACACAGCGGTCACGACGTCGATGTGATCTTTGCAACGGCTCACGTCATCGCCTCACCGAGAGAGCCCAACCACTAGCGACGAGAGCAGAGATCGCTTAAGCTGGCCGGACGTCGATCGGAGGGGTTTCATGGTTGGTGGATCGCCGGCCCGCGTGCTCTGGAGGGTTGTCCTCGTCGTTGTCCTTGGGCTTGTGCTCGTCATGGGCGTTGCGGTGCCTTCGTCGGTAGCCGGTACGACAGATCAACCCCCTCCAGGTCCATCGCCGGGCAGTTCACATGCCAACCCGGATCATCCTCTCCCGCCCTCGGCGGCGGCCAAGTCGGTCGCGTGCCCGTGGGTCACCTCCAAGGCATCTCCGGCGGCCCGCGCGGCGATGCTCGTTACCCGGATGAGCCTCACTCAGCTCGATGACATGGTTCACTGGGTGTCCGGCCCTTACGAAGGCAACACCATGGCGATACCGTCTCTGTGCATACCGTCGCTGCGGAGCTCTGACGGACCAGCGGGCGTTGCCGATTCTCTGACCGGCGTGACCCAGCTCCCTGCCCCGGTCAGTGCGGCTTCGACGTGGAATCCCTCAACGGTCCGTACGTACGGCAAAGTGATCGGAAGTGAGGTGGCCGGAAAAGGCATCAACGTATCGATGGGCCCGACAATCAATATCGTTCGTGACCCCAGGTGGGGTCGAGCCTATGAGTCTTATGGCGAGGACCCATACCTTTCCGGTCAGATTGCGGCGGCCGATATCGAAGGAATCCAAAGCCAAGGGCCGATTGCCATGGTGAAGCACTTCGCCGTCTACAACCAGGAGACCTATCGCGACACCCCGGCGGATGACGTCATCGTGTCGGACCGGGTTGTGCACGAGCTCTACCTGCCGGCCTTTCAGGCGGCGATCCAGCAAGGGCACGCGGGTGCCGTGATGTGCTCCTACTCAACGATCAACGGGACCTACGCCTGCCAGGACCCATATCTCGCCAACGTCCTCTACGCGCAGTGGCACTTCACCGGGTACGTTCAGTCGGACTTCCTAGCCACTCACTCGACGGTGGCGTCGGCCAACGCTGGCCTCGAGGACATGGAGGCTCCCGTTCCCTATTTCTTCGCGGCACCTCTGATACAGGCTGTCGAAGACGGAAAGGTGGCACGGGAGCGGCTCGAACAGATGGCGGCTCGGATACTTACGACAATGTTCGCTTTTGGCCTCTTCAACCGGTCGGACAAGGGATCATTGAGCGCGGTCGTAACGTCCACTGCACACGCCGGCGTTGCTCGAGCTGTTGCCGACGAGGGGACGGTCCTCTTGAAGAATTCGGGTCGAGCGCTCCCACTCGCAACCAGCGTCCCGTCGATCGCGGTCATTGGTGATGATGCCGGAACAGACGCAATAACCAGCGGCGGTGGAAGCGCACAGGTGACTGCTCCGTACGTCGTGACGCCCTACCAGGGCATCACCGCCGCTGTTGGGAGTGGCACCACCGTGTCGTATTCCCAGGGGTATTCTCCCACCGAGCCGAACGGCGACGCGACGCTGCAGGCTCAGGCGGTCGCGGCAGCGCAGTCCGCCAGTGTGGCCGTCGTCTTCGCCGGGTTGGGGGAGCAAGAAGGCAGTGACCTCACGAGCATCGATCTGTCGCCGGCTGAGAATCAGCTCATCAGCGCGGTTGCCCAGGCCAACCCCCACACCATTGTCGTGCTCAATACCGGTTCGGCAGTCACGATGCCCTGGCTTAGCTCGGTGGAGGCCGTGGCCGAAGCCTGGTATCCGGGCCAGGAGGACGGCAACTCGATCGCTGACATACTCTTCGGGAAAGTCGATCCCTCTGGGAAGCTACCGGTTTCCTTTCCGGTGAGCCTTGCCGATGTCCCTGCGGCAACCGCCGCCCAATGGCCCGGAGTGGACGGCAAGGTCCACTACTCAGAGGGCCTCTTGGTGGGCTATCGCTGGTATGACGCCAAGAAGATCGCCCCGCTCTTTCCGTTCGGATTCGGGTTGTCGTACACGTCGTTCTCATTTTCGGATCTGCGGATGTCGAGTAGCGCCCTGAAGCAAGGCGCAAGTACGACGGCTTCCGTGGACGTGAAAAACACCGGCTCTGTCACTGGAGCCGAAACGGTGCAGGCCTATGTCGGGGATCCGAGTTCGGCGGGGGAGCCTCCGGAACAGCTGAAGGGCTTTCACAAAATCACGCTGAAGCCAGGCCAAACGGCCGAGGTCAGCATCCCTCTCGGGCCGCAGTCCTTCTCCATTTGGAACAGCAGCACCAAGGCGTGGGTGGAAAAGCCGGGTCAGTACCGAATCATGCTCGGCGACTCGTCGGCCAAACTGCCCCTGAAGACGACGATATCGATTGGTTGAACCCGATTGCCTCGGCCAACCGTGCCGGGGTCAACATCACCGCCGCCGTTCAGTGGAGGCATGCCACACAGACAGGGGTGGCATGGTGTGCTCGGGATGAGGGCCGATACTGACCTGATCTGAGCCAGTCGAGCCCAGCGCCGGGACCCACCGAGCCGGGCCGTCCACGTCGGTTGTGGCCAAAACCAGCACCTCCTCGACGCTCTCAACGAGCTGGACGCGGACGCCACGTCCAGCAACTCCATCAGGCTGCCCGACTGGCTCCACCCACCCGGTCCCCCCCGACACCGGGTCTGACCTGGATACATGGTCGGGCCCGGGCAGTGTCAGTCAGGCACGGTCGACGGCGTCGGCTGCGGCCGGCGACGAATCGGGACGACAATGCCTGTCGAATTCTGAGGCTCTCCTGGTTAGGCTTTTGAGAGTGCCAGTAGGTCCGTTTGTCTGTGAGGCGTGCGGGAGCCAGGGACTGACACTGCCTGTTGCATCGGACAGAAGCACGATCAGAAGTTTGGTGGTTGGACTCGACCCGGAGTGCGAAGGCTGCCGAGCAGTGGCACAGGAGACCGGCGCTGTCTTTCTGCCACGGTTCTGCCAACCGCCGCTCGAAGATCAGTAGGTCAGGAAGCCTGAGATGTCTCGACGACGCACGTGCGCGTTCGGGCGCAGAACCAAACGATGGCACCGGGCGCCACACCCTCGAGTTGCACCTCTGGCCCGACACCTTCAGCACCGGGATCTTGGTCGCCGTACTCACCGTGGTCATGTCAGCACTTCTGGTGGCTTCGCTGGACCGTTCCGACTTCTGTCGGGAGTTTGCCGCCTCGACTTGAGCCCTTGGACAGGCAGCTGACGAGGTTCCGGGTCGCGTGCCCGTTTTCGATGTTCGGAAGAGGTTCGCCCCGTCGTGTGCCGGGCCCGAGAGCATCGCGAGCGTACAGTAATGTTCGGAGATGGTTCGTCCGGTGACCAGGACATTATGGAGGGTGCCGCGAATGGATCCGCGCACCTCAATGTGGCTGAAGTTGATTACCGGAGCTGTGGCCATCGTCTTGTGGGGTTTGTTCTTCGATGATCTGGCCCGTGTTGGTCGATGGATCTTCGACGCGGGCGATCTCGCCAAGGGCAACCTTCCGCTCGAAGATCTGCAGGCGCGATACCGCGACGGCCATATTGCGCTGGTCCACGGCAATTTGTACGGGATTCATTGGGAAACGACCACGTATCCACCGTTTACCGCGTATCTCTTCGTGCCATTTCGACTCATAGGCCTGCGGGCCACGATGACCGTGTGGACGATTGGAAACATGATCGCGCTCGCCGCTGTCTTCGCCGTGTCGTTGCACCGTTGGTGCAGAGTGTCCGCCGTCGATGCCTGGTTGGCGTCCGCAGCGGGGTTGGCGCCCGCTGCCGTCTTCGCTCTCTACCCATTCCGCTCCTTGCTGCTCTGGGGCCAGATGGGTGTGTTCCTCATGCTTCTCGTGTTCTTGGACCTCTTTGTCGTCCCCAGGCGATACCGTGGATTCTTGATCGGGCTGGCATCGGCCATCAAGCTCTTGCCCGCCCTCTTCGTCGTCTGGTTGATCGCACAACGGCAGATCTCTGCTGTCGTGCGAGCTGCCGTCACTTTTGTGCTGCTGACCTTGTTCGCGGCAGCCCTGTGGCCGCATGCTTCAGCTGAGTACTGGTTCCACGTCCTTCCGTCAGTGAGAGTGGGACGCATTGTCGCGGTTTCTCCCTCCCGGTGGATCAAGGGAGTCGGGAAGCTGTCCGATCAATCAATCCGCGGGATGTTCGGACGCCCTCCGTTCCTGTGGCTCAAGACCTTCCCCTGGCTTCCGGTCGCTCTGATCGTGCTCGCCGGCGGTATCGCGGTGGTCGTTCAGTTCGTCAAGCATGGTCGGGAGCTTGCTGCATTCATCCTGTTGTCACTCGTGACGGAGCTTGTGAGCCCGATCAGCTGGCTGCACTACTGGGTGTTTGTTGGCCTTGCTCCTCTGCTTGCCGTTGTGGAATGGCGTCGCGATCGTCCACTGGCCATTGCGTCCATCATCTTGGCCCTCTCCACATGTGCAAACTTGGACAACCAGATTCTGGTGACCCGTCCCTTTACCACAATGGCGCCCGTCATCCTCTTCGTCGTACGAAACCTCTACGTCCTCGGCGGACTGACGTTTCTGGCTGTTGCCGCCTGGCGGGCATTCCACTGGCCAGCGGATGACGACGAAGGGGTAGGTCGAGCTGCGGACACTGCCTTGCTCGAGAGCGACAGTGCGGTTGTCGGCGTCTAACGGAGTTCGTTGGCTTGCGGGCCGGACGACCGGAACCGGCACGGGATTGGGTGAATGGCGCGCCGCTTTACCGCGGAGAACGCTCCGGCGTCAGAGGCGTTGACTTCTACGGAGACTCCGCCACTTACCACCGATCGACACCGCCATGAGTCCGACGAGCGTGAGCGCGGCCAGAACGATCCCGGCGGTGAATGCGCCCGGCCAGTAATGGAGCTTGATCGTATGGATACCTGCAGGGACCCTGGCCTGGAGCATGACCTGGTTGTAAGGGGTGAGTGGGAGTGGCCTGCCGTCGATCGACGCGTGCCAGCCCGGGACATCGGTGAGCCGCAGCCGCAGGACCTGAGGGGTGGCGGCGTGAGTCACGATCTTCCACGATGCGGCGTCGGGGTAGGTAACCGTCAACGGCTTGCCTGGGGCGTCCACCGG
>JBEKIU010000206.1:0-7857 GCA_050011635.1 Acidimicrobiales bacterium
CGTCGTTGAGGTAGTAGGTGCCCGATGCCGCCAGACAGAAGATGCCGAAGGCGGCCAGCGTGTGCCAGAAGGCGCTCCGATGGAAGAGCACGCCGGCCGAGGCCGGGGCCACGAAGACCAACAGGTTCTTGACCCACTGCCGCGGCCGGCTGAGCAGGACCAGTCCGGCCAGTACCGAACCCGCCGCCGCCCGGTCATCGGCGTGTTCGTCGGATCTGTCCACAGCTTCGGCCCCTGGTCTTGTCATCGGCCACGCGATCGGCAGTGCGTCGTGAGGCCACGGTTAAGCTGCCGCCTCGATACCACCGTTGCCGTCATTTGAAGCAGGCGCGGATAGCGGCTTGCGCGGCCGGTTGCAGCTCTGACGTCTCCCCGGGATCGGGCTTGGCCGTCAGGTTTCCGAAATTGTAGGTGAATTGCGGTCCCCAGAAATAGATACCGCCAAGCTTGTGGTCCTTGGTGAACTCGCACGCGGCTTTGAACCAGTTGGCCTGAATCGTCTGGTTGAAGGTCCCATTGAGATAGATCCAGGAGGTTCGGTAGGCGCCGTCGACGGCAACGATGCCTGCCTCGTCGATGGTGACATTGCGGTCGAGGGTCCCGAACGGTTTGGCGGCCAGATACGCGTTCCATCCGGAGAGGATTTGGGCCACCGAAGAGGTGGGGGCCGCCGACGTGACCGGATAGGTGTCGATGGCGACGGAGGTGTGCTTGTGGACTTCGCCGCGGCCATGGGGGAGGCTGCCCCTCCAACTCGTGGCGAAGACGAGCTGGCCGGTATAGAGCTTCCGGGCGAATGCGATGGTTGCCGGCCAGTAGGGGGTGTGGGTCAGGCTCTCGAGCTCGAGTGAGATGGTGAACCGGGCCACGCTGTTCGATTGGGCCATTTCCAGATACGGCTTCAACATCTGGTCGTAACTTGCAAACCAGGCTGATCTGTTCGCCGGAAGGATGTCACCTCGCCACTGGCCGTCCAGGTTGCCCTCGTACAGACTGGGTCGGAGCAGGACTTGGAGTCCCTCAGCTTGCGCGGCGCGGACGAGCACGGCCACACGGGCCGGACTGGGCGATTGCGCATACGGCGTGGCGGTGGGGCCATGGCACTGATTGGCGGTGAACACGCTGCTGGCTTCGAGTCCCGTCGTGTAGAACGGGAAGTCGATGGCCACGGAGTTTGCCCCCAGCGACTTGATGCTCTTCATTTCGTTGGTCGCGTTGGCCACCCAGCCCGCCGCCGGCTCACAGTTGTCCGCCACGTAGACGTTGACTCCGTACTGGGTTGAGGTCGCCGCACTGTTCTTGGACCCGACCAGGAGGCTGACGACGAGCCCGACGACGGCCAGCACCACCACACCGGCCAGCACGAGAACCGTCCGGCGGCGTCTGCCCGAGCCCACGATGCCGCTCCGCTTCACCCTGGCCCACAGGTTCGGCCAGGTGGGCCGATCGCTCGCAGCCTGGTGGCGCGGCCCAGCCCCCGGTCACAATGCACCGCCTCCGGCCTGCCGGTGACGGCACGCCGGGTTGAGCGAGCCGCCACGGCAGTCATCGGTGTCGCCGACGTCGTCCGAGTCGAACCCATCCCCACCCCCCTGAGGTTCCCATCGCCGAATTATTGCATGTGGCCTCGGCCGGCTGCCATCAGCCCCTCGTCGAAGATCGGAAATCGTCGGTCATCGGGCGCCATCGCGAGGTCACCGACATGCCGTCCGACCGACGCTCACCGATCACGTGCGAGGGGCGGGTGCGCCTCTCGATCGCGGTGGGACCTGCTAGCGTTTCGCCCCAGCCGAGTGTGAATTTGGGGCCGCTGAACATTATTGGTCGGGCGTGGGGTGCGGGATGGACGATCACAAGGTTGACCAGGACCTCACGGCCACCGGGCCGTCAGGCCGGCGCACCCACACCCCGCGTCAAGGCAGCATTGCCGTTGTCGGGATCTGCCTCGCCATCTTGATCGTGGCCTATGTGCTCTTCTCGAGCTGGATTGTGAACGGTATTGCCGATGCAGCCGGCGGACGCCCGACTACCTCCTTCGATGCGCTGTGGTTTGCCAATCCATCGGTCACGGCTCGGCCGATCCCTCAGGGGACCGACGTCCGCATCGCCGTCTCCAACCGGACACGAGGCGCCCAGACCCTGCACTGGTCGACCTCGAGTTCTGGTTCGACCCTGCAACTCGGTTCGATCTACGTGCCGGAAGCGTCGACCAGGACGTTCGTCGTGCAGACCCAACAGGCACGCCTCGGTCAGTGGTTTTCGGTTCGGTTGGTCGGCACATCCATTGCCATCACGTCCATGATCAGCTGATGAAGATAGATCACCGATGGAAGTCGACGTAGCCGCCTCCACTCGCGCTCCGTCACCAGGTAGCTCTCCCGCAGAAGGCGATCGGCGGCGCCGACAGCGAAGTTGGTCCCTACCGACCTGGACGCTGGCGGCAGCCGTCCTCACCGCGGTGGCCGTGTTGATTCCGCTGGGGCCCGGTGCGAAAGGGCTCGCCATCCTGGGCGTCATCCTCGTGCCCGGGGCCACGGCGACCGCATTGACAGGGCTGAGCCTCAACGGCCTGGCTCAACGTCTGTTCCTCACGTCGGTGGTGGGGATCGCTGCTCTTCTGGGCATCGGCCTGCTCGCTGCTGTCGTGCTCAAACCGCTGGGCGTCGACCATCCACTCACTCGGGGCCCCATGCTGGTCGTGTGGATGCTCCTGCTGGTCGCCTCGGTGGTCCTGCCGGCACGTCTCGAGAAGGACCCGGTGCGATGGCTGCTCGGCGGCGTGACCCGACGCCACGGGCTCTGGCTGGTGGGTCTCGGCGTCCTTCCTGTCCTCACCCTGCTCGGCGCCGGCCGACTGAATGCCGGACACGGCGCCGCCCTGGCCATCACCTCGTGCGCACTCTGCGTCGGGGTCTTGGTGTTCGCCCTCGTGTCGGCGTTGTGGGGCAGGAACGACGTGCCGGCGGCCCCCACCATATTCATGACCGTCGTCGCCCTGGTGTGGCAGGTGTCGAACAGGGGGGATTGGCTCTTCGGAACCGACATCCAGCACGAGTACTCCGTGGCCAACAGCGCAGCCGTCACCGGGCAGTTCGCGCTCACCACCCACAGTGATGCGTATCAAGCCATGCTGTCCCTGACGGTCCTCCCGGCCCAGTTGCACGCGCTGAGCTCTGCGTCGGTGGAGATCTTGCTTCAGTTCCTGCCCGCTGTCGTCCTCGGCCTTGTCGCCGTCGGTGCACTGTGCATCTTTCGTTCGCTCGTCTCCGAAGGGCTGGCCGTGGGGTTCACCTTGCTGTTCGTAGGTGTGAATACCGCGCTGGTCACGGAACTGCCCGCGGTCACCAGACAGTGTTACGGCCTTCTCATGTTCGAGTCGATGGTCTTGATCGTCGTGCTCGCACCGCAGCCGATCAGGAGGTCCCGCGTCCTGGCCGCCATACTCGGCGTGGCCATGGCCTGGTCCCACTATTCGACGGCCTACATCGCCGTGCCGGTCCTTGTCGTCGGATGGATCTTCGGCTGGGTCTTCGCGGACAGATCTTCCGATGGTGATGACGGTGAGGCCGCCCGATTGCTGCGTGCGCAGCCGGAGCAGGAACACGTGGCCGATCGCAGCCGAGCCGTTCTGTCGACTGCCGTGGTCGGTGTCACCGTCCTCGCCGCGGCGGTGTGGGGCCTTGTGGTCGCCGGCACCGGCCACCAACTTTCGCAGTTGGGACATTCGATCGAGACGAAAGGATTCGCCATACTGGGTGGCGGAGGCACGCTGAGCAGATGGGTCGACGGGTCGGGCCCGGGCTCCAGGGTGGCCAACGTGCTGGCCGACGTGGTGTTGCATCGTGCGCCGGCGCAGCCGAAGGCCCCCTCGTGGATGAAGATCGATCCACGGGCATTCGGCGTCCATCTTGTCGGTGCATCAGCGCCCCAGCGGCCGGCTGTGCCGGTGCTGGGCCCCACGACATCGGCACTGCTCGGCCTGGCCAACGCGGTCGTCATCGTCGCCGCGGTGGCCGCGGCGATCATCTCGGTGGTGATGCTGGTCCGAAAACGACACCTCCTTGCCGCGGAGCTCGTCGGCATGGCCGTGGGTGCCGTTGTCATCGACGCGGTGGCGCGAGAATCGGGAACCATCGCTCAAAAGTTCGGCCCCGGGCGCGTGGAGGTCCAACTGGGCGTGCTCCTCCTGGTGCCACTGGCGGTGGTCGTGTCGTCAGCGCCCAGGCCGTCCTTTCGGGCGTTGAGAGCGGGGTTGGTCGCCCTGGTGGCCATCGAGCTGGTCGGGACCACCGGCTTGTTGGTGATCGCATTCGGAGGCGCGCCGGATGCGAGCCTCTCGTCTTCGGGTGAGAGTGCCGAGCGGTTCGTGGTGACCACCCCCGGCCTGTATACGGCGGGCTGGGTGGTGCATCATGCCAGCAGTGAGCGGATCATCCAGGCGGATGCCTTCGGCCAACTCGCGCTGGCCAACTTCACCGGAGGCAGGAGGTTCGCAACGTTCTATACCGTCGATCCCACCGGGGTCGACCGCTTTGCATGGATCTACGCGTCCCCGGTGAACGTGGTCGACGGCCGTGCCCGCACCTCGACGAACGGAAACGTGACCATCTTCGTGTTCCCTGAGGCGTTCTATGACCAGACCCGCCCGGTCATCTTCGCCACGGCTTCGACCAAAGTCTACGGCCGGTCCTACTACGGCGAGAAATAGGGACCGGCGCCAGACTTCAGAGCAGAGGCGCGCTCAGGACGGAGAAACGAGTTGTCCGACCATCATGCGAAGCACTTGCGGATGGCGGTCTGTGAGGCCGGCTGCAGCTCCGAGGCCTGGCCGGGATCGGGCTTGGTGATCAGATTCCCGAAGTTGTAGTAGAACTGCGGACCCCAGAAATAGACACCACCGATCTTGTGTTGCTTGACGAACTCACAAGCAGCGGTGAACCAGTTGGCCTGAATGGCCTGGTTGAAGGTCCCACCCGGTGGCGGAGCAATATTCGGCTTTGCATAGGTGCCGTCGATGGCGGTGATTCCCACCTCCTCGAACACGTCACTGGCGGCTGGGGCTGCCAGCGGCTCTGCCTTCAGGTACGTGTTCCAGCCGGCGAGCAGCTGGGCGACCGTTGTGGTGGCGCTCGAGTGCGGAATGTCGGGATAGGCGTCCTGTGCGACCGCGGTGCCCGCATGGACGGCGCCGGCCAGTGGAGCGACCCAGCTCGAGTCGAAGGTCAACTGGCCGGAGTAGAGCTTCTTGGCCGATGCGATCACCGATGGCCACTGCAAGCTCGACGAGAGGCTGGTCAGTTCCGACGAGATGGCGAATCGGGTCACCTTGTTGGCTTGCGCCATCTCCAGGTACGGCTTCAGGACAGCTTCGTAACTCGTCATCCATGCGGATTTATTGGTCGGCTTGATGTTGCCTCGCCAGTCGCCAAAGATGTAGATGTTGGATTGATCCAGCAAGGGTCGGAGCATGACATGCAGTCCGGCCGCTTGGCCCGCGTGCACGAGAACGGCCAGACGGGCCGGACTGGGCGATTGCAGTGGGACGGGGTTCGCCTCGGGCTCGCCGCACAGATCGGCGGAAAAGAGGGTGCTCGCATTGGGGGCCGTCGTGTAGAACGGGAACACGATTTGGACGGTGTTCGCCCCCAGCGACTTGATGCCTTTCATCTCGTTCGTCGCGTTCGCCTGCCAGACGCTCGCCGGCTCACAGTTGTCCGTCGTGTAGACGTCGATTCCGAGCTGGAGTGAGGTCGTCGTCCGGGGTGTGGTCGCCCGAGGAGCGGCTGTCACCTTGGACGCGGTCTCTGCCTTGGGTGCGGCTGCCACCTGCGGTGCTGCCTGTGCCGAGCTGATCTTGGTTGTGCTGCCCGCGCCGGGGGCCGGCGGGATGGGCTTCAGGATCCCGCCCACGAGCTCCCAGCCCGAGGGAAGCGCTGCGGGAGTGCCCACGACGTTATGGGAGGTGATGCCGGCGAGGGTGGCATCGGCCAGGTTGGTGCCGGTCATGACGGCGTCGGTGACGTAGGCATTGGTGAGGTCGCTGTCGCTCAGATCGGAGTCGGTGAGGTTGGCTCCGTCGAGATTGCCGCTGGCCAGGTACTGGCCGGCCAGGTCGGCGCCGGTCAGATTGGCGTAGGGCCCCACGAGGTAGCCGTCGACGAACTGCCAATTGGTCGGCGTGGTCTTGGGCAGCGTCGCCGGCGTCCCGGTGATGCCTCCCGACGTCACATCGACCAGGTTGGCCCCGGCGAGGTTGGTGCCGGCGAGGTTGCTGTTGGACAGCAGGACCGCCATGGCGTCCACGTTCTCCAGGTTGGCGTCGGTGAGCGTGGCTCCGGTCAGGACGGCCCCTTCGATGTTGGCACCGAAGAGGTCAGCGCCGGTGAGATCCGCCCCCCCGAGGTTGGCACCGTAGAGGAATGCGTCCGGTCCGACCAGGTACCCGCTCACCACCGACCAGTTGGCCGGAAGGGAGTTCGGGGTACCGATGAGGCCACCAGAGATGACCCCGGAGAGGATGGCACCGGGGAGGATGGCACCGTCGACGTCGGCGCCGGTGAGGTTGGCGCCGGTGAGGTTGGCGCCGGTGAGGTTGGCGTCGGCCAGCGCCGCGTCGGTGAGTGGTCCAAGAGGGTGTTCTTCATGCCGGCACTGGTCAGGGTGGCGTTGGAGATGAGAGCGCCCTGCAGGTCGGCACCGGTCGCGGTGGCACTTGTGAGGTTGGCGTTGGTGAGGTTGGCGTTGGTGAGGTTGGCCCCGGTGAGGTTGGCACTGGTCAGGTTGGCCCCGGTGAGGTTGACCCCGTAGAGATTGGCTTTGGAGAGGTTGCAGCTCTTGAGGTTGGCGCCGGGCCCGGGGACGCAGCTGGCGGCACTGGCGGGCACGGCGCCGGTCAGCGTGAGGGTCATCGCCAACAGCACCAACGCGGCGCCGATGGAAAGCGTCCCCCTGGCGCGACGAAAGCGCGCCCCACCTCTGGCCCCTGCGATCTCCATAGGAAAAGTATCGCACAGGAACGGTACTTTTCGAGAGCGTTTGTTGGGATTCCGCACCGAGCGGCCGACGGCCGGGTACCGTCAGTCTGACCGGGAGTGGCATGCGCCCGCTGACCCAGGGTGGCATTCGGGTGACGGAGAGTGGTCCAGTCCTAGGGTGATGACGTCGCATCGAGGACACAGTCGGTGGCTGTCACCACGGCAGCCACACCGTGGGGGGCCACACCTTTGATGCAGGTTGAAAAATGCGCACTCGATGAAGTCACCGGTGGTGGCGCGTGGTCCACGTCGGTCCAGACCCATGCGTCGGCCTGATGGAGCGGTCGCTGCCCGGTGGAGGCCGATAGCAGTGCGGCGGCGAACGTCACGGACGGGAGCTGGTCATAGCCGGGAAGGTCACGTTGGTCCGGGATGACCACCATCGTGACCCCCCACTCCTCGAGTGCTTGTCGGACTTCGAGGATGTAGTCCGGCTTGATGGTCTTCTCCACGCCGATGGTCTCGAGGGCTCCATTGGTCTCCGGTGCGCCGGCAGGTACCGAGACGTCGGAGATGATGGCGGCTCCGGATTGCTCCTTCACCACTCGCTGGAGGATGCCGGCGGGACCACCTTCCCCGACCATGGAGAAGTGCATTCCGCTCACCGCCTGCCATGTCATGGCATTGTCGGGTGAGAGGAAGGGCGCAGGAAGTACGAGGAGGACCTGATGTCCCTGCAGGTGCGGAGCGACCGTTCGAAACCAGGTGGGAAGATCCACCGGCTGCGTGGTGATGGGAATGGCCTGCGCGAGATAGGAAGCAGGCGGGACGATGGCGATCGCCGCCACCACCACGGCGGCCGCGGCTCCTGCCCGCCATCGCC
>JBEKIU010000207.1:0-6495 GCA_050011635.1 Acidimicrobiales bacterium
GCAAGCGGGCCGAGCACGAGATCGAGGACTGCTACTTCGTCTCGCTCTCGGCCCGGACCATCGCCTACAAGGGGATGCTCACCTCCCACCAGCTGACCCAGTTCTTTCCCGACCTGTCCGACGAACGGGTGACGAGTGGCCTCGCCCTCGTGCACTCCCGCTTCTCGACCAACACCTTCCCCTCGTGGCCCCTGGCCCACCCCTACCGGTACCTGGCCCACAACGGTGAGATCAACACCCTGGCCGGAAACCGGAACTGGATGAGGGCCCGGGAGGCACTGTGCGCGTCCGACCTCATCCCCGGGCTGGCGCGGGCCTTCCCCATCGTGACCCAGGGGGCCAGTGACTCCGCATCCTTCGACGAGGTCCTGGAGCTGTTGCACCTCGGTGGTCGCCCCCTGCACCACGCAGTGCTGATGATGATCCCCGAGGCGTGGGAGAACCACCGGACCATGGATCCGGCCCGACGGGCCTTCTACCGATACCACGCCGCGCTGATGGAGCCCTGGGACGGCCCGGCGGCGGTGGCCTTCACCGACGGGACGGTCATCGGGGCCGTGCTCGACCGCAACGGGCTGCGACCGGCCCGGTACTGGGTGACCGACGACGGTCTGGTCGTCCTGGCCAGCGAGGTCGGTGTCCTCGAGGTCCCGGCGGAGAAGGTGGTGCGGAAGGGCCGCCTCCAACCGGGGCGGATGTTCCTGGTGGATACCGCACAGGGCCGGATCGTCGACGACGACGAGATCAAGGACGCCCTCGCCGCCGAGCAGCCGTATGCCGAGTGGCTCGACGCCGGCCAGATCGAGCTCGAGGAGCTGCCTCCCCGCATCATGCTCACCCCCCAGCACGCCTCGGTCATCGGGCGTCAGCGCCTCTTCGGCTACACCAACGAGGAGCTGCGGCTCATCCTCCAGCCCATGGCCCGCACCGGGGTCGAGCCCAACGGGTCGATGGGGACCGACACGGCCATCGCCGTACTGTCCGATCGACCGCGGCTCCTCTACGACTACTTCACCCAGCTCTTCGCCCAGGTGACCAACCCGCCGCTGGACGCCATCCGCGAGGAGCTGGTCACCTCGCTCATGTCCACCCTCGGCCCCGAGGCCAACCTGCTCGAACCCACCGCCGAATCCTGCCGCCAGATCGTGCTGCCCATGCCTGTCATCGACAACGACGACCTGGCCAAGCTGCTGTACGTGAACGAGGACGGGAGCACGCCCGGGTTCAGTGCGTTCGCCATCGACGGGCTCTTCGAAGTCTCCGGCGGGGGAGCGGCCCTGGGCTCCGCCATCGACGACGTGCGGACCCGGGTGACCGAGGCCATCGCCAGGGGCGCCGACGTGATCGTGCTGTCCGACCGCAATTCGACCGCCTCGCTGGCCCCGATTCCTTCGCTCCTGTTGGTGGCCGCGGTCCACCACCACCTGGTGCGCAACAAGACCCGGACCCGGGTCGGGCTGGTCATCGAGTCCGGTGACGCCCGAGAGGTCCACCACATGGCCCTGCTCAAGGGATTCGGCGCCGCGGCCATCAACCCGTACCTGGCCTTCGAGTCCATCGACGACATGGTCCGGTCGGGAGACCTGACCGGCGTCACCGCCCGCCAGGCCCAGAGGAACTACATCAAGGCCGCGTCCAAGGGCGTGATCAAGGTGATGTCCAAGATGGGCATCTCGACGGTGGCCTCGTACACCGGGGCCCAGGTGTTCGAAGCGGTGGGCCTGGCTGCCGACGTCGTCGACGAGTACTTCACCGGCACGGTGTCCCGCATCGGTGGTGTCGGGCTCGACGTCCTGGCCGAAGAGGTGGCCGCCCGCCACCGGCTCTCCCACCTGGACCGGCCCGCCGAGCTGGCCCACCGCGAGCGGGAGGTCGGGGGCGAGTACCAATGGCGGCGGGAGGGGGAGGTCCACCTCTTCAACCCGAAGACCGTGTTCAAGCTGCAGCACGCCACCCGGACCAAGCGCTACGAGGTGTTCAAGGAGTACACCAGGGCGGTCGACGAGCAGTCGGCCCACCTGGCCACCTTGCGGGGGTTGATGCGCCTGAGGACCGGTGACCTCCCGCCGGTGCCCATCGAGGAGGTAGAGCCGCGGGAGGGAATCCTGGCCCGATTCTCGACCGGGGCCATGTCCTACGGGTCCATCTCGGCCGAGGCCCACGAGACGCTGGCCATCGCCATGAACCGGCTCGGCGGACGCTCGAATACCGGGGAGGGCGGCGAGGACGTGGACCGGTTCACGCCCGATCCCAACGGCGACCTCCGCCGGAGCGCCATCAAGCAGGTGGCCTCGGGCAGGTTCGGGGTCACCTCGGAGTACCTGGTCAACGCGGACGACATCCAGATCAAGATCGCCCAGGGGGCCAAGCCCGGCGAGGGGGGCCAGCTGGCGGGGACGAAGGTCTACCCGTGGATCGCCAAGACCCGGTACTCCACCCCGGGGGTCGGGCTCATCTCGCCCCCGCCCCACCATGACATCTACTCCATCGAGGACATCGCCCAGCTCATCCACGACCTCAAGTCGGCCAATCCGACGGCCCGGGTCCATGTGAAGCTGGTGGCCGAGGTGGGGGTGGGGACGGTGGCCGCCGGTGTGGCCAAGGCCCATTCCGACGTGGTGCTGATCTCCGGCCACGACGGCGGCACCGGCGCCGCCCCGCTCACCTCCTTGAAGCACGCCGGGATCCCCTGGGAGCTCGGGCTGGCCGAGACCCAGCAGACCCTGCTGGCCAACGATCTCCGCGATCGCATCGTGGTGCAGGTGGACGGCCAGATGAAGACGGGGCGGGACGTGGTCATCGGGGCGCTGCTCGGGGCCGAGGAGTTCGGGTTCGCCACCGCACCGCTGGTCGTCTCCGGCTGCGTGATGATGCGGGTCTGCCACCTCGACACCTGTCCAGTCGGGATCGCCACCCAGAACCCGACCCTGCGGGCCCGGTACTCGGGAACGCCGGAGTTCGTCGAGACCTTCTTCGAGTACATCGCCGAGGAGGTCCGCGAGTACCTCGCCGCCCTCGGCCTGCGTTCGCTCGAGGAGGCCATCGGCCGGGTCGACCTGATCGACGCGGCCCAGGCCATCGACCACTGGAAGGCCGCCGGGCTCGACCTCTCGCCCATCCTGGTCCAGACCGAGCTGGCCGAAGGGGCCGTCCGCTACTGCAACAGCCAGCAGGACCACGGCCTCGACCGCGCTCTCGACCACGCCTTCCTCGAGGCGTGCCGACCGGCCATCGAGGATGGCACACCGATGCAGGCCGAACTGGCCATCACCAATGTGAACCGCACGGTGGGGACCCTGCTCGGGTACGAGATCACCCGGAAGCACGGCGGGGCCGGCCTGCCCGAAGGGACGATCGACCTGACCTTCCGGGGATCGGCCGGGCAGAGCTTCGGTGCCTTCGTGCCCAGAGGGGTCACCATGCGCCTGCTCGGCGATGCCAACGACTACCTGGGCAAGGGGCTGTCGGGGGGTCGGATCATTGTGCGCCCCCCCGAGGAGGCACCGTTCGCGGCCGAGGACAACATCGTGGCCGGCAACGTGATCCTCTACGGGGCCACCGGCGGCGAGGTGTTCCTCCGCGGCCAGGTGGGCGAGCGCTTCTGCGTCCGAAACTCGGGGGCCATCGCCGTGGTGGAGGGTGTGGGCGACCACGCCTGCGAGTACATGACCGGTGGCCGGGTCGTGGTGCTCGGGCCCACGGGCCGCAACCTCGGGGCCGGGATGTCCGGCGGGGTCGCCTATGTCTACGATCCGCACGGGGAGCTGGCCGGGAACTACAACCACGACACCGTCGACCTCGAACCACTGTCGCCCGAGGACAGGATGTGGCTGAAGGACCGGGTCACCATGCACCGGGAGGAGACGGGCTCGGCGGTGGCCGAGCAGATCCTGACCGACTGGGTCAGCTCCTCCGAGCAATTCGTCACCGTGATGCCCAAGGACTACCGGCGGGTGCTGCAGGCCACCGAGCTGGCCGTGGCCGAGGGACGATCGGTGGACGAGGCGGTGATGGAAGCGGCCCATGGGTGACGCGAAGGGATTCTTGAAGCACGGGCGGCAGCTGCCACCCCGCCGGCCGGTGCCGGTCCGGCTGCGCGACTGGAAGGAGGTCTACGAGACCTTCCCCGTCGAGTCGGCCCGCGACCAGGGGGCGAGGTGCATGGACTGCGGCATCCCGTTCTGCCATGAGGGCTGCCCGTTGGGCAACCTGATTCCGGAGTGGAACGACCTGGTCTACCGCGACGAGTGGTCCGAGGCCGCCGAGCGGCTGCACGCCACCAACAACTTCCCCGAGTTCACCGGACGCCTGTGCCCGGCCCCGTGTGAGGGGGCTTGCGTGCTGGGCATCAACGACGACCCGGTGACCATCGAGCGCATCGAGTACGAGATCGTCGAACGGGCCTGGGCCGACGACAGGGTGGTGCCGGTGGTCGGTGCCACCCCCACCGGCAAACGGGTGGCGGTGGTCGGATCCGGCCCGGCCGGGCTGGCCGCGGCCCAGCAGCTGGCCCGGGCCGGTCACCAGGTGGTCGTCTTCGAGCGGGCCGAGAAGCCCGGCGGCCTGCTGCGCTATGGGATCCCCGAGTTCAAGATGGAAAAGGCGGTGGTGGACCGCCGGCTCGATCAGATGCGGGCCGAGGGTGTCGAGTTCCGCTGTGGTGTCTCGGTGGGGGAGTGCGCACCCGAGGTGCTGGGCGCACTGGCGGCCGACGCCACCGTGGTCTCCGCCCGCTCGCTGGTCGACGAGTTCGATGCCGTGCTGTTGGCCGCCGGGGCCACCCTGCCCCGGGATCTGCCCATCCCCGGACGTGAGCTGTCCGGGATCCACCTGGCCATGGACTACCTGAGGCCCTCCAACATGGTGCAGGAGGGACTGCTGGCCTCGTCACCGGTCACCGCCGAGGGCAAGCACGTGGTGATCATCGGTGGCGGAGACACCGGTGCCGACTGCCTGGGCACCGTGCACCGGCAACGAGCGCTCAGCGTCCATCAGCTGGAGATCATGCCCGAGCCCCCGGCGACACGCCGCGGCGACAACCCGTGGCCGACCTGGCCACTCATTCTGCGGACCTCGTCGGCCCTCGAGGAGGGAGGCGAACGGGTCTTCTCGGTGACCACGGCCGAATTTCTCGATGACGGATCCGGCCAGGTCCGGGGGCTGAGGGGAGAGCAGGTCGAAGTGGTCTTCGGCCAGGACGGCCGGCCCGACTTCGTCCCTGTCGAGGGCTCCGAGTTCGAGCTGCCATGCGAGCTGGTCCTCCTGGCCATGGGGTTCGTGGGTACGGAGCGGACCGGCGCGGTGGCCGAGCTCGCGCTGGAGGTCAACCCTCGGGGGAGCGTCGTCGCTGACCAGTCGTGGTCGACCAACGTCGACGCGGTATTCGTGTGCGGGGACATGACCCGGGGGCAGAGCCTCATCGTGTGGGCCATCGCCGAGGGCCGTTCGGCGGCGGCCTCTGTCGACCGGTTCCTGATGGGACGCACCGATCTCCCGGCCCCCATCGTGCCCGGCCAGTTGGCCCTGCGCTGAGGGTCCGGTTGGGCCTGGGCCGGGTCCGGTTGGCCCTGCGGGGCTAGCCGGGACTGGTGGCGCCCACCAGATCGGGCCAGTCGGCCACGTCGAACCGCACCACGGCGCCCGTGTGGGGGGCGTCGATCATCTCGCCTTCCCCGACGTAGATGCCGACGTGGTCGACGCCCGAGGGCCCGTCGCCGAAGAAGACCAGGTCCCCGGGTTCGACCGCCGAACCGGCAGGGACAACGGGCCCGGCGTCGAACTGGTCCTGGGCCACCCGGGGCAGCGTGATCCCGGCATGGGCGAAGGCGGCCTGGGCCAGCCCGGAGCAGTCGAAGCCGCCGACGCCGGTGCCGCCCCACAGGTACGGGGTGTTGAGCTGCTGGGCGGCGAAGGTGAGGGCGGCAACCACCCTGCCGGGCACAGCCGGTTCCTGCTGGAGCGAGAGGGCCAGCGTGAGCACGGTGTCCACGTAGGCCTCTGAGTGGTTGTAGTCGTCGACGGCGGCGCGGAGCGTGGACGCCGTACCCGCCCCGTTGGCGCACAGCATGGCGGCGGCCGTGTACACGGCATCGATGGGGTCGTAGGGGGACACCGGCCGGGCACCCCCGGGTCCGACCGTGGCGTAGGCGGCGAACGTCGACGGCTCGAACTGCATGGGCCCCTCGGCACCGGCGCCGTTGGCTCCGGACCACACCCCTGGAGCAGTCGATTGCCCGCTGCCCGTCTCGACGGTGCCGATGGCAGCCAGCACGGGCCACGGCATCCCCGGACAGGTGGCGGCAGCCTTCTCGTAGAGGTCCAGCCAGGCGGGCGGGACGGCGGCCCGGGCGCCGGACCCGCCCGCCGCACCGCCGGTCCCGGTCGAGCCTGTGCCGGTGGCACTGCCGACGGCCACGACCGACACGAGGCCCACGAGGAGCACGACCATGCCGACGGCGACCCCCACGATCAGCTTGCCCATCTCCGTACCTCCGC
>JBEKIU010000208.1:0-11186 GCA_050011635.1 Acidimicrobiales bacterium
GGCGGGTCGGGCGGGTCGGGCGGGTCGGGCGGGTCGTTCATAGCCCCTCGGCTGCCCGGCGAACCGGATCGCCGTCACTCCGCCGGTTCCATCCCGAAGCGGGTCATCAGAGCCCGCTCCTCGTCAGGGGAGGGCGGTTTCCCCCGGTTCCACAGGTCGTGGAGGCCGGCGAAATAGGCATCCATGGCCGGCGCGTGGATGACCAGCAATCGGGCCTCGGCCTGGCCGGCGTTCCCGAAGGTGTGGGCGGTGCCGCGCGGCACCAGCAGGAACTCATCCGGCCTGACGGTCAGCTCCTCGTCCTCCACGATGACCGACACCAGCCCCTCGAGTACGAAGTACCCCTCCGAGCAGTTGGTGTGTCGGTGCGCCGGGGGCCGACGGCCGCCCGGCGGAAGTGTGCGCTCCATCAGCGAGAAATCGCCGTCGTCGCGCTCGGCCAGGGCCTTGAAGAACATCACGCTGCCACGGGCGTTGTAGGTCCTCTCCCCTTCCCCGCGCCCGACGACCCGGATCTCCATAGCCGAACCTCCTCGCCACGATGGTAGGCCGGACTAGTCGCAGTCGGCGCAGTGTCCGGTGACATCCAGCGCATGTGAGGCCGGCCGGAACCCCTGCTGGACCGCGAGCTCGTGCACCATCTTGGCCACGGTCCGCTCGAAGGCCGGCGTCGGGGTGACATCGATCACCCGGCCACAGATCGTGCAGAGGAGATGATGGTGGTGTTCGGTGAGGTCCTCGGCCAACTCGAAGCGGGCGAACTCGTCCTTGGCCGCGATCCGCCGCACCACCCCGGCACCCTGGAGATCCACCAGGTGACGGTAGGCCGAGCTCCTCGGAACCCCGGGAAGCCGTGCCGCGATGTCGGAGATGCTCACCGGGTGGCCGACCGAGGCCAGCAGTTCGACGATGGCCCGCCGCCCGGCCGTGTAGCGCAGATCGACCCGACGGAGCCTGACCTCGACGAGCTCATGGAGACTGGTGTCGGTCGGGAGCGACGGCGACGACCTCTCTCCTCTCGATCCCACGGCTTGCTCCTTCTGGTCGGCTGACATCGCCGTTTCCTCGGCTGACACCACTCGCGGCTCAGATCCCGTCTCACTTGTAATGAGACTCAGTCTCATTCTAATCTACCACCGTGAGGACGGACGGTCGGTCGAAGGTGGTCGGGCGCAGGTCGCTGCGACTGTTCCGGTTCGCCGCCCTCGCCGGTGCTGCAGTGCTCGGCGCCGGGTGCACCGCCGGATCCTCGGGGAACAGCTCGACGCCAGGCGTGATCAACGCGGTCGGCGCCGAGAGCCAGTACGCCAACGTGCTCAGCCAGATCGGTGGCCGCTACGTCCAGGTGTCGTCCATCCTCGACAACCCCAACACCGACCCGCACACCTTCGAGGCGAGCACCAGCGTGGCCAAAGAGGTGGCCCAAGCCCAACTCATCGTCCAGAACGGGATCGGGTACGACGAGTTCATGGACAAGATCGAATCTGCCACCCCGAACCCGGGCCGGAAGGTGATCGTGGCCCAACACGTCCTCGGCCTGCCGGACAGCACGCCGAATCCGCATCTCTGGTACGACCCGAAGACCATGCCGGCGGTGGCCGACGTGATGGCGTCGGACCTCGCCGCGCTCGACCCCGCTCACCGGGCGTACTTCCAAGCCAGGTTGCGAACGTTCGATTCCTCCCTCACACCCTGGTTGCACGCCATCTCGGCGTTCAAGCACCGCTACGCCGGAACCGCGGTGGCCACCACCGAGCCGGTGGCCGACTACCTGCTCGAGGCCATGGGCATGAAGGACGTGACACCGTTCGCGTTCCAGGCCGACATCATGAACGGGATCGATCCGGCCCCCGAGGACATCACGCTCGAGGACGGCTTCTTCACCAGACATCGGGTCAAGGTCTTCTGCTACAACGAGCAAGTCGTCGACTCCCTGACCGCGTCGATCAAGCAGACCGCTCAATCGGCCGGTGTGCCCGTCGTCGGGGTCTACGAGACGATGCCCGCACCGGGCTACGACTACCAGTCCTGGATGGCGGCAGAGGTTGCGGCCATCGAAGCCGCAGTGGCCCATCGAACCTCCACGGAACACCTATGACCGACGTTCCCGTTCTCGCCATCGACAAGGTGGGTATCGCCTTTTCGGGCCGCACCATCCTCGATGACGTCTCGTTCGAGGTCCACAAGGGTGAGTTCACCGGGCTCATCGGGTCCAACGGGGTGGGCAAGACCACGTTGCTGCGCATCATCCTCGGCCTCCAGCGACCGGACTCGGGAGAGGTTCGGGTGCTCGGGACACCGCTCTCGCAGCACCGGCGCTCGCTGGGCTACGTCCCGCAGAAGGTGGCCCTCGACCCGGACGTACCGGTCCGGGCCCGGGACCTGGTCGCCCTCGGTCTGGACGGCCACCGGTTCGGCATCGGCCGGCGCACCGGGCACCAGCGCGAGCTGGTGGAGGAGATGCTCCGCAGCGTCGACGCCGAACAATTCGCCGACAGTCGGGTCGGGAGTCTCTCGGGGGGCGAGCAGCAGCGGGTGCTGATCGCCCACGCCCTCATCAGCCGGCCAAAGCTGCTCCTCCTCGACGAGCCGCTGGCCAACCTCGACCCGAAGAGCGTGCAGGAGATCGTCAGGCTGCTCCACCGGGTGGCGACCGATCACGACGTGGCCATCCTCCTTTCGGCCCATGAGATGAACGCCCTGCTTCCGGTGATGGACCGGATCGTCTACGTGGCCGACGGCCGGGCGGCGAGCGGGACGACCGACGAGGTGGTGCGGTCCGAGGTCCTCAGCAAGCTCTACGGGCACCACGTCGATGTGCTGAAGCTCCACGGCCGGGTACTCGTCGTGTCGGAGCCCGGCGCCGAGGCCGGCGACATCCCCGACCATCCGACCCTCACCCTCTCCTGAGCGGTGCACCTCCTGTTCGAACCCGGGTTCTTCTCGAGCGGGCCGGTCCACACCGCGGCCGTCATCGGTTCGGTGACCGCCGTCTGCTCCGCCGTCGTGGGTGTGTACACCGTGGTCCGGAGCCAGTCGTTCGCCGGCCACGCACTGACCGATCTGGCCACCACCGGGGGCTCGGGGGCCTTCTACTTCGGCTTCAGCCCACTCGCCGGCTTCATCGGAGGTGGGGTGATCGGTGGCGGTGCCATGGATCTCATCGGCGTGCAGCGGGTCAGGAGCCGCGATCTGGCCACCGGTATCGTGCTCGGCGCCGCCACCGGCCTGGCTGCGCTGTTCCTCTACCTCGATACCACCAAGAGCGCGACGACCGGAGCCACCCAGCAGATCCTCTTCGGATCGATCTTCACCATCGCCTCTTCAACGGTTCCCGTCGTCATCGCCCTCAGTGCCGCCACCGTCGCCCTGGTGGCCGCCATCCACCGACCGCTGCTCCTGAGCTCCCTCAGCCCGGAGCTTGCCTCCGCCCGGAGCATCGGTCTGCGCCGCATCGGCCTGCTGTTCATGCTCGCCCTCGCCGTGTCGGTCGGCCTGTCCTCCATCGCCATCGGAACCATCCTCTCCACCGCGCTGCTCATCGGTCCGGCGGCCACCGCGCTGCGGGTGACCAGGACTATCGGCACGGCGATGGTCGCCGCCTGCGCGCTCGGCATCGTGGCCACGTTGGTCGGCATCCTCTTGGCCTACGACAGCGACTACTGGATCCCGTCCAGCCAAGGCCTACCCGTCAGTTTCTTCGTCGTCACCGTCATCTTCCTGCTCTATCTGGCGTCCGGCCTGCCCGTGGTCCGCCGGCGCCCGGGGAGGAGTGGGAGCCACCGAAGACGGCCCGACCAGCCCGGCCTTGATCGACAGGCCGGCGATCTCTCCATGGGGCCCGGGACCTGATGTTCACCGGCTTCATGACCAACGCCTGGGAGGTGGCCACCATGGTGGCCGTCGTGGCCGGGGTCGTCGGGTTCTTCGTCGTGCTGCGGGGCGCCGCCTTTCCCGCCCACGCCATCCCCAACGGCGCCTTCGCCGGCGCCGCCGGCGCCAGCCTCGTCGGCATCAACCCGCTGGTCGGGCTGGGCGTCTTCTCGCTCGGTGCGGCCCTCGGGATCGGATCGCTCAGCCGGCGGGGCAGGGCCGACGTGGCCACCGCCCTGGCACTGGTGATGATGCTCGCCCTCGGTGCCGCCTTCCTCAGCCAGAGTACCGAGTACGAGCCCCAGATCTTCTCGCTCCTGTTCGGCGAGATCCTCGGTGTCAGTACCGGTGAGCTCCTGCCCATCGCCGTGCTCGGCCTGGTGTGCATCGTGGCCATCGCCGTCCTCTACCGCCGCCTGATGCTCACCTCGATCGTCCCCGAGATCGCCGCCGCGGGCGGGCTCCGACCCCACCGCACGGAGATGGCCTTCTTGGTGGTGGTGGCCTGCGCCACGACGATGACGGTGCCGGTGGTCGGCGCGCTGTTGATCTTCAGCCTCATGATCGGGCCCCCGGCCGCGGCCCGGTGTGTCACCGACCGGCCGGGGGTCGCGCTGTTCGGGTCGGTCGCCGTCGCGCTCATCGTCGTGTGGGCCTCGATCGCGCTCTCCTACCAGACGGACTGGCCCGTCGGGTTCTTCGTCGGCGTGTTGAGCGCGGCGTCCTACGGCCTCGGACGCGCCTACGCCGCATGGCCACGAACCCGCGGGAGGGACCGGGCCCGGCTCGGGCCGGCCACGGCCGGGCCGTAGCACCATCACGGCCGAGACGTAGCAACATGGTCTGATGGACGGCACGCACCGAGTCGCCGCGGTCACCGCCGCACTCCGCGCCGCCGGCTGCGTGGCCGCCGAGGAGGAGGCGGCGGAACTCGTCCGGGCCGGGCCCGACGACGACCGGCTCCAACGCATGGTGGACCGTCGCCTGACCGGTGAGCCCCTGGCCTGGATCACCGGCGAGACCGTCTTCTGCGGCCTCACGGTCGCCATCGAACCAGGCGTCTTCGTGCCCCGGTGGCAGTCCGAGCCGCTCGCGGTCATGGCGGCCCGGCTGCTGCCGCCCGATGGGATCGGCGTCGACCTGTGCACCGGCTCGGGGGCCGTTGCCATGGTCATGCAGTCGGCCCACCCCGGTGCCTCCGTCATGGCCACCGAGGTCGATGCCACCGCCGCACGCTGTGCCCGCGGCAACGGGGTCACCGTGGTCACGGGGGACCTGGATGGGCCCCTGCCGCCGGCGATCGCCTCACGGGTCGACGTGATGACGGGGGTTCTCCCGTACGTCCCGACCGAGGCGCTCCGGTTCCTGCCCCGGGACGTGCAGGAGTTCGAGCCCCCGGTTGCCCTGGACGGCGGCCCGGGCGGGATGGCCATCGTCTCGAGGGCCATCCGCAGGAGCCGTCGGTGGGTCAGGCGCGACGGATGGTTGCTGCTGGAGATCGGCGGTGATCAAGTCGCCGAGGGGCGGGAGGCCTTCGCCGCGTCCGGGTACCGAGATGTGGACCTCCTGGAGGACGGCGACGGGGACGTGCGGGGGATCTACGGCTGCCGGGCGGCGTAGCGGGTTCGGCTTCGGCCGGCGCTCCTTCAAGACGATTGCCCGTCTTCAAGGCGATTGCCCGTCGCCCGATTGGCTCACCCGACGCAATGCCGTTCCGTTCTCCGGGACCTCGGTGCCCCAGTTGGGGAGCAGGGCGACGACGAGGACCGCGGCCACCCCCACGACGCAGGCCGCGATCACAAGGGCGAGATCCATCCCCGAGATGAAGGATCGGCGGGCCACCAAGGCGAGCTGGTCGCCGAGCTTGCCCGGGACGTGACTGGCCACCGCCAGGGCCGCGCCCACCGAGCTCTCGATGAGCGCCCGGATGGAGCCCGGCACGCCGGCGTGCCCGACCGCGGATGCCATCAGGTGCTCGTAGCGAATGTTGAGTGCGGTACCGAGGACGCCCACCCCGAGGGCTCCGCCGACCTGTATGGAGGTGTCATTGGTGGCCGACCCCACACCGGCCTCGTGACGCGGGAGCGATCCCATCACCGATTCCGTACCGGGCGCCAGGCCCAGGGCCACCCCGACTCCCACGATCACGAAGGGGATGATGCAGTCGCGGTAGGTCCCCGTCACCGTCGTCCGCGACAGCATCCCGAGTGCGACAGCGATCAGGGCCAAGCCGCCGGCCACCACGACCTTGGTGCCGATGCGACGGGCCAGGACCACCGAAAAGGGGGCGATGACGAGAAGGGTGACCGCCACCGGCGCAACACGCACCCCGGCTTCGAGAGGGCTGTAGCCCAACACGAACTGGAGGTACTGGGTCATGAGGAAGAACATGCCGAGCAGCGCGAACAGCACGAGGGCCAGCGCGGCGATGGCCACGCTGTAGCGGCGATTGGAAAAGAAGCGCAGCGGCAACATGGGGTGGTCGATGCGCCGCTCCCAGACGACGAAGCCGGCGATGATCACGAACGACGCGGCCAGCGCGCCGGCGATCGGTAACGAGGTGGCGCCTCGATGATTCCCCACAGCAGCAGGCCGAGCCCGAGGATGGACAGGCCGGCGCCGACCGGGTCGGGGCGCAACGAGGCCGGGTTCTTCGAGTTGGGTATCAACCAGATGGCGGCGACCAGCCCGCAGAAGGCGACCGGGACGTTGACCAGGAAGACCGAACCCCACCAGAAGTGGGCCAGGAGCAGGCCGCCGAGGATGGGGCCGAGGGCGACCCCGAGGCCGGTGGTGCCCGACCAGATCCCGATGGCCCGGGCCCGGTCCCGTTCGGTGGTGAAGATGTTGATGAGGATCGACAGCGTGCACGGCATGAGGGCGGCGGCCCCGACACCCATGACCGCACGGGCCAGGGTCAGGCGGTCGGGGCTCCCCGACCAGGCCGCAAACGCCGAGCCGCCGCCGAAGACGACCAGGCCGGCCATGAAGACCCACTTCCGGCCGACCCTGTCGCCCAGCGCCCCGAGCGACAGGAGCAGGCCGGCGAACACCACGGCGTAGGCATCGACCATCCACTGCAGTTGGCTGGAGCTGGCACCCAGGCTGCGGGTGATCGTCGGGAGGGCCACGTTCAGAACCGTGTTGTCCAGACTGATCAGCAAGAGGGTGACGCACAGCACGGCCAGCGCGGCCCAGCGCGGTCGCGGGGAGGCCGACGCCACTGTCGGTCGGTCGGATCTCGACGACCCATCGTCGGCCCACCGGGTGGGAACCGACGGGCCGGCTCGGTTCAGGTCCATGGATCTCCTCTGATCCTGCAAGCATTCACCACGGCGGACGGACCGGCCAAACACCGCTGGCGTCGGTGGGTGGCCGAGTGCCGCACCTCAGGCACAAGGTCGCCCTCTGACCACCACGACCGGGCAGTGGGCGCGTGTGGCCAGGTGGAGGCTCACCGATCCGAGGAGAAGGCCGCGGAAGGCTCCGATCGCCTCCACCCGAGGACCGACAGACCGGCCTCCAGGCTGGCGTCGACCAGCGCGACCGCCGGCGGATCTCCTCTGGTCTCCCCTCGGAGGACGACCTCCATGTGACGAAAGACCCTGGCCCCGACGCCGGTTCGGTGCCATCGTGGTCGCATGTGGATCGACGACAGGGGGACGACGGTCCTCCCCTCCTCCGAGTGCAAGCGATTGTTGGCCGTGACGGCAAAGGAGGGCGGGATCGGTCGGATCGGAGTTCCGACCGATCAGGCACCGGTGGTGGTCCCGGTCAACTTCTCGATCCGGGACGGTGAGGTCGTGATCCGGACCGGGGTCGGCTTCCTCTCGACCACCGGGGCCGGCCGACTGGTGGCCTTCGAGGTCGACCATGTCGACCCGGAAGGCGGCACGGCCTGGAGTGTGCTCGTCCGCGGCCTGGCCACACTGGTCGAGTCACCCAGTCGGGAGGAGCTACAAGCCGCGGCCCACCCGCTCGTCCCCGAGCCCGGGGACATGCTCCTGATCGTCCGGCCGGACATCGTGTCCGGTCGCCAATTCCAGATCCACCGGGCCGGCTAGCCCCGCTTTGGGTCCGAGCACCTTCATCCGATGAGCTCACGAACGTGACGGGCGATCACGAGATCCTCGCGGGCGCGGACGACCAGCACGGCGGGGAGCTCCGCGGACGGGGAGATCAGGCCGTCCCCGCGGCAGCCGAGGTTGTCGGAGCCGTCCAGGGCCAGCCCGAGAAAGCCGAGCCCGGCGCAGACGTCCGCCCGCAACCGGGGTGTGGCCTCACCGGCTCCACCGGTGAACACCAGACCGTCGATCCCACCCATGGCCGCACCCATGGCGGCCACGCCGGTCTGGATCCGGTACGCGTAGACCTCGTAGGCCAGCTCGGCGTCCCGGTCCCCCTCGTCCATGGCCGCCATCACCTCACGGAGGTCGCCGGACTCCCCCCACAACCCGCGCAACCCCGATTCATGCTCCAACGCCTCTTGCACCTGGTCGGCGGAGAGCCCGCCGTGCCGCTGGACCCACAGGACGAGGCCGGGATCCACAGTGCCCGAACGGGTCGCCATCACCAGGCCCTCCATCGGGGTGAAGCCCATGGTCGTGTCGACCGAACGACCGGAGGCCACTGCGGCCAGCGAAGCCCCGGCGCCGAGATGCGCGGTCACCAGACGGAGCTCCTCCCGGGGCCGGCCCAGCAGTTCTGCAGCCCTCGTGCTGGCCCACTCGTGACTGAGCCCGTGGAAACCGTACCGACGGATGCCCCACTGCTCCCGCCAGGCGCGGGGTATGGCGTAGGTCGATGCCTTGGCGGGCATGCCGGCATGGAAGGTCGTGTCGAAGCAGGCGACCTGGGGCAGGTCCGGTCGCAGGGACCGCAGGGAGTGGATGGCGGCCAGACCGAGGGGATTGTGCAGAGGAGCAAGATCGGCGAGCGCCTCGAGGGTCGCATCGGCCCGATCGTCGAGGAGGACGGGGTGTATGAACTTGGAGCCACCATGGACCACGCGGTGACCGGCGACGCCGACGTCGGGGGCGTGGCGGAGGAATTCCTCCAGTGCGCCGGCCAGCTCCGCCGCCTCCTGGTGGGGAAGGTCGCTCGATGCGACGAGGCCGTCCGACTCGTCCAGCAGCCGCAGCTTCAAGCTGCTGGAACCGGCGTTGACCACCAGTACGTTCACCCGCCTACCTTGCCAGATGGAACCACGGCACCATGGGTGCGATGAGCGGTCCGAACCCGAGACCTCAGAGGAGGGCCTGATGGCCCAGACCGAAGTGCCACCGACGTCCATGTCCCGCCAGGACGAGCTGGCCCGTCTCGACTCCTATTTCCGGGCGGCCAACTATCTGACCGCGGGCCAGATCTACCTCATGGACAACCCGTTGCTCCGGCGTCCGCTCCGCCCCGAGGACATCAAGCCCCGGTTGTTGGGCCACTGGGGTACCAGTCCCGGCCTCAATTTCCTCTATGCCCACCTGAGCCGGAGCATCAAGAGGGAGGACCTCGATGCCATCTTCGTCTGCGGCCCGGGCCACGGCGGCCCGGCCGTGGTGGCCAACACCTGGCTGGAAGGCACCTACAGCGAGCACTATCCCCACGTGGCCCGCAACGGAGAGGGAATGGCCAGGCTCTTCCGTCAGTTCTCCTTCCCCGGTGGCATTCCGAGCCACTGCAGCCCGGAGACCCCCGGATCCATCCATGAGGGTGGCGAGCTGGGCTACTCGCTCAGCCATGCCTTCGGCGCCGCGTTCGACAACCCCGACCTGGTCGTGGCATGCGTGGTCGGCGACGGCGAGGCGGAGACGGGACCGGCCGCCACCGGATGGCACTCGAACAAATTCCTCGATCCCCGACACGACGGCGTCGTCCTGCCCATCCTGCACCTGAACGGGTACAAGATCGCCGCGCCGACCGTTTTGGCCCGCATACCGACCTCGGAGCTCCTGTCACTGTTCTCCGGCTACGGATACCGGCCGGTGCTGGTGGAGGGTGGCTTCGACGACGAGGACCACATGGCCGTCCACCACCGGATGGCCACCGCGTTCGACGAGGTCTTCGCCGAGATCCGCGACATCCAGGACGCCGCGCGAACCCGCGGGACCCGGTCACGGCCGGTCTGGCCCATGGTGATCCTGCGGACGCCCAAGGGGTGGACCGGACCGAAGGTGGTCGACGGGCTGCCGGTCGAGGGGACGTTCCGGGCCCACCAGCTCCCACTGTCCCAGGTCCGCACCAACCCCGATCACCTGGCCCAGCTCGAGGAGTGGCTCCGGAGCTACCGGCCCGAGGATCTCTTCGACGCGGCCGGATGCCCGGTCAGGGCCGTCTGCCAGGTTCCCCCGGTGGGCGACCGGCGGATGAGCGCCAACCCGCACGCCAACGGCGGCCTCCTACTCTCCGATCTCGAGCTGCCCGACTTCTGTGACTACGGGGTCGACGTGGTGAACCCCGGAGTCGTCATGCGCGAGGCCACCAAGGTGCTCGGAAGCTTTCTCCGGGATGTCATCCGGGCCAACCCGTCGACCTTCCGCCTGTTCGGGCCGGACGAGACCTCCTCCAACCGCCTGCAGGACGTGTTCGAGGTCACCGACCGATCCTGGGACGCCGAGCTCCGGCCGGGCGACGATCACCTGGCTCCCGGAGGCCGAGTGATGGAGATGCTCTCCGAACACCAGTGCGAGGGATGGCTCGAGGGCTATCTCCTCACCGGACGCCACGGCCTCTTCGACTGCTACGAAGCGTTCATCCACATCGTCGACTCGATGTTCAACCAGCACGCCAAGTGGCTGAAGGTCAGCCGAGGTGTGCCGTGGCGCCGTCCCGTCGCCTCGCTCAACTACCTCCTCTCGAGCCACGTCTGGCGGCAGGACAACAACGGCTTCTCCCATCAGGACCCGGGCTTCATCGACCACGTGGTCAACAAGAAGGCCGAAGTCGTACGGGTCTACTTCCCGCCCGACACCAACTGCCTCTTGTCGGTGGCCGACCACTGCCTCCGCAGCCGCAACTACGTCAACGTCGTGGTGGCCGGCAAGCAACCCCAACACGATTGGCTGACTATGGACGAGGCGCTCGACCACTGCACCCGCGGACTGGGTATCTGGTCCTTCGCGTCGAGCGACGGCGACCTGGTTCCCGACGTGGTCATGGCCTGCTGTGGCGACATCCCCACCCTCGAGACGCTGGCCGCCGTGCAGCTCCTGCACGAGCACCTGCCGGAATTGATCGTGCGTGTTGTCAACGTCGTGGACCTGATGCGTCTCGAACCGGACACCGAGCACCCCCACGGCCTCCCCGACCGCGAGTTCGAC
>JBEKIU010000209.1:0-6385 GCA_050011635.1 Acidimicrobiales bacterium
GGTGATCTTCGCCTACCACGGCTACCCGGCGCTCGTCCACCGGCTGACCTACGACCGCACCAACCACCACAACTTCCACGTTCGTGGCTACAACGAGGAGGGGACAACGACCACCCCGTTCGACATGGTGATGCTCAACGATCTCGATCGTTTCCACCTGGTCATCGACGTGCTGGATCGGGTCCCGGGTCTTGGGGCCCGGACGGCCACTCTGCGGCAACAGATGATCGACGCCCGTCTCGACGCCCGCCGGTACGGCCGGGAGCACGGCGAGGACCCCCCGGAGATCGCCCAGTGGCTGTGGCGCGGGATCAAGGATCCCGTCTGAACCGCCGCTCAGCCCTGAGCACCGTCCTCCAGCCGTCCGTCCTCCAGCGGTGCGTCCTCCAGCTTGTGGTGGCGGGCCGCGCAGGTCGCCCGGTACCCTTCGTCGGGTTCGATCGGGAACCGGACCGTCATCGTCCCGTACTGGTAGTTGGCCGTCACGTGAAATCCCGACTTCATGAACACATCGATCATGTCGCGGTTCTCGGCCAGCGTCTCGGCGGCGAAGGTGGTGATCCCGTGGTCCAGGGCCGCAGCCGCGAGGTGCTCGAGCAGGAGAGTGGCGATCCCCCGGTGTTGGAACTCGTCAGCCACCACGAAGGCCACCTCGGCCTCTTGTGTGCCCGGGATGCGTTCGTAGCGTCCCACCGCGATCAGACGGTCATCGTCCGTTGCCACCAGGGCCAGGCGGTCCCGATAATCGACATGGGTGAACTTCTCGATCTCCACGGCCGACAGCTTCGGATGCACGAAGAAGAAGCGGCGGTAGACGGATTGGGTGGAGAGACCTTCATGGAACTCCGTCAGCCGATCTCCGTCGTCGGACCTGATGGGTCGAAGGTGGACGATGGCCCCGTCCCGCCCTTCCGCAGTGCACGACAGCTCGGCCGGATAGTGATCGGGTGGGATGTTCATGGTGCGGTGGCCGTCGGCCTCAGGCCGGTCGCCCGGATACGTCGTCGACCGGTCGGTCGACCGCCGGAGCGTGGGCACCGCTCACCGGTCCGGTCTCACCGATCGATGGTCGGGCGACAACCACTGTGCATTCGGCATATCGGGCACATTGGTGGGCGACCGATCCGAGCAGTGCGTCACGGAAGCCGCCGTGCCCACGGGACCCCACGACCAGCAGATCGGCTCCCTGACAGGCGTCGAGGAGCGCGGGAACCGTCGCGTTGTGCTGAACCCACGCCTTGAAGGGCACGTCGGGAGCGAAGCGCCCGGCGTGCTCGGTGGCGGCATCCACGACCTCTTGGACGACCAGCTCCGATCCGCGCAGGGGCTGCACCGCGAAGGTGCCGATGGGTGGGTACTGCCACGCATAGACCGCCTCCACCGACGACGAGCGGATGGCGGCTTCGTCAAGGGCCCACTGCAGCGCCCGGGTGGACCCGAGCGAACCATCGATGCCGACCACGATCCGCGGTTCGAGGGCCTGGTAGGGGATGTCGTCGGCATCGCAGTGGACGACGGCCACCGGGCAGTGGGCATATTGGAGGCACTGGTCGCTCACCGATCCGATGAGGAGCTCTCCGAACCCACCCAGGCCGCGGGCTCCGACCACCAACAGCGCGGCGGACCGACTGGTCACGGTGAGCACGAGTGAAGCCGGCCACTCGACGATCTCACCCCGCACCACCACCGAGGGATGCCGGGTGGCCACGAGTCCGACCGCGTCGTCGATGATCGCCTCCCCCGGCGACAGGTCCGAGGTGGCGGATGAGTACCAGGCCGGTACGTCCCGGGGCGCACCCGTATGGGCATACACGACCCGCACGTTCGAACCGTGCCGCTCGGCTTCGTCAGCTGCCCATTTCAGAGCCAGCCTCGAGTGCGCCGACCCGTCGACACCGACCACGATGGGCCCTCGACGGGCTCGGCTCCGGACGTCCCGGTCATCCCCTGGCATGGCGTGCCCTCCCGTCGGTCACAATGCTCCGCCTACCGGGGGGTGATGATCCGGGTGTCGGCGGCCCGGAACCGGTCCAGCTCCCCGGGCGTCAGGCCGACGTCCTCGAAGCAGCAGGGGTTGAGGGCCACACGGCCCGAACGGCCACTTCCCGCGGTGTGGCGCCGATGGCTGTCGGAATACTCCATGGTGCCTCCCTGTCCGTGCGGCATACCCATGCCGTCTCCTCTATTGGATAGCAACGACGGGTCCCGGCATAGGGCCAAAGGTCCACGATCTCTCATGCCTTCGGCGAGGGCCGTCGGGACGTTTGGCCCTAACAGGGAACGCGGGGGCCTGCCACTGTGGTCTGACAGCGGCACGCGATGCCCGGGATCATGAACGAGACCACGACCGCCCAGCAGCAGCAGACCGATATGGAGGCTCATCGTGGGGCAATCGAGCAACCCGAGCACCGACCGGACACACGGCGGACAGTTCGGGACTGCGGTGGAGGCCGCGGCCAGGCCGGGGCCGTCGTCCGGCACCCAACCCGGCTCCATCTACACCGGGCTGCTGGAGGCGATTCTCGCCGAGACGGATTCGTCCCCGCACCCGAGGTCGGCGAGCGAAGCGCTCGCTCAGGTGGTCCGCCGTCGGCGGGCAGTCACCTGGAACAGGTCAACGCCCGACGACCAGGACTGGGCCGCCGTGGCCCTGGCGGACCAATTGGCCTACGACGCCGACCTCGTCGCCTACGCCCGACGGGTGGGGATCGAGTGCGATCCCCGTCGGTTCGGGATCCCAGAGGTCGAGCGAGAACGGATTGAGCGGATGCTCGCGGCCAGAGGGATTCCCCTCGGCCCGTAGGGTGCAGGCCCTACCCCGTCCTCGGCCGATCGGGCTGGCGCGCTCACGTTCCGGTGGCGTCATCGCGGCGGCGGTTGGCCGATCGCTCGGACACTCGGGTGGCGTAACTGGCCGCCTGGGTCCGCCGCTCCATCCCGAGCTTGGCCAGCATGTTGGACACGTAGTTCTTGACCGTCTTCTCGGCCAGGAAGAGCGCGGCGGCGATCTGCCGATTGGTCTGTCCTTCGGCGATGAGGTCGAGGATGCGGCGTTCCTGCTGGGTGAGGCCGGCCAACAGCGGGTCTTCTTCGGATCCCTCCCGCAGCCTGTCGAGGACGCGCTGGGTGAGGGCCGGATCCAACAGGGACTGCCCTCCGGCGACCTTCCGAACGTCGCCCACCAGGTCCGATGCCCCTACTTGCTTCAGCACGTAGCCGGACGCGCCGGCCATGACGGCTGCGAAGAGCGCCTCGTCGTCGGCATAGGAAGTGAGCATCACGCAGGCGATCTCCGGTGAGCTCGATCGGATCTCACGGCAGACCTCGATGCCGCTCCCATCAGGGAGACGGACGTCCAAGATGGCCACGTGAGGCCTGGTGGGAGGAATCCGGTCCAGGGCCTCGGCCGCGGTGGCCGCCTCACCGACGACGGCGAAATCCTCAGAGGCCTCGAACAGCGAGCGGAGGCCGGTCCGGACGATCTCGTGATCGTCCAGGAGGAAGATCCGTATGCTCATTTCTGCCGCTCCTCGCAGTGGTCCCAGACATCCGCACGGTCGCCCCCCGGGTCAGCGACCAAACCTTCCGGGTGGCCGACCGCGCTAGAGTTGGTGGACGCGGCCAGCAGTTACAACCTTAGCTGCCCTGGCTGCGGAAGGGCCTCGAGCCCTGGCGCTCAACTGGAGGGCCTCGTGCCGTACCACTCGATTGAGGATCCGGCCAAGCTCCGGCGGGTGTTGGAAGCCACGTTGCTTCTGGAGGCCGACCTCGAGTTACCCTCGTTGCTCCGGCACATCGTCGAAGAGGCCTGCTCGATGACCAACGCCCGCTACGGTGCCCTCGGGGTCCTGAACCGCGAGGGCACCGCTCTCTCGGAGTTCATCACGGTCGGGCTGGATGGCGAACAGGAAGCGCAGATCGGTTCGCGTCCCACCGGGAGGGGGGTCCTCGGCATGCTGATCACCGAGCCACGTGCCCTTCGGGTCACGGAATTGGGCTCCCACGCCGAGCGCTACGGTTTCCCGGCAAACCATCCACCGATGACCTCGTTCCTCGGTGTACCCATCAAGGTGCGCGGCGATGTGTACGGCAACCTCTACCTCACCGACAAAGTCGGTTGGACGGAGTTCACCGGTGACGACGAAGCGTTGATCGAAGCGCTCGCCCTCGCCGCCGGCATCGCCATCGAGAACGCCCGCCTTCACCAGCGGGTCCAGGAAGTGGCCATCTACGAGGAGCGGGACCGACTGGCCCGGGATCTGCACGACACGGTCATCCAGCGTCTGTTCGCCATCGGACTCTCCCTGCAGAGCATGGCGGCCAACCCATCGGCGGGCACGGACGCCGATCGCCTGACGTCGACCATCGCCGACATCGACGACACCATCCGACAGGTCCGAACCAGTATCTTCGAGCTGGGGACGGACCGGATCGGCCGGGGTCTCCGTGACGATGTCATCTCGCTCCTCCACGACCTGAACCCTGTCGTCGGATTCGATGTCCATGCTTCGTTCGACGGACCCGTCGACACGGCCGTCACCGATGCCGTACGCGAGCATCTTCTGGCCGTCATCCGCGAGGCGGTGACCAACATCGGACGACACGCCCAGGCGTCTGCGGCCACCGTCGCCATCCGGGTGTACGACGGGTCCTGCCGGCTCCAGGTCATCGACGACGGACGTGGCATGGCCGACTCGGACTCGGTCGGTCTCGGGCTCGGGCTCGGCCTCGGGCTCGGCAACATGGGACGCCGGGCCGAGAAGCTGCACGGCGAGTTCCAGGTGGAGAGCCCGGCAGCCGGTGGGACCATCCTCACCTGGCAGGTCCCCATCTCCCAGTAGTCACCGGGACTCGGCTCGCTCGCACGTCCCTCAGCCGTCCCGCGCGGCCCGCACTCCCGGCCGTCCCGCACTCCGAGCGACCTCCTGTTGCCGATCACTCCGGCGTCGCCGGGCGCACCTTGCTCTCTGTGGTGTCGCCGCCGCTCCAGGCACGCATCCTGAGAAGCAAGGGGACTTTGGGCCCTAGGCCGCGGCGCCTCCGACTTTCACAATGGTGAAGACGAAGCAGAGCCTCGTCGGCGCGACCGTGGCCAACCCGAGAGGAGCACCGATGTCAATCACCAGCGAGCGGCCGGACACACAGCCGGCAGTGCCACTGCAGCCCGGGTCTCCCGGGGCACCACTCTCACCCCGCAACAAGGCGAAGGCCCATGCGCTGGGCCTGACTTCGGCCACCGGCCTGGTCATCGGCAGCATCGTGGGGACAGGCGTGTTCACGATGCCGGCGGTGCTGGCCGGCGCGGGCACCATGGGCATCATCGTCCTCGGGGTCATCGCCGTGGGGGCGATGTTGCTGGCCATCCTGTTCGGCCAGCTCACCAGACGGGTGCCCAACAGCGACGGCGGCCTGTACGCATACTCCCGCCACGAGTTCGGCGACTTCGCCGGCTACCTGGTCGGCTGGTGCTACTGGATCCAGTCCTGGGCCGGCAACGCGGCCATCGTCTCGTCCTGGGTGTTCTACGTGGATGCGCTGTTCGGGTGGGCACACATCAGTGGCATCGAGAATTGGGGTATCGCCATGGTCGGCTTGTGGGTCCCGGCCATCATCAACCTGGTGGGCATCCGCCAGATGGCATGGTTCCAGAATGTCACCGTGGTCCTCAAGTTCCTCCCCCTGCTGTTCGTCGGGGTCATCGGGTGGTTCTTCGTCCAGAGCGCACACTTCGGGCCGTTCAACGCCTCGGGCGGCAGCCTCTACAGCGGTATCGGGATCGCCGCCGGCGTGGCCCTGTTCTCCTTCATCGGTGTCGAGGCCGCGGCGATGACAGCCAAGCGGGTGAAGAACCCCCGGGTCAATGTGAGCCGGGCTTCGATGCTCGGCACCGCCCTCAGTGCCGTCCTCTACGTGCTGGTGACCGCGGTGGTGATGGGGCTGGTGGCCCACCACACGCTCGTGAACACGGGGTCGCCGTTCGTCAATGCCTTCCAGTCGATCTTCCCCCACCAGGCGTGGGCCGGGAAGTTCATCGCCGCCATCGCCGTGGTGTCGGGAATCGGAGCCCTCAACGGCTGGACCCTGATTGTGACCGAGACCTCCCGGGCCATGGCCCAGGACGACATGTTCCCGCGGCCCTTCGCCTGGAAGGACCGCAAGGGGACGGCGTGGTTCGGGATCCTGGTCGGGACGGCGCTGCCGTCGCTGCTCATGCTCTGGCGATACACCACCACGTCCGGGCTGACCGTCTTCACCTACCTGGTCGACCTCACCGTGGTCACCGTGGCCATTCCCTACTTCATGTCGGCCATCGCCCAGCTGACCTTCCTGGTCTCCCGCCGCCGGACGGTCAACGGGTGGCTGCTGGCCCGTGACCTCTCGGTGG
>JBEKIU010000210.1:0-7735 GCA_050011635.1 Acidimicrobiales bacterium
CCCGGCGAACAGCGCGGCCTGCCCTCCCTGCGAGTACCCCAGGACGACCACCGTATTGGACGCGGCCGGCCCTTCGAGGTTGCGCGCCGCCCGAGCCGCGTCCAGGACCCCCTGGGCCTCGCTCTGACCCACGAGGTAGGGCTGGATACCCGGAGTTCCGAGGCCCTGGTAGTCGGTGGCGGCCACGATCATCCTGGCTTTGAGCAGCGGGAGGAGATAGGAGATGGAGCTGAGGGGCCCGAGAGACGGGGCGCATTGGGATGGGAGCCCGGTCGTCCCGTGGGCCCAGCTCACGATGGGGAAGCCACCGGTCGGTGGGGCTCCGCCGGGAACGACGATCAACCCGGAGACGGCGACGTCGCTGCCGGTGATCGACTCGGAGTGGTACAGGATCCGGTACGCCGTCGCGCCCGGTGGCAACTGCCCGGCGGCCGGGATCACACGCCACCGGATGATCGAGCCGGGCGGCGCAGGGTTCAGCGTGGTCGGGACCTTGTAGAAGGCGTCGAGGCCGCCGTTGGGGTCGGTGGCTGCCGAGAGCGCCGGGTCGGCCGGCGAGTGGCCCTGCGCCGCAGGAGGGTCGGCCGGCGACGTGCCGCAGGCGGCCAGGGCCAAACCGACGGTCAGCGCGACCAGGACCGATGTCCGGCGCGCGCCGCCCATCCAGAGGTACCGACCTGCGCGAGCCCTGCCCCCGGGGCGTCTCCCCACCATTCTGCCCAACGCTAGCCCAGGGCCCACCGGCCGCACCCTTCCACCTGCCTCTCCCGATGGGAGGGGCGCCGTCATCTACCATCGCGGCTCCATGGACGCCTTGGAGTTGGTCGCCGGCTGGCCGGTGGAGACCGCCGCCGTGGGCGTCATCCCCGTCCACCGGTCGGAGGAGCCACCGTCCGGTTCGCGGCCGGGGCCGCCGGGTCGGCCGGGGCCGCCGGGTCGGCCGGGTCCGCCGGATTCGGTGGGACCGCCGGATTCGGTGGGACCTGTCGATCGACCGTTCCCCTGGGCATCGGTGACCAAGCCGGCCACCGCCCTGGCCACGCTGGTGGCCGTGGAGGAAGGGTCGATCGGGCTGGACGAACCGGCCGGACCGGCGGGCTCGACCGTCCGGCATCTGCTGGCCCATGCATCGGGACTCGGTCCCGACCCGGGTCCTCCGCTGGCCCGTCCCGGGACGCGCCGGATCTACTCCAATGCCGGCTACCTGGAGCTCGGGAGGCTGGTGGCCGAACGGTCGGGCATGACGTTCGCCGACTACCTGCGCGACGGGGTGCTCGATCCCCTCGGCATGTCCGCCACCGTATTCGACGCCGACGCACCCGGCGGGCCGGCGGCCGGGCTGTCCGGTCCACTCGTCGATCTGCTCTCACTGGGTCGCGAGCTGGCCGTGCCCACCCTGATCAGCATCGAGACCCACCTCGAGGCGGTCTCCGTCCAGTTCGCCGGCCTCGCCGGGGTACTCCCCGGTTTCCAGCGGTTCGATCCCTGCGACTGGGGCCTCGGAGTCGAGATCCGGGGCGCCAAGCAGCCGCACTGGACCGGGACGGCCAACTCGCCCTCCACGTTCGGGCACTTCGGGCAGTCCGGTTCCTTCCTCTGGGTCGATCCGGTGGCGGGCGTCATCTGTGCCGGGTTGAGCGACCGCCCGTTCGGCCTGTGGGCGGTGCGGTCGTGGCCGGTTCTGGCTGATGCGGTGCTGGCCGGGTACGGCTCGGGTCCCTTGTGACCTCGCCGACCTCACCCGACGGGCCGGCTCGGACTTCCCCGTTAGGCTTCGGCGGATGAAGGGCGTCATCCTGGCCGGGGGGACCGGTTCGCGACTCCATCCGTTGACCCGGATCACCAACAAGCACCTGCTGCCGATCTACGACCGGCCGATGATCAACTGGGGCATCGAGGCGTTGGTCAACGCCGGGATCACCGAGATCATGCTGGTGACCGGCGGTACGCACGCGGGGGAGTTCCTCCGCCTGCTCGGGAACGGCCACGAATTCGGTATCGACCGCCTCAGCTACGGCTATCAGGAGCGGCCCGGAGGAATCGCCGAGGCCCTCGGGTTGGCCGCCCGGTTCGTCGATGGCGACCCGGTGCTGGTCATGTTGGCCGACAACATCGTCGAACGGCCCATCACGCCGATGGTCGATGCCTTCAGCGCCCACCCCAACGGGGCCCGCATCCTGCTCACCCCGGTGGAGGAGGACGAGCACCTTCGACATCTGGGGGTGCCGTCATTCGATGCGGAGAACCGGGTGATCGGCATCACCGAGAAGCCCGACCATCCCCAGTCCAAGTTCGGCGTCACCGGCATCTACTGCTACGACCCGGACGTCTTCGAGGTGATCACCACCCTGGTGCCGTCGGGTCGCGGCGAGCTCGAGATCACCGACGTGAACAACCACTACATCTCCCAGGGCAGAATGGCCTACGACGTCCTCGAGGGATTCTGGGGTGATGCCGGCGAATCGATCGATGCGTACTACAAGGTCAACGACTTCGTACGCACCCACGGCGCCAACAAGGGCTGACCGCCCGACTCCGCGCTGCGGCGGCGGCCCTCACGATCGGCCCGGGTTCGCCCCGGCCCACGCTGCCGTCTCCCGGCGGTGCCTGGCGTAGTCGACCTTGCCGGAGGGTGAGCGCCCGATGGTGGTCACGAAGCGCACCCGGCGCGGCGCCTTGTACCCGGCCAGCTTGGACTTGACGTGGTCGACGATGGAGCTCTCGGTGGTCGAGTCGGGCGGGGTTCCCGGGGCCAGCTCGACGACGGCCACCACCTCCTCGCCGAACCGATCGTTGGGGATCCCGACCGCCACCGCGTCGATGACGCCGTCGGTGGTCTTCACCACTTCTTCGACCTCTTCCGGGTAGACCTTCTCCCCGCCGGTGTTGATGACCACCGACCCCCGGCCCAGCAGCTGGATGGAGCCGTCCTCGCGCACCTCCGCGTAGTCGCCCGGCACCGAGTAGCGGGTACCGTCGATGGTGCGGAAGGTCGACGCCGTCTTCGCGTCGTCCTTGTAGTAGCCGACGGGGATGCGCCCGCCCAGGGCCAGGACGCCGCTCTGGCCGGTCCCGGGCTCGACGTCGCCGCCGTCGGCACCGATCACCCGGACCTCGGGGCCGAGGGTGAACTGCGCCGTGTGGGCGGCCGAGTCCCCCGACGAGACCGAGCTGCCCATGCCGATGGCCTCGGACGACGAGAACGCGTCCACCAGCAGCATCCCGGGACGATGGCGGAGGAGGCCCTGTTTGGTCTCCTCACTCCACATCACCCCGGACGAGACGATGCCCACCAGGCTGCTCAGGTCCCAGCGGCCGGGATGGGCGTCGAGCGTGGCCAGGATGGGCTTGGCGAAGGCGTCGCCCACGATGACCAGCGCGTTGACCTTCTCGCGGTCGACGGTGTCGAGCAGCTCGACCGTGTCGAAGGTACGCGAGGTCAGGGTGACCACCCGCCCGCCCTCGCTGAGGCACTCGAGCGCGGTGAAGCCTCCGGTGCCGTGCATCAGCGGGCAGGCCGGCAGCAGGGTCATGCCCGGGCCGCTGCGCCGGAGCTCGGCACGGACGTCGTCCGGCCCCCCGTCCTCGGGGTAGCGGCGGAACCCTGCGCTGTTGAGCCGGGCGAAGAGGTCGTCCTGGCGCCACATGACGCCTTTGGGCATGCCCGTGGTCCCCCCTGTGTAGAGCAGGTAGAGATCGTCGGGGCCGCGACCCCAGGGAGGACGGACCCGTTCCGTCCCCGGCGGCCCGGACGTCCCGGCCGCCTCCTCGTAGGGAACGGCCCACTCGGGGCAGCCGGCCGTTCCGTCGTCGACCCACAGCCAGGTCCTGACGGACGCGAGCCGGTCGCGGATGCCCTCGATGCGGTCGGTGAAGGCGCCGTGGAAGACGACCGCCACCGCGTCCGCGTTGTCCCACAGGTAGACGAGCTCGTCGTCGGCATACCGGTAGTTGGTGTTGATGGGCGCCAGGCCGAGTTTGAAGCAGGCGAAGCTGGCCTCGAGGTACTCCGAGCAGTTGTAGAGGTAGATGGCCACCTTGTCCTGGTGCCTGACGTCGGTGCCGAGCAGCCACCGGGCCAGGTCGTCCGCCCTCCGGTCCAGCTCACCCCAGCTCAGGGTGGTCGTCCCATGGGTGAGCGCGGGCGCATCGGGCAGCTCGTCGGCCACCGCCTCCCAGACATCCCCGAAGTTCCACGTGCTCAACCGTCGCTCCTCATACCCCGGTCGAGCCTACGCTGGCCGGCGTGGACTTCGCGTTGCCGACGGAGGACGACCCGCGCCGGGCGCCGGTGCGCCGGTGGTTGCAGGCTCACCCGGAGCCGTCGGGCCGGATGTTGGCCGAGCGCGGTCTCGTCGCTCCGCACTGGCCCCCGCCCTGGGGGATCGGCGCCGATCCCACCCACCAGCTCATCGTGGACGATGAGCTCCGACGAGCCGGGGTGCGGCGACCGACCAACACCATCGGGATCGGATGGGCCGGACCCACCATCCTGTTCGCCGGGACCACCGGCCAGAAGGACCGCTTCCTGATGCCCCTGCTGGCCGGCGAGGAGATCTGGTGCCAGCTGTTCAGCGAGCCAGGCGCGGGATCCGACCTGGCCTCCTTGACCACCAGGGCCGATCTCGATGGTGACCAGTGGGTGGTCCGGGGCCAGAAGGTGTGGACGTCGTACGCCCACGCGGCGCGATTCGGGATCCTCCTGGCCCGGACCGAGCCGGATGCTCCCGTGCACCGCGGCATCTCCTACTTCATCTGCCCGATGGACGCCCCCGGGGTGCATGTCCGTCCCCTGGTGGACATGACCGGCACCCACACCTTCAACGAGGTCTTCCTGGACGAGGTGCGCCTCCCGGCGGACAACCTGATCGGTGGCCGGGGCGAGGGGTGGTCCCTGGCCAAGGTGACGCTGGGCAACGAGCGGGTCTCGCTGTCCGGGGCCGGGTCCCTGTGGGGGATGGGGCCCACCGCGGCCGACCTCGTCGATGCCGTTCGGAGGGCCGGAGGCGCTTCCGACCCGCTCGACCGACAGCGCCTGGCCCGGCTGTGGGCAGAGGGCGAGATCCTCCGGTTGTTGCGGCTGCGCACGGTGTCGGCGGCGGTGGCCGGTACGGAGCCCGGTCCCGAGGCATCGGTGCGCAAGGCACTGGCCGACGAGCACGGCCAGCACGTGATGGCCCTGGCCCGCGACCTCACCGGCGCCCGGGGCATGCTCGGGAGCACGGAGGGTGCGGACCGGAGGCCGGAAGGCGGGGACGGCGAGGCGGGGACGCCGTGGCCCGGTGGCCTCTGGGACTTCGGGTACCTCTTCGCCCCGGCCCTGACCATCGGGGGAGGGACGTCAGAGGTGCAGCGCAACATCATCGCCGAGCGGACGTTGGGCCTGCCTCACGATCCACCGGCCTGAACCGGCACCGGTGGTTCAGGCCGGGATGGGCCCGGCGTCCTCGTACCCCTGTCGCACACCCCGTCCGGCCCTGCGGGTCAGCTGCCCCGGTTCGTAGAGCATCCAGTAGGCGTTGCGGGCATGCTTGCGGGCTCTGTCGATGCACACCGCGGCCAGCCGGGCCGGATCGTCCTCCTCGCCCTCGTGGACGAAGACCTCCAAGATGTGGGTCGAGGTCATCAGCTGGGCCTGCATGATGCCCTGGGACGCCTCGTGGGCGCAGACCTGGTCGATATCGGCCTTGCCCGGCATCCCGAGGGCGACGACGATGAGGCACCCGTCGTCCTCGATGATCCGCTTGCACTCGACGGCCAGGTCCTTGAACCCGGGCACCGTCCGGTGCACGACCTCGAATGTCGACCCGAAGCCCGGGCACTGCTTCAGCTCGTCGAGCGCTTCGGCGCCCATGTCGTAGCGGGCGAACATGGTGTCGACCACGCCGATCCGGTCCATGGTGCGATCCTACCGGGCGTTTCGACCAGGTTGCCCCCGTCGACAAGACTCGGCCCGGTGAGCACGACGCCGGCCCTTCGCCCCGAGCGGGTCGTCCTGGTGTGCGGCACCGGCACCGAAGTGGGCAAGACCTGGGTCGGCAGCCGCCTGCTGCGCGACCTGCGCGGCCGAGGCCTGTCGGTGGCCGCCCGCAAGCCGGCCCAATCGTTCGCCATCGACTCGGAGGGGATCCGGCTCGGGGGAGCCACCGACGCCGAGGTGCTCGGGTCGGCGTCGGGCGAGGACCCGGCCGTGGTCTGTCGTCCGTTCCGCTCCTACCACCTGGCCATGGCTCCCCCGATGGCCGCCGAGGCGCTGGGCCTGCCCGGCTTCAGCATCGGTGACCTCGTGGCCGAGTTGGGCTGGCCCCCGAACCGGGTACAGGTCGGGGTGGTGGAGACCGCAGGTGGGGTCCGGTCCCCGCAGGCGTCGTCAACCGGTTCGATGCCCACCACGACATCCACCGGCGCAATCGCGACTGGCTGGTCGAGCGCCTCGGCTACCGGGTGGTGACCCTGCCCGGGGATGAGTCGGCCTTGGCCGACGCCGTCACCGGCCGAGGCCGGCGGCGTCGACCACCGCGCGGCTGAAGGGGCGGGTGAGGGTGCGCAGCTCCGCACAGGCGTCTTCACCGAGCGCCTCGTAGGGGAAGACGGCCAGGCGGTCGGTGCTGTCCTCGATCTCCCCGCGGAACGAGGCGCCTGCCTCGGTCAGCGCCAGGGGACCGTGATCGGTCGCCGCCTCCCGCACCTCGACCAGGCCGCGGGCGACGAGACGGGTGACGCCGGCGTCCCAGGCCGCATCGGACCAGCCCCGGGAGTCGCGGAGGAAGGTGCCGGGCACCTCACCGGAGGCCAGGTGCAGGACGAGGGCCTCCACCGGGTCGAGGTCCGCCCCCACCAACGCCGTGATGTGGCCGTCACCCCGGAACTCGCGCAGAAGGGTCTGGGCATGCCACAGCACCAGGTGGGGGGCGTCGGGCCAGTCCAGCCCGGCATGGGCCGCGAACAACGGCCGGCCCTCGTACCGGAGGGCGGCGCGGGTGGCGGCCCGGCGGGCCAGGTCGGCGGCCCGGCCCATCTCGGGCGAGCCAACGGCATCGCCGAGCATTCGACGCAGGGCGGCGTCGGCGGCCTCGATGCGGGCGCCGAGCACGTCGGCTGGTGACGAGACCTGCCATGCACCGGGGATGACCGCCCGCACGAGTGCGGGATCGAAGTTGTAGAAGGTGGCGATGACCGTGTCGGCTCCCACCGCCCCCATGGCGGCCGACCGCGAGGCGAAGTAGCCCGCCTCCGGGGCCAGGCCGAGGCGGGCGTAGGATTGTGCCGCCTCGGGCGCGAAGTAGATCATCCCGTGGAGGGGTTCGACGGTCCGCCAGGTCTTCCGGGCGGTCAGCGGGGACACGGGCTTGGTCGATTGCACGTCGGTGGCCATGACCCACGGTACCCGGGCCGCTCCGGTCCGGCCGGGCCTGGGTGGAACCGGGATGGGAGCGGGGCGGAGGCCGTATAGTGCCGGGTGAGAAGCAGGTGGCTGCAACGATGAGCACTCGGAGTCGAGGTCGGAAACGGAGTCGGCGATGTTGAACGGTGTCTCGGGCATGATCGGCGAGACGGCGGTGGTCACCAAGACGGTGTCCGACCGGCATCAACCCGGTTCGGTGCTCACCCGGGGCGAGGAGTGGTACGCGGTGTCGCTCTTCCCTGGCACCACCATCGACGCGGGCACCACGGTGGTGGTGGCCGATGTCGAGCGCGGCCTGCTCGTCGTCTACCCCACGGAGAACGCCTGACG
>JBEKIU010000211.1:0-8414 GCA_050011635.1 Acidimicrobiales bacterium
ACGACGACGCCGACGTGAACGCGGCCATCGATGCCGCGTCAGGTCTGGCGCCGCTCTCGGTGGTGGTCAACGTGGCCGGCGGGGGTGCGGGAGGGCGCACCCTGTCCCGGGACAACACGCCGCTCGGCATCGAGCCCTTCCGGGCCACCATCGAGCTCAACACGATGGGCACCTTCAATGTGACCAGGTTGTGTGCGGCCAGAATGGCGGCCAACGAGCCCGACGAGCTCGGGCAACGCGGCGTCGTCGTCAACACGGCCTCCATCGCCGGCTACGAGGGGCAGACCGGCCAGGTGGCCTATGCCGCGGCCAAGGCGGCCATCCTCGGGATGAGCCTGCCGCTGGCCAGGGACCTGGCCCCGGTCGGCATCCGGGTGTGCGCCATCGCCCCCGGCACCATGGGCACCCCGCTGATGCAGAGCGCCCCGGAGGAGCTGAAGACCAAGCTGGTCGAGAACATCGTCTTCCCCAAGCGGATGGGTGAGCCCGACGAGTTCGCGCTGCTGGTCGAGAGCATCGTCTTGAACCCGTACCTCAACGGGGAGAACATCCGCCTCGACGGGGCCCTCCGGTTCCCACCCAAATAACGCCGCTCAGAGGATGGCACCCGCTTCTTTGTGGGCGATGATCTGGTCCCAGTCGAGTCCGAGCTCGAGGAGGATCTCCTCGGTGTGCTGGCCGTGCTCGGGGGCGCTGGTCAGGCGGTCGGCCGTCTCGTTCATCTGCACCGGGTTGGCCACCAGGTCGAAGTTGTTCCCGTCGGCCCGCTCCACCGTGGACAGGTACCCGTTGGCACCGACCTGGGGATCGTCGACCAGCTCGCTCGGCATCTGGCCCGGAGCCCAGACGCCTTCCAAGGTGGCCAGCTTCTCTTTCCACTCGGTGTAGGTCTTCGACGCGAAGACGTCATCCAGTATCTGGATGCACTCCTTCGAGTTGGCGTAGCGCCCACCGCCGTCGGCGAACCGCGGATCGTCGATGAGCTCGGGCCTGTCGATGTGCCGGCAGAAGTCGGGCCAGAACCGGTCGGACTGGAGCATCATGAGCGTGATGAACCGGTTGTCGCTGGTGCGGTAGTTGCCGACCAGCGGGTTGGGTGACGAGCTCCGGTTGAACTTGGGCATGGGGTCACCTCCGTAGAGTCCGGAGGCCACGATGTCGGGGGAGAGCTGCCACATGGCCAGCCCGAGGAGCGAGACGTCGATGATCGGGGCCTCACCGGTCTTCTCCTTCTGCAGCAGGCCGGCGGCGATCCCCCCGGCGATGGCCATCCCCCCGGCCAGGTCGCCGAAGGCCGGCCTCCCGCCGATGGGATACTCGCTGTCGCCGGGGGTGAGGGCGTTGGCCACTCCGCCGCGCCCCCAGTACGAGCAGCCGTCGTAGCCGCCCTTCTCGCGGTCGGGACCGAGCGGTCCCTGTCCCGACCCGCGGGCGTAGACGATGCCCGGGTTGACCGCCCTGATGTGCTCGACATCGATCTTCAACCGTTGCCTCACGGCGGGGAGGAAGCTGGTGAGGAACACGTCGGACGACTCGGCCAGCTTGTACAGGAGGTCACGGCCGCCGTCGGTGCTGATGTCGATCCCGATGCTGCGCTTTCCCCGATTGGGCTGCTCGATGATGTAGTTGACCGCACCGTCGCCCCCGGGGATGAGTCCCATCGAGACCAGCCCCCGCTGGGGATCGCCGGTCTCGGGGTGCTCGACCTTGATGACATCGGCACCCCAGTCGGCGAGAACGGCACCGGCGGCCGGGACGAACGTCCAGGCCGCCACTTCGAGGACGCGGAAACCAGAGAGTGCAGTGGCCATGGTGGCTCTTTCCTTCGATCAGTGACGGGTGGGTGGGTGAGGTGGCGCAGTAGTGGGGCGGTCCGCCGTCACTTCTTGGCGATGGAGAGGAGGTCGACCGACCGGGTCCCTCCCTTGGTGATGCTCTCCCGCAACTGCGACTTGGTGGACACGTCGTGACCCACCGCCTGCTTCCTGAGGGCACCGACCGTACAGTTCGCCTTCCCCCCGAGCTCGGTGAAGGGATCGTAGTGAAAGTGCCGCATGGCGTTGAGATGGGTGATGCGATCGATGTCGTAGTCGGAGACCCCGTCCAGGCTCTTGGCCAGCGTCTCGGGTGCCATGGGCCACGTCGAGTCGGAGTGGGGATAGTCGCACTCCCACATCACATTGTCCATGTCGAGGAACTCGCGGCTGGCCACACCGAAGCGGTCGTCGATGAAGCAGGTGAGCACGCTCCGGTTGAAGACCTGGCTCGGGAGTGCGTCGCCGAAGTCCTGGCCCGTCCAGGCATGATGGCGGTCGTAGTTGTAGTCGACCCGCTCCAAGAAGTACGGGATCCAACCGATGCCGCCTTCGGACAGCGCCACCTTGAGGTCGGGGTACTTGCGGAGCACCGGCGACCACACCAGGTCGGCCGCGGCCTGGACGATGTTCATCGGGGTCAGGGTGATCAGGCAGTCGATGGGCGCATCGGCCGAGGTGATCACGATCTCCGACGACGAGCCGATGTGCATGCACACCACGACCGCCTCCTCACTGCACGCCTTCCAGAACGGGTCCCAGTAGTCCGAGTGGATGCTGGGCCATCCGAGCTTGGACGGATTTTCGGAGAAGGTGACCGCATGGGCTCCCTTGGCCGCGGTGCGGCGGACCTCCCCGGCCAGTACCTCGGGGTCCCAGATGGCGGGGAGGGGACAGGGGATGAAGCGTCCCTTGTGGGTTCCGCACCACTCGTCGATGTGCCAGTCGTTGTAGGCCTGCACCATGGCCAGGGCGACGTCTTTGTCCTTGGTCCGGGCGAAGAGCTGGCCGCAGAACTGCGGGAAGGAGGGGAAGCACAGCGAGCCGAGGACGCCGTTCGCATCCATGTCCTTCACCCGCTCGTCGATGTCGTAGCAGCCCGGCCGCAGCTGGTCGAACGACGTGGGCTCGAGGCCGTACTCCTCGCGGGGACGCCCGGCCACCGCGTTGAGGGCCACGTTCGGAAGCACCTGGCCCTCGTACAGCCAGGCGTTGGTGCCGTCGTCATTGGTGATGAACTTGGGGGCCAGGTCCACGTACTTGGCCGGAAGGCGCCCGGAGAAGAGGTTCGGGGGCTCCACGACATGGTCGTCGACGCTGACCATGACCATCTCGTTGATATCCATTGTGTGTCCCCCTTGTCGATGTCCTCTCCGAAGCGTACCGAAGGAACCAGCCCTCCGTGAAGCCGGGAGCCCCCGCCCACGGCTGCGAATCCCCGAGATCCGCCCTCCGGTGAGGCTTGGTGACGGCGGACCGCCGGCCGGCTCTGCCCTCGGGTGCCGGTCAGCTGATTCCGAGATCCCTCAGCACGCGGGCCGTGTCGGCGCCGAAGTCGGGGACGGGCCCGGGGGTAGCGGGTTCGGTTCGGGGAGGTGAGGGTTCGAGCCCGTCGACGGAGAGGGCGGGGCCGGTCGCCCCTGCGGCGACATCGGCCATCGACGCCTGGATGATCCACGCCCCGTCGCTCTCCAAGGCGGAGAGGACGGCGGCGGCGCCGGCCAGGCCGGTCAGCGGATCGGCGACGGCGTCGCCGCAGAAGCAGGGCGTCGATCCGTCCCAGGCCACGAGACCACCGGCCACGGCGGCGTCGTCGCCGAACGCCACCCGGTTGGAGGACCCCGGCGCGTCGCCGTACCCCGAGATCATCAGCCAGACCCGGGGCCGGTGCCGTCGGACCAGGTCCTCGGGGTCGAGGCCGAGGTGGTCGAGGGCACGGGGTCTCGACGCGGTGATCACCACATCGACCCCGGCCAGGATGCGGGCCAGCACCTCTCTTCCTTTGGTGCCCTCGAGTTCGATGGCCACCGATTCCTTGCCCGCGTTCATCGCCGCGTGAAACCTCGGATCGCCCCGTCGGGCTCCGTCGGGACGGGACACGGATTCGATCTTGATGACACGGGCACCGGCCCGGACCAGGAGGCGGCCCACCAGCGGCCCGGCCCAGAGGGCGGAGAGGTCGGCCACCACCACACCGGTCAGGGACGACACCGGCGGGGCGGGGCGGATCCGCTTGGGCTCGATCCCGGGGACGGCGCCGGAGGCCACCGGAGCGACGGCGGGCGGCGGGTGCCGTTCGGCCAGCACGGACAGGGGCAGGCCGAGGAGCTCGGCCCTGGCGCTCAGCTCCCGTCCCCCGATGGTGGCCACCCCCGTTTCGAGGGCGTCCCACTCCCCGTGACGGACGGCGGCGCGCAGCTCGACCAGCGCGGGGACGAGGTCCCAGTCGGTCGGACGGGCCATGGTGGCCGCGATCCAGCCGTCGGCGGACCTCATCAGACGGGACGACCCACCGCAACTGACCTGTCCGCGTCGACGCAAACCGCCGCACGCGGCCCGCTCGACCATCGTTGCCAGCGGGTCGACGACGACGGGCCGGCCCAGCCGTGTCGTGCTCAGAGCGATGTCGGCGGCACTGGCGCGTCCCCGTTCGACCAGGGCCGCCGGCCCACCCAGGGCCGGGCCGCCGGTCCGGCCGGTCAGGAACAGCATCCCCGAACTGGCCCAGGCCTGCGAGGCGTCGCTCGAACCGAGAACTCCTTCAGCCACCGGTGCTTTCCTTTGGTCGGGGCCAGACGACGTCTGGCACACCGAATCGTTACCATCGTCCGATGATCCCCGTCAGGCTCTCCGGTGAGGAGTTCGCCGGGGTGCTCGGAGCGGGTGAGATCCACGAGCGCATGGTCGCTTCCGGCCGGCCGGTGGTGGTGGTCGACGGCGACGACCTTCCGGACGCGCTGGCCGAGCGGTCGATGGAGAGCCTCCAGACGCTGGCCGCCGTGGTGGTGGGAGCGGTGGGGGACCCGACGGACCGGACTCCGCAGTGGGCCGACGTCGTCGTCGGGAGGGAGAGCCAGGACCTCGAGTCGGTCCTGGAGACGGTCGGCCAGAACACGATGGCGTCGACGGCACTGGCCGTACTGCTCCGGACGGGTCAGGGTCGGTCCGTGCCCGGTGGGCTGGTGGCCGAGTCGACGGCCTACGGCCTCCTCCAGGGTGGACCGGAGTTCGGCAGGTGGCGCGCCCGGAACCCGGCGCGTGTGCGGCCGAAGGAGTCCGGTGCGGTGGTCGAGGTCTCCCGGCAGGAGAGCGAGTTGTCGATCACGCTCGACCGTCCCCATGTGCTCAACGCGTTCAATGCGCAGATGCGCGACGAGCTCCTGGCCGCCATCCAGGTTGCGGCGGCCGACCCCACGATCACGTCGGTCAGCCTGCGCGGCGCCGGCGGATCCTTTTGCAGCGGCGGGGATCTGGACGAGTTCGGGTCACGACCGGATCCGGTGTCGGCCCATCTCGTGCGCCTGCAGCGCAATGTCGGTCGGGCCATGGCCGGCGTGGCCGACCGGACGACGGTCCACCTGCATGGATCGACCGTCGGCTCGGGTATCGAGCTGGCCGCGTTCGCACACCGGGTGGTGGCCAAGCACTCGACCCGGATCTCGCTGCCCGAGGTGCGTCTCGGGCTCATCCCCGGGGCGGGCGGCACCGTCAGCCTGCCGAGACGCATCGGCCGTCACGCCACCTTGCTCCTGGCCCTGGGCCTGCCGGCCATCGATGCCGGCACGGCGCTCGACTGGGGCCTGGTCGACGAGCTCGAAGCGTGACCGACCGGGGACCGTGCGACGGGACGGGGATTGTCCTACCAGTACGCGAATCGTTATGGTTGGCTCCGCTTCCGGACGACCGCATGCCCCATCCCCACGCCCCATCCCCACGCCCCATCCCCACGCCCCATCCCCACGCCATGGACACCGAACCACCCGCCGCCGGCCGATGACACCGACACCGAGCCCACCATCCGGCCGGGGATCCCCCTCGTGAACATCGCCATCCTCTTGGACCTGATCGCCGATTCCTTCGGCGACCGCACGGCACTCACCGATGGAGCGGAGTCGCTTTCGTACGGAGATCTGCGCCAGCTGGCCCGGCGGGTCGGAGCCGACCTGGACGCGCACGGCGCCGCCACCCTGGCGTTCGCCGACAGCTGTTCGGCGGCGGTACCGGCGGCGCTGTTCGGGGCCGCCTGGGCCGGCGTCTCCTATGCCCCGCTCAACTTTCGGTTGCCGGCCGACGCGCTCCAGGCCCAGATCGAACGGTTGGACCGTCCGTATGCGGTTGCCTCCGAGCAGCTCACGGCCGACCTCGACAGCCCGACCGTCACCCGGACGTCGGAGTGGCGGCGCCGTCTCGACAGCACCGACGGCGCCGGCAGCACCGGAAGCACCGGCAGCACCGATCCGGTCGATCCTGGGACGGCGGGATATGTCGACGATCCGTCTATTCGGGCCGCCGCATCCTGCCCCTCCCGAGCTTCACCCCCACCGGCTGGCTGGACCTGGCCCGGACCGGCGGTGCGACCCATGCCTTCGTCGTGCCCACCATGCTGGCCAGGATCGTGGCGTGCATGGAGGCCGACCGCGCCCTGCGGGTGCCCACGCTGCGCTCGCTCTCCTACGGCGGGGCCCGCATGGCCGCACCGATACTCGAACGGGCGCTCGAGCTGTTCCCCGAGACCCAATTCGTCAATGCCTACGGGCTCACCGAGACGTCGTCGACGATCGCCGTGCTCGGGCCCGAGGACCACCGTCAGGCACTGTCCAGCACCGACCCGGAGGCCCGTCGGCGCCTCGAGTCCGTCGGCCGGCCGCTGCCGGGCGTCGAGGTCGCCATCTTCGAGGACTCCGGTGCCATGGCACCGTCGGGGGCCAGAGGCCTGATCCGGGTGCGGGGCCCACAGGTGGGCGGCCAGTACCTCGACAGCGCCACCAGCCTGGACGAGGCCGGGTGGCTGGCCACCGGGGACGTGGGATCGATCGACGAGTCCGGCTACCTCTACGTCGAGGGCCGGGTCGACGACGTGATCATCAAGGGTGGCGAGAACCTGTCGCCGTCGGAGATAGAGGACGCGCTGCTCCGCCATGCCGGCGTGGAGGCTGTCGCCGTGGTCGGCGTCCCCGACCCGGACTGGGGGGAGTCGGTCGCCGCCGCCGTGGTGGTCGGTCCTTCCATGGCCGGACTCCTCCCCACCCAGATCACCGACGAGCTCACCGGATGGGTCCGTCAGCGGTTGGGATCCCTCAAGACGCCCGGTCTGGTCGTCGTCTACGACGATCTCCCCACCACGGCCAGCGGGAAACTCCTCCGGCGGGTGGTGCGCGATCAGTTGGCCGGGGACCGGCCGGCTGGTTCAGGCTCTCCGGTGTCCGACCAGTCGATGAAAGAGGTTTCGTCATGAATCTCAAGCCCGGGTTGCGATTGAAGAGCCAGGTCAGCGAGACCGAGATCGTCGTCGTGAAGGGGACGGGCGACCATGAGCTGGCCTGTGGGGGGGTTCCCCTCGTGGCCCTGGACGAGCCGGTGGCCGACGGCGCCGCCACGGCCCCCGACCAGACCGGGAGCACCCTGCTCGGCAAGCGCTACACCGACGCGGCCGACTCGGTCGAGGTTCTGTGCACCAAACCCGGGAGCGGAGCACTCTCCCTGGACGGGGAAGCGCTCGAGATCAAGTCGGCCAAGGCCCTCCCGGCCTCGGACTGAGCCGCCCTCCCGGCCTCGGACTGAGCCGCCCTTGCGGCCTCGGAGTGAGCCGGGGGCGCGGGTGGCAGAGTATCGAGTGGTTTGTGCAACCGTCGTGTGATCATCTAGTGGCCGGTTGACCGTCCGGTCCGAGAAAGTGGAGCCTTCGAAAATGGCCAACGTCCATGCCGTGGACCTCGCGCTACTGGTGTTCAGGGTGGCCATCGGGGCCGTGTTCATCGCGCACGGCGTCAATCACATCATCGGTGGCGGCAAGATCGCCGGCACGGGCCGCTGGTTCGAGAGCCTGGGCATGAAACCGGGCTGGTTCCACGCCTGGACGGCGAGCATCACCGAGATCGGTGCCGGCGCCCTCCTCGTTCTGGGCCTCCTGACCTCCCTGGGCGGTGCCGGCGTCGTCGGGGTCATGGTCGTGGCCTGGGTGACGAACCACCTGCGGAACGGCTTCTTCATCTTTCGCCCCGGCGAGGGCTGGGAGTACGTGATGGTGCTGACCATGTCGGGATTCCTGCTGGCCACGGTCGGACCGGGCGGTTGGAGCCTCGACAAGGCCGTCGGGCTGACCTCGCTGTGGGGCTGGACGGGCCTGGCCATCGCCCTGATCGGCGGGGTCGGCGGGAGTGCGCTCCTCCTCGTCTCCTTCTGGCGGCCCGGACCCCGATCGTGACCGCGGTCTTCGACCCCTTCTCCGAGGTCTTCTTCGACGACCCCTACGAGCTGTACCGGCAACTGCGCGACGAGGCGCCGGTCCATTTCAACGAAGAGTACGGGTTCTGGGCCATCGCCCGCCATGCCGACGTGCTGGCGGCCAGCCACGACTGGAGGACCTTCACCAGCACCCGG